>JBMDXU010000045.1:0-9907 GCA_048594485.1 Pseudactinotalea sp. | reverse complement strand
GTCGCCACGTGGCGGCGGTGCGCTCAGGCGTACAGTGGGGTCACGTCCGACGACAGGAGAGTGGGTAGGCGTGGCCGGCTCGTCAAGCACTGACAATGCAGAGAACGGTGGCCTGGGCGTCCCGCAGCGGGCCCAGGGCCTTCTCTTCGGCGACACGCTGCCCGATCTCGACTCCGACACCGGCTACCGCGGCCCGACAGCCTGCCGCGCGGCCGGCATCACCTACCGTCAGCTCGACTACTGGGCGCGGACCGGGCTCGTCGAGCCCTCGATCCGGCCCGCCAGCGGCTCGGGGACGCAGCGCCTCTACAGCTTCCGCGACGTGCTCGTGCTCAAGGTCGTCAAGCGTCTTCTCGACACCGGCGTCTCGCTGCAGCAGATCCGTACCGCGGTCGACCATCTGCGCGATCGCGGAGTCGACGACCTGGCGCGCATCACCTTGATGAGCGATGGCGCGTCGGTCTACGAGTGCACGTCCGCCGACGAGGTCATCGACCTCGTCCAGGGCGGTCAGGGTGTGTTCGGCATCGCCGTGGGTCGCGTCTGGCGCGAGGTCGAGGGGAGCCTCGCCGAGTTCCCGACCGAGCGCGCTCACGACGACGCTGCCGAGGGCGGTGCCGCCGTCGTGAGCGACGACGAGCTGTCCCGCCGGCGCCGGGCGCGTCAGACCGGCTGAGTCGGGCGCAGGCGATGGCGCGCTATCTCGACGTCCATCCCGTCGACCCGCAACCTCGCCTGATCGGTCAGGCGGTGCAGATCCTGCGCGACGGCGGTCTGATCGCCTACCCGACCGACTCCTGCTACGCCCTCGGCTCGGCGCTCGACAACCGCGCCGGTCGGGACCGCATCCTGGCGCTCCGCGGGCTCGACGAGCGGCACCACTTCACCCTGGTCTGCGCCGACTTCGCCCAGCTCGGGCAGTTCGTGCACGTCGACAACACGACGTTCCGCGCCATCCGCGCCGCGACACCCGGCTGCTACACGTTCATCCTTCCGGCGACCCGGGAGGTGCCGCGGCGGCTGCTGCACCCGAAGAAGAAGACGGTGGGCGTCCGCATCCCCGATCACCCGGTGGTGCACGCCCTCCTCGCCCAGATGGGTGAGCCGATCCTGTCGAGCACGCTGCTGCTGCCCGGTGAGGCGGAGCCGCTCACCGACGGGTGGGAGATCAAGGAGCGCTTGGATCACCAGGTGGACGCCGTCATCGACTCGGGCGAGATCGGCGACGTGCCGACCACCGTCGTCGACTTCTCCGACGGCGCACCCGAGGTCGTCCGCGTCGGCGCCGGGGATCCCGACCGGTTTCTCTGAGGCCCGCCTGCGCGCGCCCGATGCGCCGGGAACCGGATCGCGCGACGGCGGTCAGTGGGAGGGCGGGATGCGGAACTCGCTCACCTTGCTGTCCAGCACCGTGACGAACGCGGTGCTCTCGCCGTTGAAGACCCGGCTGCGCCAGTCGAAGCGGACCTCCGTCACGTCCCCCTCGGTGCTCGCGTCGAGGACCGTCATCCGGGCGCCGGCACCGATCGCGTCGGTGTCGGCCCAGCTGCGCAGGCCCTCGGGCCCGGCGAGGACACGACCCCAGTCGTCGACCCGGCCATCGGGCGTGAAGGCCGCGACGAAGGCGTCGGTGTCACCGGCGTTGATCGCGTCGACGACGGCCTGGACAGCGGTGGGGAGGGCGGGCATGACAGCTCCTTGCTCGTGACGAGTCAGCGGTCGAGGAAGGACACGAGCGCGTCGGTGAACTCGGCTGTGTGGCTGACGGTGATCCCGTGGGGGCCGTCCTCGATGACGACGAGGCTGCTGCCGGGTACCTGCTCGTGAAGTCGCTGACCGGAGACCTCGATCGGCACGATCGCGTCGCTGTCGCCGTGGATCACCAGGGTCGGCACCGTGATGCGGGCGACGTCGTCGACGAAGCTCGAGGTCCAGAGGACGATGCAGGCCACGGCCGCGTCGAGGTCGGCCTCCGCGGCGAGCGCGAGCGCGCGCTGACGCTGCTCCTCGGTGACCTTGAGCTCACCACCCGCGCTGAAGAAGTTGGTCATGAACTGGTCGAGGAAGCCGTCTCGATCCGCGGCGAGCGCCTCCTGCATGCCCCGCGCCGTCGCCATGTCGAGGCCACCCTCGGGGTTGTCGTCGCTCTTGAGCAACCACGGCGGGATGGCGCCGGCGAAGACGAGCGACCGCAGCCGCGACTCGCCGTGGTTGCCGACGTAGCGTGCGACCTCGCCGCCCCCCATCGAGAATCCGACCAGGGTGACATCGGACAGGTCCAGCGCGTCGAGCAGCGCCGCGAGATCGCTCGTCAGCAGGTCGTAGTCGTACCCGCCGACGTCGGTCATCCCGGAGGACCCGAAACCGCGACGGTCGTAGGTGAGCACGCGGTGGCCGGCATCCAGGAGCGCGGGGACGACGTCGTCCCAGGAGGCTCCCGAGAGCGGCCAGCCGTGGACGAGGACGACCGGTCGGCCCGACCCTCCGTGGTCGGTGTAGCTGATCTCGATGCCGTCGCGGGTCAGGGTGGGCATGGTGGGACCTTCCGGTCGGGAGTCGTCGATGCTCGACGCTAACCCGAGAAGCGGATGGTTGCACCCCGAAGTCGGCGCCCGTGCGAGATGCTCGTCCCATGGCGCGAGTCGTGGTGACCGGCGAGGTGTTCGAGTGGCGCGGACCGGCTCCCTACGTGTTCCTCCGTGTCCCCGCCGACTGGCTGCACGACGTCGCCAACGACGTCACCTACGGCTGGGGGATGATCCCGGTGTCCGTGACCGTCGGGGACGTGACCTGGACGACCTCGCTGTGGCCGAAGGACGGCCAGTACCTGCTGCCGCTCAAGGTGGCCGTCCAGCGCAGCGCGGGGATCGCCCTCGGCGACACCATCACGGCCGAGCTGGCGACGACCAGGGGGGACGACGGCCTGCGCCAGGCGACGCTCAGCCGCGACGAGCTCGTGTCGCTGGTCCGGCACGTGCGCGACGGCGATGCCGCCACCGAGGAGCAGGAGGAGGAGTGGCTGGCGCAGATCGCCGCGGCCGTTCCCCATCCCCGCGCCATCGACCTCGTGCTCTACCCGGAGATCGAGGTGGGGGAGGATGCCACCCCCGAACGGATCGTCGACGTCGCGCTCCGATACCGGCCCTGAGGGAGCCGTCAGTCGCAGGCGAGCCCGGCCACCAGGGCCGCGAGGTTGGCCCGCATCACCACCAGGTAGTCGGGATCGGAGGGGCGCTCCATCGGGTCGAGCACGGCGGTCTCGACCCCGAGATCGTCGGCGAGGCGCCGAGCGACGGACTCGTCGGCCGCGTGCTCGAAGAAGATGGTGCGCACGCCGGTGCCCTGGACGATCTCACCGACCTCGCGGACCCGGGCGGGCGAGGGCTCCACCTCGGGGTCGATGCCGGAGATGCCCTGCTGCTGCAGGCCGTAGCGCGCCGCGAGGTAGCCGAACGCCTCGTGCGACGTGACGAGGGTCGCGCCCTGGCAGTCGGCGAGCTGGGTGCGGTAGTCGACGTCGAGCGTCTCCAGCTCCGCCCCGAGAGCGTCGGCGCGGCTGCGGAAGTCGTCCGCGTGCGCCGGGTCGACCTCGGCGAGGGCATCCGCGACCATCTCCGCGGCCAGTCCGAATCGCACGGGGTCGAGCCAGAAGTGCGGGTCGCGGCCGGGATCGGGCGGGGGAGCCGGTTGATCGAGCTCGACCGTCGCGACCTCCAGGACGTCGACGACGGCGTCGGGTCCGGTCTGCTCGATCGCCTGGTCCGCCGCGGGGAGCAGACCACCGACGTAGACGACGAGATCGGCCTCGGCCAGCCCGGCGACCCGAGCCGGGCTCATCTCGACCGAGTGCGGATCGGCGCCGTCCGGCGTGAGGTTGGTGACCGCGACCTCGCCGCCGCCCACCTGCTCCACCAGGTACTGCAGCGGCGCGAACGAGACCCAGACGGCCAGGTCGTCGTTGCTGTCCTCGGCGCACGCGGCCGTGCCGACGACGAGTGTCGCCAGCACGGCCGCGGCGACCGCTCGCGGTCGGGAGCCGCGAGCGGGTCGGGGCTCAGTGATCGTCACCATCGTCCTCGTGGTCGTCGGACACGCCGTCGACCACGTCACCGGTCACACCGACGATCTCGTTGGGCGCGACGTCGAGCGAACCCTCGGCCCACACCTCACCGGTCTCGACGTCGACGGCGAGGATGCGCTGCGTCGCCGGGTCGGTGACGTACGCGCTGCCGTCGAGCATGACCAGGGTCGGGCGCGGCAGCTGCCACTCCTCGGGCACGTCCCAGGCGTCGATCACCTCGATGCTCCGTGTCACCGTGCCCTCCTCGAGGTCGAGCACGTGCAGGCGCCCGTCGTCGGCGAGCACGAGTCCGTTGCCCTCGTCGTCGCGAGCGAGGGAGCGGAAGGTGTACTCGACGCCGAGGTCGACCACGTCGAGCGTCTCGTCGTGGATGTCGATGATCGCGACCTGCGTGAGATCGCCGCCCTCGGGATTCGTGCTGTAGTCGCCGAGCACGAGGTCGGAGTCCTCGACGCCGCGCAGGTTGCCGATGCGTCCGAACCCGTCCGGGCTCGACAGCTTGACGATCTCGCCCTTGTGGTAGAACAACGCGCCGTCCTCGCAGCCGACGACGACCGCCTCGTGCTCGGCCACGGTCTCGCCGTGCACGCCCGGGCAGTCGTCGGAGCCCGTGATCACCTCGCCGTCGCTGTCGAGCACCCGGACGGAACGGCGTTCGTCCTCGGTGCCGTCGGTGACGAACAGGCTGCCGTCACTGAGCTGCACGGCGACACCGTGGTGGGCCGCCGGGGTGGTGTACCTGTTGAGCACGTCGCCCTCGGCGATCGCGCCGGAGTCGACGACGTCCACCTCGCCGGTGCCGTCGTCGAACAGCACGGTGAGTCCGTGATGGGGGACGACGTGTCCGGGCACCTCGGCGGGATAGGTCACGTCGAGAAGCGCCGGGTCGCTCGAGTAGTAGTGCGCGTGGTCACCGTGAGGCTCACCCCAGACTCCGAGGTCGAGGACCTGGAAGCCGCCCGTGGTCGACACGAGGGCGTGTCGCTCGTCGCCCGCCGGGTTGACGCGGTTGAAGCCGGCGAGCGGGATGTCGCTGACGACCTCGAGCGTGGTGGCGTCGAGCACCTGGAGACCGCCGTCGTAGGTGATGACGAGGCGAGGCTTGTTCGCCGCCTCCTCGGTGGGCGCCGCGGCCGTGGTGGCGGCGTCGGTGGCCGCGTCCTGCGCGTCGGGGGCGGCGCAGGCGGCGAGCGGCAGTGCGGCGGCGCCGAGCAGGGCGAGCAGCGGGAGCGGTCGTGGGCGGGGGCGGGTCGGAGTGTGCATGCCGCAGACCATAACCAGAATGAGAACCGATCTCAACATAAGCATCTCAACCCCGACGGGCGTGGACGCCGACCGGGGGAGGAGGCCCTACTGTCGGCCCTGTGAGTGACACGTCCGACTCGACCGGTGGGACGGGCTCACCCAGTCAGGAGGGTCCACGCGCACCGGCGCGGCAAAGCCGAGAGTCCCTGAGCACACCAGTGCTCGCCGGTGTCGTGACGGCGATCGTGGGCTTCACCTCGTCGTTCGCGGTGGTGCTGGCGGGACTGCAGTCCATGGGTGCGAGTCCGGAGGAGTCCGCCTCGGGTCTGCTGGTCCTGTCCGTGCTGATGGGGCTGTGCTGTCTCGGCCTGACGCTGTGGTCGCGGCTGCCGATCACGGTGGCCTGGTCGACACCGGGGGCGGCGCTGCTGGCCACCGCCGTGGCGCCGGCGGGCGGCTTCGCGGCGGCGGTGGGCGCGTTCGTGGTGACGGGCGTCCTGCTCGCGCTCACCGGGTTCGTGCCGGCCCTGGGGGCGCTCGTCCGTCGGATCCCGTCGGCCGTCGCCAGCGCGATGCTCGCGGGTGTTCTGCTCGCGCTCTGCCTCGCGCCGTTCCGCGACCTGCCGACGAGCCCGGTCGCCATCGGCAGCGTCCTCGTGACCTGGGCGGTGCTGGCACGGCTCGCTCCGCGATGGGCCGTCCCCGGATCACTGGCGGCCGCGCTGGTCGTGATGGCGATCGACGGCACGTTCGCGGCTGCGGACTGGTCCAGTGCCGCCCCCTCCTTGGTCCTCGTGGCACCGGCCTTCAGCTGGCAGGCGATGGTGTCGATCGCCGTCCCGCTCTACCTGGTGACGATGACGAGTCAGAACATCCCGGGTGTCACCGTCATGGCGAGCCTCGGGTACCGGGTGCCGTGGCGGGCCTCGCTGGGCACGACCGGGCTCGCGACCATCGCTGCAGCACCGTTCGGCGGGCACGCGCTCAACCTGGCGGCGATCTCGGCCGCCCTGGCCGCGGGACCGGAGGCGGGTCGCGATCCCGCACGCCGATGGGTGGCCTCCGCGGTGGCAGGCGGCGGCTACGTGGTGCTGGGGCTGGCCGTCGGGGTGGTGGCGACGATCGCCGCAGCAGCACCGCCCGGCGTGTTCGCCGCGATCGCGGCGGTCGGCCTGCTGAGCAGCCTCGTCGGGTCGATGCAGCAGGCACTGGCGGACGCCGAGCTCCGCATCCCGGCGGTCGTGACGCTCGTGGTAGCAGTCTCCGGCCTCACGGTGGCGGGGATCGGGTCGGCGTTCTGGGCGCTCGTGGCGGGATGCTCGCTGAGCCTTCTGCTCCGCCGTCGACATCCCGGCTGACGGCCGGGCGGAGTCGGCGCGCTCAGGCCTTCTCGGGTGCTGGTGACACCGCGCTCGAGTCACTCCCGCGGGAGTCGTCGTCGGGCGGCCCGTCGCCCGGGGGATCCGACGACGAGTCCTTGTCATCCTCGATCTCGCGCGTGGTCGCGGCGCGGGCTGAGGCCTCGGCGTCGGGAGAGATCTCGTACCGCTTCTTGTAGAGCTCGAAGATGGTCGACAGTGTCGCCGCGACGGGCACGGCCAGCAGACCACCCGCGACGCCGAAGAGCTGCGCGCCGAGCAGCACCGAGGCGAAGGACACCCCGGGATGGACGTTGACGGCCCGGGAGCTGACACGGGGGTCGAGGATGAGGTTCTCGAACTGCTGGTAGGCGATTGCGAACGCCGTGATGATGACGCCGTCGAGCGGGTCGCCGCTGGTCAGTCCGACGGCGAGCGGGAGCACGATCGCGATGTAGGTACCGATCGTCGGGACGAACTGGGAGATGATGCCGACCCAGAGGCCGAGCGCCAGCCAGTAGTCCATGCCGATGACGGCCATCGCGATGCTGTGGGCGGTGGCCGAGCACAGCGCCATGATCAGACGCGCGGTGACGTAGCCACCGACCTTCGTGACGAACACCTCCCAGACCGTGAGGACCACGGACTGACGGCGCGGCTGGAACAGCCCGGCGACCCAGTTGCGCAGCGCGGGCATCGAGCCGGAGATGTACGAGGTGAAGAGCAGCACCGCGAAAGCGTTGAAGATGCCGCCGAAGATGGTGGTGACGACCGCGAGGACGCCGCCCGAGAGCTGGCCGGCGTAGTCGCGCAGCCGGTCGGGGGTGAGGTCGAGCTCGTCGATGATGCTGCTGGTGCTGTAGCTCGTGCTGAAGGTGTCGTTGACCCACGTGATGGCGGCGTCGACGGCGCCAGGTGCCGACTGCACGAGGTTCTGTACCTCGGCCACGAGGAGGCCGCCGAAGGCCGCGATGAACCCGCCGAAGGCGAGGAAGCCGCCGAGCATGACGACGGCGGTCGCGAGCGGTCGCTTCATCCATCGGGTGAGCAGCCGGACCGCGGGCTCCATCGCGACGGCGATGAAGGCCGCGATGATGAGCGTGAAGATGGTGCCGCCGCCGCGGGTCACGACGAACCCGATGATGAACACGCACAGCGCGACACCGGTGAGGACCCAGCCCGCGCGCCACACCGATCGCGGCGAGAGGGCGACCGTCTCGTCGGGGGAGAGGTCTTCCGGCGGCGGCGCGTCCTTGACGGGGATCTTCGCCGTGGTGGCGCGCGGACCGGGATGCTCCGAGGTGGCGGTCTTCGATCGACGGCGTAGCAGCGACATGCGCAGAGCCTCCCACCTTTACGCGCCGGACCGCGCGCAGTGCCTCCCCGGGGTGTCCGCTCGACGCATGCTCGGGCGGCTTGAGCCGGGTCAGCCTCCGGTCGAGACCGTCCGCTCCGATGCCACGGCCGCGACCGCGTCGATCTCGACGAGCTGGTCCGGGTAGCCCAGCACGGTCACACCCATCAGCGTGCTCGGCACGTCGTGCTCGCCGAGGACGGACGCGTAGACGTCCCAGGCGGCGCCCAGATCGGCCCGGTCGGTCGTCGCGACGAGCACCCGGGTGCTGACGACATCGGTGAGCGCCGCCCCCATCTCGGCGAGCACCGTCGTCATGTTGCTCAGGCATACGCGGGTCTGCGCGGCGAGGTCGCCCGGAGCCACGATGCGGCCTGCGGCATCGAGCGGGCACGAACCGGCGAGGAAGACGAGCCGGCGGTCCGGCGGCACGATCGACGCGTACGCGTAGGGTGCGTCGGCCAACGCGGCCGGACGGACGAAGCTCGACATCGAGGTCATGCCCTCATGGTGGGTCACCCGCCCGGTCCGAGCCACGGGAATCACCAGCGGTCGTGGACCGACTCTCGAATGCGACGGTCGTAGAGATCGGCGATGGCGTCGAGCGTCGCGGCATCGAGAGGCGGCAGCGCCGCGGCAGCGATGTTCGCGCGGGCCTGCTCCGGGTCGCGTGCGCCGGGGATCACGCTGGTGACGCCGGGCTGCTGGATGACCCACCGGAGCGCCGTCTGTGCGGGGCTCGCGCCGTCGGGAGCCAGGGCGGCGAACTCCTGTGCGGCGGCGACGCCGGTGGCGTAGTCGACGCCGGAGAAGGTCTCACCCTGGTCGAAGGCCTCGCCGTGCCGGTTGTAGCTGCGGTGGTCCGAGGCGTCGAACTGGGTGTCGATGCGGTAGCGCCCGCTGAGCAACCCGCTGGCCAGCGGGACCCGTGCCAAGACACCGACCCCCGCGGCGGCCGCCGCCGGGAGCACCTCCTCGAGGGGCTTGAGGCGGCACGCGTTGAGGATGATCTGCACGCTCGCCACCCCGGGGCGGGCGATGGCGGTGAGCGCCTCGTCGCAGGTCTCGACGCTGACCCCGTACCCGGCGACGGCCCCCTCCTCGACCAGGGTGTCGAGGGCGTCGAAGACGGCGTCGCTGCCGTAGACCGCTGGAGGGGGACAGTGGAGCTGGACGAGGTCGAGCCGGTCGACGCCGAGGTTCCACCGGGAGCGGTCCGTCCAGGAACGGAAGTGCGCGAGCGTGTAGAGCGCGGGGTCGAGGTCGACGCGCCGCCCCATCTTGGTGGCGACGAGCACGTCGAGACCGGGGTTGTCGGCGAGGAAGGCGCCGATGAGGCGCTCCGAGCGGCCGTCCCCGTAGACGTCGGCGGTGTCGAGCAAGGTGACACCCGCCTCGGCGGCCGCGTCGAGAACGGCACGGGCGGCGTCCTCGCTGACATCGCCCCAGTCGGCGCCGAGCTGCCAGGTGCCGAGCCCGATCACCGAGACCTGGCGGTCGAGGCGGGGGAGTGGTCGTTGCTCGAGGACGTGGTCGGTCGTCACGCGCTCGAGCCTACGGCTCGTCCTTGCGCTCGTCGCCTGCCGCGCACGATCATGCGGGGGTGCCGACGTCCAACGGGTACGTGCTGGAGGAGTCGCCCGCCCGCATGGGGTCGCTGGCGCCGACGCCTCACGAGGTGCGTCACGACCGGGAGGCGCTATGGGAGCTGCTGCGTCGCGACGGCTACCTGTTCCTCACCGACCATCTCGACCGGCAGGACGTCCTCGACTTTCGCCGGTACTACTTCCAGACGCTCTCGAGCACGGGACTGGTCGCCGTCGGGACCGACCCGGGGGAGGGCGTCGCGGGGGAGGGCGTCGTGGACCG
>JBMDXU010000044.1:0-22947 GCA_048594485.1 Pseudactinotalea sp. | reverse complement strand
GTCGCCAGGGTCACACGAGCGGGGCTGGGCACCCCGTCAACTTAGCGATCCGGACCTCGGCCAGGTGGTCAGCTCACGCCACAACGTCACGCCGCCCCTGCCGTCGCCCGCGTAGATGCGCAGCCCACCGGCGCTCGTCGTCATCACGAGGTCGGGCTTGCCGTCGCGCGTGACGTCGCCGACGCCGACGATCGCCGTCATCGAGCCGTACGTCGGTGAGGTCGACCGCGGGGCGAAGGCCAGCCCGGGGCCGTTGCCGTCGTAGTGGAACAGCCGCTTGCTGTCGGCGCCGCGCATCAGCAGGTCGGTCGCGCCGCCACCGTTCCAGCGGCTGGCGTTGACGAGCATGTCCATGCCGGTCGCGCCGTCGGAGATCATCACGCGGGTGCGGTAGCCGTCGTCGCCGTCGCTCGGGTAGAACCAGAGTCGACCCGAGCTGCGGTGCCACGCGATGAGCCCGGCGACGCCGTCGCCCCGGAAGTTCGGCGCTCCGACGACCGCGCTGAAGGAGTCCCAGCCGGTCGCCACCTGCCGCCCCGTGGCCGCGAACCGGCCACCGCCGGTGCCGACGTGCAGCATCAGCCTCCCGTTGCTGCGCACGACCATGAGATCGGGTCGACCGTCGTCGTTCCAGTCACCGGCCGCGACGACCCGGTCGCTGCTGCCGACCGTGATCCCCGTCGGCTTCAGGTCCACGTAGGCACGCGCGGTCCACCGGAACAGCCAGCGGCGCATCGAGTGCGTCGAGTTGTCACGAACGGCGAAGAACCCCGCCACACCGTCGGTGCGCTCGAACGGGATGACGCGCCGCGTGTCGCTGGGCGCCCGACCCAGGTACACCATGCCCCGGGCGACGACGGATCCCGTGCCCGTGCCCGGGACCAGCCACAGCTCGCCGTTCGTCTTGACCATGAGGATGTCACCGCCCGCGGCACCGACCACGTCGGGCGTACCGGCGATGAACGCCGCGTCGCGCCAGGTGGAGGTCCCGATCGCCCGGGCGCTGCCGAGGCCGCCGGCGGAGCTCCTCACGTAGGCGGAGAGGGTCCCGGTCGTCTTCTTCCGCGCCAGCAGGGCGGGCCGCCCGGAGGAGAAGTCCTCCACGAGGGTGATCGAGTCGAAGCCCGTCCAGCTCGCCGTCGACAGCCGCGTCGCCGCCTGCAGGGCCCCACCTCCGGTCCCCCGGTTCAGCCAGAGCACCCCGCCCGCACGTCGCGTGACCACGTCGTCGATGCCGTCGCCGTCCCAGTCGACACCTCCGGCGACGGCGCTGACCGATCCCCAGTTGTGCGAGACGCTGCGGCTGGGGGACGTCGAGAGCTTCCCGGAGGAGGTGCTCAGGTAGAGGTACATGCGGCCGTCGCCACGGATCATGTAGACGTCGGGATAGCCGTCGCCGTTGACGTCACCGGCCGACGTCGTCTTCGTCCTCGACCAGCCCGTGCCACGGCCGGAGAAGCTGAGCACACCCTGGTCCACCGTGGACATCAGCGACACCGACGTCCCCGAGCGCACGACGAGGTCGGCGAAGCCGTCACCGTCGATGTCGCGATCCAGCGAACGACCGGAGAACGCACCGAGATAGGAGGAGATGCGTTCGCGCATCTCGCCGAGCCGGTTGTACATGTACTTGCCCGGGCAGGTCGTCTGCTTGGAGTCGCGGTGGCCGTTGATGCGGTTGAAGGTTCCGGCGTCGACGGTCACGGTGCCGTAGGCGGTGGTGACGCCGTGGAGGTAGAGCTTCCACGCGGCGACCCGTGCGACCGCGATGAACATCGCCGACGGCACCGGTGTGATGTCGAAGTTGCCGAGCAGCGAGACGCCGGAGAAGTTGGAGTTGAGCCCCGTGGCGTGCGCACCCACCGGCGCGGCGTCCACGCCGCCGTAGCGGCCCTCCCAGATCCGGCCGAACCGGTCGACGATGAAGTTGTAGCCGATGTCGCCCCAGCCTCTCCCCCAGTCCTGCGCGTGATAGCTGTAGATGCCGCGCAGCAGCGCCGGCACCTGCGCCGAGGTGTAGTTGTTGGCGTTGACGGTGTGGTGGATGTCGATCCCCTGCACCCGCCCCTGGGACGGTGTCCACGTCATCATCGACTCGTCGGCGCCCCACTGGGCCCGGGAGTAGATCGTCGGCCTGGCCGTGCCGGTCGCGGCGGCGAGCGTGACATCCGAGGCCATGACCCCGCCGTTGACGGCGACGCCTGCCGGCGCGAGCGAACCGGCGGGTTGAGCGATGCCACGGCCCGCGGCGCCACCCGGCCGCGCCGAGCCGGAGGACCCGGTCTGCGAGGTGGTCGGCGTCGCCGGCACGTCGGCGTCGGCGCTGGACTCTCCCGGGTCGACGACCCCGAGCCTGGCTCCGGTGGGCAGTGACACGTCGCTCGAGAGGCGGACCTCGACCTCGTCGACGTCGATGACCGCGAGCGCCGACGTCCCGTCGCGGGCACCGCTGTCGACGGCATCGTCGGGTGCCTCGTTCGGCTCGATGACCAACGACTCCCAGTCGGTCCAGTCGTCCCCGGTGCGCGTGCGGGACTCCACGACGAGATCGTCGGGTGCGGTGCCGAGATCCCAGCTGACACCCACGATGGCGAGGTCCGCCGTCGTCGCCGACGCGTAGACCTGCTCCGACCGAGCCTCGCCGGACTCCCCGTGCACATGGGCCTCGTCGTCGCCCTCGTGCGTGTCGCCGTCGTGCTCGTCGCCGTCGTGCGTGTCGCCGTCCGAGCCGTCGACGGTGTCGGCGGCGTCGACCGGTTCGGCGGGCGGCGAGGTCTCGGCGGTGTCCGGGTCGGTGTCGGGGTCGACCTCCTCCGCGGTGCTCGACACCTCGTCGAAGGTGACCAGCTCGACGTCCGGCTCGACGGGGTGGGCGTCGTCGGACACGGTCGCCGCGCCGTCGTCGCTGCCGACATCGGCCGCCACGTGACCGATCGGGCGGACGTCGCGGACGGCGGGCTCCGCGGCCGCGGGGCTCGCCACGAGCATCGAGGCGATGACGGCGACCGTGGCGGTGACGGCAGGAAGAGAGCGACGCATCATGTGAACCTTCAACTAGGAGCGGCGCCGCTCACTATGTCACACGTGTCACATCAGTAACAGAGTCGACCAGGAGACGATCACGCGCACCCACGCCTGCCCGCACTGCCACAATGAGCGCATGCCGAACGAGGACGCTGCGGTTCTCGTGCCGGTGTTCGACGAGGCAGGGGTCGTCGGCGATGTGGTGCGGGAGATCCGCGCGCAGTTTCCCGTCGTGGTGTGCGTCGACGACGGCAGCACCGACGGCTCGGCCGCAGCCGCCGCGGCGGCGGGCGCGACCGTCATCCGCCACGCCACGAATCTCGGGCAGGGCGCCGCACTTCAGACGGCGATCGACCACGCGCTGACGCTGCCGGGCATCGACTACCTGATCACGTTCGACGCCGATGGTCAGCACCAGCTCACGGACGCCGTCGCGATGCTCGAGCTGGCCCGGCGCGAGCGGCTCGGCGTCGTCTTCGGCTCGCGCTTCCTCGACGAGCGCACCCAGGCGGGCCTGCTCAAGAAGCTGGTGCTCAAGACGGCGGTCTGGGTGACCAACCAGAGCACGGGCATGCGGCTCACCGACGCCCACAACGGCTTGCGCGTCATCAGCCGGGAGGCGGCCGCGGGAATCCACCTCCGTCAGAACCGGATGGCGCACGCGAGTGAGATCGTGCTGCAGCTCGGACGCACCGGGCTGCCCTGGCGCGAGTACCCCGTGCACGTGCTCTACACCGACTACTCCAGGGCGAAGGGGCAGTCGCTGCTCAACGCCGTCAACATCCTCTTCGAGCTCACCTTCCGTTAGGAGCACCGATGGACCTCCAGGACGCCCAGCTCGTCATCAAGATCCTGCTGCTCGTCGGCGTCGCCGCGGCCACGCTGCTGCTCACACGCTCCTCGGCGGGTGCACCCCACCAGGCCATCCGACGGGTGGCGATGGTGCTGTTCGCGCTGCTGGCCGCGTACCTCATCATCGCGCCGTCGGCGGCGAGCCGGCTCGCCTCCCTGGTCGGTGTCGGGCGAGGCACGGACCTGCTGCTCTACGCCCTCGCCGTGGCGTTCGTCTGCTTCCTGGCCACCTACTACGGGCGGATGCGGATGCTCAACCGCCAGATCACCGAGCTCACCCGGGCTCTCGCGCTGAGCGACGCAGCACGCCGCGACGCCGACTGACGTGCTCGCGCTCGCCCCCACGCTCCTGCTCGCGTGCGCCTGGCTGCTGCTCCCCGGCTGGGTCGCGCTGCGACTGGTCGGCGTCCGGGGCTCGCTCGTCGCGGCACTGGCCCCCGCGGCCTCCGTCGCGATGCTCGGTGCCGGCGCCGTCCTCGCCCAGCTCCTCGGTCTGCGCTGGGGCTGGCTTGCCGCACTCGGGTCGGCCGCGCTCGGAGGGGCGCTCGCGCTGGTGCTGGGCCGTGTCCTGCCCGCCATGCCGGAGGCCCTGCGGTGGCGCCGCGGGACCGTCGCGGCCGCCGCCTTCGGTCTCGCGCTCTCGGTGACCCCGGCGCTGCTCGTGTCGGGCGGTGACGGGTACCTGCAGCGGTGGGACGCCGTCTTCCACCTCTCCGCCCTCCGTCTCGTCGACGAGTCGGGGTCGGCGTCCTCGCTCACGCTCGGCGCGCTCTCCTACGGCGACGGCCGCCCAGCCGTCTATCCCGCAGGCTGGCACGCGCTGGCGGCCCTGCTGCCCGGCTCTCCGACGGCGGTGCTCGTCCTCGCCGCGGCGGCGGCCGCCTCGGTGGCGTGGGTGCTGGGATGCGGCGAGCTGGCCGCCGAGCTCGATCGCCGCGCCCGCCCCGACGCTCCCCCGCGCGCGAGCGTCTACGCCGTCGGCGCCGTGCTCGCCGGGCTGGCCACGGCGACCCCGATGAGCCTGTGGATCGGATGGGGCCACGTGCCCAACGCGGCGGGGCTGGCGATGGTGCCGGCCTCCGTGGCGCTGGGACTGCGGATCACCCGGGACCGCACGGGTCGCGGTGCGGGTACGGCTGCGCTGGCCGTCGCGCTGATCGGGTCGGCGCTCGCCCACCCCAACGCCGCCCTCGGGACGATCGTGCTCCTGCTCCCCGCACTGGTCGGCGTCGTCGTGCGTCGTGTACGCACCGCACTCGCCGCCGGGCGGATCGGGGCGGCCGTGGCGACGCCGGTGGTCGCGGTCGCCGCGGTCGTGCTGGGCGTCGGCGCCCTGGCGATGTCACCGATGGCGGCGTCCGTGACGGGCTACACGGGTTCGGTCACCCAGTCGGTCGCCACCGCGCTCTGGCGCACCCTGGTGGGCAGCTACTCGCTCTGGCCGTCGACGACGAGCACCGCGATCGGCGTCGTCGCCCTGCTGGGCGCCGTGGTCGCGCTGGTCCGCCGACAGTGGCTCGTGCCCGCGATGCTCGCCCTGGTCTGGCTCCTGTACGCCGACGCGGCCACCGGGGGTCACCTGCGCCTGGCGGGCCTGTGGTACTCGTCGTCCGCGCGGATCTCGGTCCTGGCGTCAGCCGTCGTCGTCCCGCTGGCGGCCGTCACCGTCGTGTCGGCGACGGCGGTGCTGCGCTCCCGTGCGCCGCGCGTGCGGCCCGCCGCGGTCGCCGCGGTCGCGACCGTCGCCGTCGTCGCGCTCGCCGTCCCCAGCGTCAGCTCCACCGCGCGACGCACCTCGGCGCTGTTCGACACCACGCTCGGGCACCCGCCGCAGTTCGTCACCGCCGACGAGCTCGCGATGATCCGCACGCTGCCCGGCACGCTCGACGGCGGCAGCATCCTCGGCAGCCCGTTCTCGGGCGCCGCGAGCGCTCACGGGCTGGTGGGCGTCCCGGTGGTGTTCCCGGTGGCCGGTCAGGTCTGGTCCGCCGACCAGGAGACGATCATGGAGCACCTGCCGCAGATCGCGGCGGGCACGGCGCCGGCGGCGGTGTGCGACGCCCTCGATCGTCTGGACGTGCGCTACCTCTACCAGGACTCGGTGCCGTACCAGGTCGACCACCGGTACGAGCCGCTCGACACCGTCGAGATCGCCGACGCGGACGTCCTCGCCGAGGCGGACACCGCCCGGGTCGTCCGGCTGCCCGCCTGCGGAGCGCTCTAGCCCGAGGAACGCGACCGCATCACCGGCTGCTCCGGCGGCAGGTGCTCGACCGGGTCGCGGTGCCGCCCCTCGTCGAGGTACCACCGCACCATCTGGGACAGGCCGTCGCGCAACGTCACGGGTTGCACGAAGCCGGTCTCCCGGACGCGGTCGGCGGCGAACGACGTCTCCACGTCGGCGAGCTTGCGGATCCGGTCGCTCGTGATGGGCAGGTTCCGCCCCGTCAGCCTGGTGATCAGGTCGAAAGGCGCGGCGGCCAGCAGTGCCGGCCGCAGCGGCACCCGCCACCTCGGGGCGCGGCGGCCGAGCCCGAGGTACACCTCGTGCACGATCTCCGACGAGGTCAGATCGGGCTGGTCGACGCAGTTGTAGACCTCGTCCTGCCCTGCCGCTGCGCGGGACGGCTCCGTCCACAGGTGCAGGATTGCGGCGACGATGTTCGTCACGAAGATCATGCTCTTGCGGTTGGTACCCGAACCGACGGGAAGGAACCGCCGTCGGGCGATCTGGTCGATCATCCGGTAGACGTTCGCGTAGTTGCGCGGCCCGAAGACGACGGCGGGACGGATCACGAGCAGGCGACGCGCGGCGTCCTCCGACGCCCACGCGCGATAGACACCCTCGGCCTCCAGCTTGGTGCGGCCGTAGTCGTTGACGGGCGAGGGGGTGCTGGTCTCGTCGGGCCGCGGACCGGCGTCGCCGTACACGGCGACCGAGGAGTAGAAGCAGAGGTTCTCGATGCCCTGCGCGCGCATCGCCTGCGTCACCGCCCGCGCGCCGCCGACGTTGACCGACGTGAACGTCGCGGCCGTGAGCCCGAAGTCGTGGTGCGCGGCCGCGAGGTTGAGGACGGCGTCGCAGCCGGCGAGCGCCTCGGTGAGCGACGGCAGGTCGCGCACGTCGCACCGGACGTCCGCCACACCCTCGGGGAACGGGTGCTCGGGGGGATACAGGTCGACGTTGACGACGTCGACGCCGTGACGCACCAGCGCCGGCACGACGTGGGAGCCGATGAACCCGGAGCCTCCGAGGACCGCGACCCTCGTCCCCGCACGCAGCTGTGACACCCGAACCCTCTCCTCGCCGTGATCCACGGAGCCTAGTCACCCCGCCCGGCTCGGCCGATCCCTGTGACCTGGGTCATCGCTCTGCACAATCCCTTCACCACGCTCCTGCGCTCCCCTCGCCACCACCGGGCGCCGTCTGCGTAGGCTGGCGCCTCGATGCCGACACCACGCCATGACACCGCCACCAGCTCGCAGGCCAGCCGCCGCGAGCTGCATCGTGCATCGTCCCGGTCGGCGCGGCGCACCGCCGCCTCCCGTTCCCCGCGTCACGCGGGGAGCCGGCCGCACCACGTGCTCCGGTCCGTCGCGGTCGCCGTCGTGGGTCTCGTCGCGTTCACCGTCACCCTCGGGGGTGCCGTCTACGCCCAGCTCCAGGGCGAGGTGGACAGCGTCGACGTCGGCGACCTGATCCCGGACGCGGGCGATGACGGCTCGACCCGGCCCCCGCCGGCCGACCCCAACGCGGGAACCCCGCTGAACATCCTCATCATCGGCTCGGACAGCCGCGCCGACGGCGGCGTCAGCGACGGCTTCACCTCGGTGCTCGCCGACACCCACATCATCGCCCACGTCTCCGCGGACCGCTCGCGCGTCGAGCTCGTCTCGATCCCGCGCGACACCATGGTGAACATCCCCGAGTGCCCGCTGGCGGACGGACGCACGGTGTACGCACGGTTCGGGATGTACAACAGCGCGTTCGCCGAGGCCTGGGTCGCCTCCGAGGACACCACCTCCGCGATCGCCTGCGACGTCAACCTCGCGCAGTCGATCACCGGCCTCACCATCGACGGGTTCGTGCTCGTCGAGATGGGTGGCTTCATCGAGATGGTCGACGCGCTCGGCGGCGTCGACATCTGCATCCCGGAGCCCATCGACGCACCGAAGGCCGATCTCTACCTCGAGGCCGGCCAGCAGACCCTCGACGGCGAGCAGGCGCTCGGCTACGCCCGGGCCAGGTCGGGTGACGGGCTCTCCGGCTCGGACCCCGATCGGATCAAGCGTCAGCAGCACCTCATGTCGGCCATGGTGGACGAGGTGCTCTCCCGCAACGTCCTCACCGACGGCCCCGCGCTCTACGACATGCTGCGCGCCGCGCTCGGGTCGCTCACCGTCAGTCCCAACCTGTCCTCCCTGACCGACATGGCGGGGCTCGCGCTGAGCCTGCGGTCGATGTCGTCGGCCGACGTCACGTTCCTCACGACCCCGTACGCGACCTACCCCGAGGACCCGAACCGCCTGATCTTCACCAGCGACGTCGACGCGATCTGGGCCGCGATGGCGGCGGACGAGCCGATCCCGACGGCGTCCTCGCAGGACGAGGCGAGCGACGACCCGACCGACGGCGCCTCGACGACCGAGGACCCGACGACGGAGGACCCGACGACCGAGTCGACCCAGCCGACCGACGGAGGGACCGCCGGCGGCAGCGCCGAGGACCTCAACCAGGGCTGCTGACCATCGAGGCGAGACGCCGTCGGCGGACCGGTCCCGTCTCGAGGCGAGCGTGACCCGGTGAGGCCGTCGCCGCGTCACGCCGAGCGTCAGCGGCAAGGGCGTCGGGCCGCCGGGCGTGCGCCGACGGCGTCGGGCAGCCGGACGGTACGAGGGCCGCGCACGCGCGGCGTCGCCCGGCACCGCCGACGGGAGCGTCGAGCGCGGTGGCGGCCGATCACCGCCGCGGTGCTCGGGATGGTGCTGTTCGCCGGCACCGCTCTCGCCCTGACCTACCAGCACCTCGAGGGGAACATCCGCTCCTCGGACATCGAGAGCCTGCTCGGCAGCGAGCGGCCGTCGACGGCGTCACCGGACCCGGACGACCCGCACGCGGGAGCGCCGCTGAACATCCTGCTCGTCGGCGTCGACGACCGGTCCGGGGACAACGCGCGGTTCGGCAGCGCGGGCCAGACCGGCGTGCGGTCGGACACCGTCATCCTCGCGCACGTCGCGGCCGACCGGTCCCGTGTGGAGCTGATCTCGATCCCTCGGGACTCCTGGGTCCCGATCCCGGCCTGCCCGCTGCCGGACGGCTCGACCACCGAGCCGACGGAGTTCAAGTTCAACCAGGCGTTCGCGCTCGGCGGCGCGACGGGGGACGTCGGCTACGGCGTGGCGTGCTCGATCCGGACCCTGGAGGCGCTCACCGGCGTCCGGGTCGACGGGTTCGTCGCCGTCGACTTCAGCGGGTTCATCCGGATGATCGACGCGATCGGCGGCGTGCCGATCTGCGTGCCGCAGCCGATCGACGACGACGAGGCGGCCGTCCAGCTCGACGCGGGCTTCCAGGTGCTCGACGGCGAGCAGGCGCTCGGCTTCGCTCGGGCGCGCAAGAGCCTCGGGGACGGCAGCGACACCGCCCGGATCGGCCGCCAGCAGGACCTGCTCGCCGCGGTCATCCGCACGGTCATGGACACCAACGTCCTCACCGACACCCGTGAGCTGTACGCGTTCCTCGACGCCGCGACGGCGTCGTTGACGACGAGCGAGGACCTGGGGTCGATCTCCTCGCTCGCAGGTCTCGCGCTCTCGCTGCGCGGCATCGACTCCGCCGACGTCGACTTCGTCACCGTGCCCTGGACCCCGCGCGGCGACGGTGCGAACGTGCTCTGGACGGCGGAGGCGGACGACCTGTGGGCTGCCGTGGCGGCCGACGAGCCCGTCGTCGACGACCCGCCGCCGGCCGCCGACGACGACACACCGGACGGGAACCAGCCCGACGACGACGACTCGCCTAGCCTGAGCGGGTCCTCCGACGAGAGCGAAAGCTGCTGATGAGCTCCGACGAACCGTTCGACTTCGACGCCCCGACCGAGCGGCCGTCGTCGCGCCCGGCCGCAGGCCGTCCGCAGCCGTCCGCGAGTCCCGGCCGACGGCCGGCGCCGCGGCCCAGCTCGCGCGCCCGCACCGGAGGCAGCGCGCAGCCGCTTCCCCCCACCCAGCCCCCGCGACGGACGAGCGCACGACCGCAGCCCGATGCCACGGAACGGCGCCCGGCCCGGCCGCAGGCCCCGCCGCCGTCCTTCTCACCCGGCGGCGTGTCGCCCCGCTCGACGTCCTCCCCGCGAACGGCGACCGACGAGACCCGCGCCGACCAGCCCCGCACCCGTGTCATGCCGACCGGCGGCGCGCCTGCCGCCCCACCGCGCTCGGTGAGCGCCAGGACGCGGAACGACCGCCCGGCCTCGCGCCCCCCGGACGGCCCGCCGGCCTCGCCGCGGTCCACCGATGGCGGCGCCCCCCGCAAGCCGCGGCGCGGCCGGCGGGTCATCGCCGTCCTGGTGGTGCTGCTCGTGCTGGTGCTCGCCTGGCCGATCGGCCTGATGATCTGGGCCAACGGCAAGATCAACCACGTCGACGCGCTCAGCGGCGGCGCCGGCACGCCGGGGACCACCTACCTGCTCGCCGGCTCGGACTCCCGCGCCGACGGCGCGCTGGACGGCGACACCACCGCCGGTCAGCGTGCCGACACGATCATGCTGCTCACCGTCCCGCCGAGCGGTACCACGTCGCTGATCTCGCTCCCGCGCGACACCTACGTCGAGATCCCCGGTCAGGGCTTCAACAAGCTCAACGCCGCGTACTCGTTCGGCGGCCCGGAGCTGCTCGTCGAGACCGTGGAGGGGCTCACGGGCACCCGGATCGACCACTACGTCGAGATCGGCATGGGCGGGGTCGAGGGCATCGTGGACGCGGTCGGCGGTGTGCGGCTGTGCCTCGACTACGACGTCGAGGACAAGGACAGCGGGCTGTCGTGGGAGGCCGGCTGCCGCATGGCCGACGGCGAGACCGCGCTCGCCTTCGCCCGTATGCGCAAGGCCGACCCCCTCGGCGACATCGGCCGTACGCAGCGTCAGCAGCAGGTGATCCAGGCGATCACGGGCGCGGTCGCGGATCCGTCGCTGGTCTGGCGACCGGGCGACCAGGTCGACCTGATCGACGCCGGTCTCGGCGCGCTGACGGTGAGCGAGGGCACGAACATCCTCGACATGGGTCGCCTGGCCCTGGCGTTCCGCGCAGCGACGGGCGAGGACGGCGTGCGTGGTGCCCCGCCGATCGCCGACCTCGACTACCGCGAGGGCGGGGTCGGCTCCGCCGTCCTCCTCGACCCCGAGCTCGCCCCGGCGTTCTTCGAGGCGGTCGCCGACGGCACCGTCACCGCCGACGACCTCGCCCAGCTCGGCTGACGTCCAGGCTCGGTCAGCCGAGGATGCGGGGTCCCTCGATGGCGGGGCACCGGTCCATGACGACGTCGAGACCGGCGTCGAGGGCGCGCTGGGCCGCGGCCTCGTCGACCACACCGAGCTGCAGCCACACGGCGGTGGCACCCCGGGCGATCGCGTCGTCGACGACGGCACCGGCGAGCCCGGCGTTGACGAAGACGTCGACGACGTCCACGTTCCCGGGGATGTCGGCGAGCGTCGCGTAGCCGCGGGTGCCGCGGACGGCCTCCGCCTTGGGGTGCACCGGGACGATCGTCTTCCCGATCCCCTGCAGGTACTGGGAGACCCCGTAGGCGGCGCGCTCGGTGTTGGTGGACAGCCCGACGACGGCCCACGTGCCGGGGGTCCGGATGAGGCGTTCGATGACGGCCGGGTCGTTGATCTGACTCATGAGACCCACCCTGCCACGCGGGGTCAGCTCGCGCTGAAGCCCGGTGGGGTCGCCCGACGCGCGCGCAGCCGGGAGCCCTTGTCGACCGCAGCCTGCCGCAGGCCGTCCTGGAACGTCGCCATCTGCTCGCGCAGCCGGGCGCCGTTCTCATCGCCTGCGGCGGCGAGGACCCGGACGGCGAGCAGGCCGGCGTTGCGGGCACCGCCGACGCTCACGGTGGCGACGGGGACGCCCGCCGGCATCTGGACGATCGAGAGCAGCGAGTCCATCCCGTCGAGGTGTCGCAGCGGCACCGGCACGCCGATCACCGGGAGCGGCGTCACGGCGGCGAGCATGCCCGGCAGGTGCGCCGCTCCCCCGGCGCCGGCGACGATCACACGCAGTCCGCGCTCGGCCGCGCTCTCGCCGTAGCGGATCATCTCGTGCGGCATCCGGTGCGCGCTGACGACGTCGGCCTCGTACGGCACTCCGAACTCCTCCAGCGCCTGCGCGGCGGCCTCCATGACGGGCCAGTCGGAGTCGGACCCCATCACGACACCCACGAGCGGGGCGGCATCGGCGTTCGTCATGCCGTCAGTCTTCCAGTCGCTCGCCACGGAGCAGCGCGACGGCGGCGCTCGCCCGCTCGCGGCAGGTCGCCAGGTCCTCGCCGACGACGGTGACGTGACCGAGCTTGCGCCCCGGCCGCACCTGCTTGCCGTACAGGTGCACCTTGGCCTCCGGGTAGCGCTCCATCACCGTCGGGTACGCCGAGCGCGGGTCGGCGAGAGCCGAGCCGAGGAGGTTGACCATCACCGCCCAGGGTGCGGTGGGCGCCGTCTCGCCGAGCGGCAGGTCCAGCACGGCCCGCAGGTGCTGCTCGAACTGGCTGGTCACGGATCCGTCGATCGAGACGTGTCCCGAGTTGTGCGGTCGCATGGCCAGCTCGTTGACGCTGACGCCGTCGTCGGTGGCGAACATCTCGACCGCGAGCACCCCTGTGACGCCCAGACCCTCGGCGACCGTGCGGCCGATCTCCTCGGCGGCGGCGGCCAGGGCAGGATCGAGCCCCGGTGCCGGGGCCAGCACCTCGGCGCACACGCCGTCGCGCTGGATCGTCTCGACGACCGGCCAGCTGCGCATCTGACCCGACGGGCGGCGCGCGACCAGCGCAGCGAGCTCACGTGTGAACGGCACCTTCTCCTCGGCGAGCAGCGGCCCGCCGTCCTCGAGCCAGTCGGTCACGTCGGCGACGCCGCGTGCCACACGCACACCCTTGCCGTCGTAGCCGCCGACGGGTGTCTTGACGATCACCGGCCACCCGACGTCGTCGCCGAACGCCTGCAGGTCGTCGCTGCTGTCGATCTGCGCCCAGCGCGGGCACGGCACACCGAGCTCGGTGAGCCGACGACGCATGTGGAGCTTGTCCTGCGCGCACGCCAGCGCATCGGGGCC
The DNA here is from genome assembly GCA_048594485.1 of Pseudactinotalea sp. Lineage (GTDB taxonomy): Bacteria > Actinomycetota > Actinomycetes > Actinomycetales > Beutenbergiaceae > Pseudactinotalea. Next base: position 9,738 of record JBMDXU010000044.1, on the reverse strand, counting down.
GGGCTGCACGCTGACGCCCTCCGCGGCGAGCGCACGCAGGTGCTCCCCGGGGACGTGCTCGTGCTCGAAGGTCAGCACGTCGGCACCGTCCACCAGGGCACGCAGGGTGTCGAGATCCTTCGGGTCACCGACCGGGGCGTCGGGCAGCACCTGCGCGGCGGCGCCGTCGGCCGCCTCCACGAGCGCGCGGAGATCGATCTGGAGGGCCGCGGCGGGCTCGGCCATCATGCGGGCCAGCTGTCCACCACCGACGACCGCCACCGTGAAGCTCACGGGCCGCAAGCCTAGACGGTCGTCGGGCAGCGCTCCCCCGCGTCCGCGTGCCGATCGCGCAGGTCGGCGTGTCATCCTGTCGCCGTGGAACGGCTGAGGCACTGGCTGCTGGTGAGACACCGCGGCAACTGGATCCAGCTGTTCCGCTTCGCCCTCGTGGGCGGGTCGGGTGTGCTGGTCAACCTCACCGTGATGGTGATCTGCAAGAGGCTGGGCGCCCATCCCGAGGCGATCGCCGTCGACCTGCCGTTCACCGACTTCAACGTCCGCTGGTACCACGTGTTCTCCACGGCGGCGTTCCTGGTCGCGAACCTGTGGAACTTCCAGCTGAACCGGTGGTGGACCTTCCGGAGCGCCAAGCACGCGTCGTGGTGGCACGAGTACCCACCGTTCCTGCTCGTCGGGCTCGCCGCCCAGGTGGTCGGGCTGGGCATCCTGACGGCCCTCATGCACCCGCACTCCCCCGTCGGCCTCCCGAGCGACGTCTTCGACGACACCACCGGCTTCCGCACCAAGGTCTACTGGGCCCAGCTCATCTCGGTCGTCCTCGTCACGCCGATCTCCTTCGTCCTCAACAAGGTCTGGACGTTCCGCAAGGTCCGCACCCTCACCCGCACCCCCGAGCACCCCACCGCCCAGCACCCCACCACCACCAGCACCGTGACCGCGCCAGCACCCACCAAGAGCCCATAACACCTGTCGGAGGCGGCGAGCAGCACCAGACGAGCCGCGCACCTCACTCAGGACGTTGCGCGAGGGTCGTTGCGCGGGAATGGCTGGGCCTGGCGGGAGCACGCGAGGAACGAGCGTGCGGATGGTTCTTCCCGCGCAACGACCCTCGCGCAGCGGCCCGCTCCCCGGCCGCCGGACCAGAAACCGACTATCGCCGACGCCGACGCCGCCCGACAACCACCAACGACCCCGGCGGAAGCACCGACTCGGGGTCGAGGCGCCGCGGGACCGCGGCGAGGAAGATCGCGAAGACCGCGGGGCGGCGTTGGGCGAGCTCGAGACGACCGCCGTCGGCGGCGACGAGGTCGCGGGCGAGCCCCAGCCCGAGCCCGGTGCCCTTGCCGGAGGTGACGTGCCGGTCGAAGATGCGGGGGGCGAGCTCGTCGGAGACACCCTGGCCCTCGTCGGCGACCTCGATGACGACGCCGACGTCGCCGCCGGTCTTGGACGGCCGCACCCGCACGCTCGTCGTGCCGTCACCGTACTTGAGCGAGTTCTCGAGCAGCGTCGACAAGGCCTGGGTGAGCGCGCCGGGGGTGGCGAGCACGGCGTCGTCGACGTCGGCGAACTCGAGCCCGCGACCGGCGCGCTTGAACGTGGGGGCCCATTCACGGCGCTGCTGCTCGAAGATCTCGGCGAGCTGGAGCGGCTCGGTGGTGCCGCCGTCGGTCCGTCGAGCGGCGGAGAGCAGGTCGTCGACGACGCCGACCAGCCGCTCGACCTGCTCCAGCGACACCCGCGCCTCCTCGGCGATGTGCGGGTCCTCCGACGTCATCTCGATCTCCTCGAGACGCATCGAGAGCGCGGTCAGCGGGGTGCGGAGCTGATGGCTGGCGTTCGCCGCGAACTCGCGCTCGGCCGCGACGCGGGCGGCCATGCGTTCACCCGAGCGCACCAGCTCGTTGGCCACGAGGTCGATCTCCTCGACGCCGGAGCGGTGGACCGTGGGTGTCGAGCGCCCGGCGCCGAGCTGCTCGGCGCTCGCCGCGAGATAGATGAGCGGTGCCGCCAGTCGACGCGCCTGCCGTCCTGCGACGAGGGCGCCGACACCGAACGCGATCACCGACGCGATGACGACGAGGATGACGACCTGCGCCCCTCGCCAGAACATCGCGCTCGCCGGCACCTCCACGACGACCCACGCCCCGCTGGCCGTGCCCTGCCGGTAGGCGTAGGTGTTCGGGTCGTCGAACCGGTCGCCGGCGATCACGGTCTGCCCGTCGGGGGTCGTCACGGTGATCCGCATCGGCATGTCGGGCGACTGGTCGACCCAGCGGTCCAGGAACGGCTCGTCGATCTCGAGCTGGAAGTCCAGCCGGGTCTCGACCGCACGCGCGACGCCGAGCGTGCGCAGCTCGAGGTCGGAGCCGACCGAGCCTCGCACCAGCACCGCGCCGAAGATCGCCATCGGGACGCCGAGCAGCAGGACCGCGACGGTGACGGCCGCGATCGTGGCGAACAGGACGCGACGTCTCAGGTCAGTGCTCTCCGGTCTCGAACCTGAACCCCATGCCGCGCACGGTGGAGATGTAGCGCGGGGAGTTGGCGTCGTCGCCCAGCTTGCGACGCAGCCAGGACACGTGCATGTCGAGGGTCTTGGTGGAGCCGCTGGGATCGGAGGCCCAGACCTCGCGCATCAGCGACTCGCGCGACACCACGGAGCCGGACTCGCGCACCAGCACACGGAGGAGCTCGAACTCCTTCGCCGTCAGCGACAGCTCGCGCTCACCCTGGAACGCCCGGTGGGCCGACACGTCGACCTTGACGTCCTGCGCCCCGATCTCGGTGCCGTCGTCACCCTCGCTCCCCGCCCGCCGCAGCAGCGCACGCACACGGGCGAGCAGCTCGGCGAGCCGGAACGGCTTGGTGACGTAGTCGTCGGCGCCGGCGTCCAGCCCGACGACGAGGTCGACCTCGTCGGCGCGTGCCGTCAGCACGAGGATCGGCGTCGACATGCCCTGGTTGCGCACCCACCGCGCGACGTCGAGGCCGTCCATGTCGGGCAGGCCGAGGTCGAGCACGATGAGATCGGCCGTGGTGGCCTGGTCGATGGCGCCGCCGCCGGTGCCGTGCACGGACACGTCGTATCCCTCGCGCGTCAGCGCCCGAGCGAGAGGCTCGGCAATGGCTGGGTCATCCTCAGCTAATAGGACTCTGGTCACTCGGCCATGCTAACGGCAGGTGAGGGGCGCGTGTCCCTCAGTCGGCGACCTGCCGTGTCAGCCGGACGGGTCGAATCACGCCGAGACCGTGCACGGCGACGGGCGTGAGCGCGGACAGCACCACACCCGGCTCGGCGGCCTCGAGCAGCGCCGCGCTGACGTCGTCGAGCACGACCGCCCCGGGTGGTGAGACGTCACCCAGGCGCGAGGCCAGGTTCACGCTCGGCCCGAACACGTCACCCGACCGCGAGAGCACCCGGCCCCACACGAGCGACCCACGCACCTCGAACCCCGCGTCCTCCATCTGCTCGACGAGGCGCAGCGAGACCTCGGCCCCGGTGCCGAGATCGTCGGCGACGTAGAGCACGGCGTCGCCGATGGTCTTGACGACGCGCGCACCGCCGGCGGCGATCGTGTCGCGCGCGGCGGTCTCGAACCCCTGCACCAGCCCGGCGAGCTCGACCGAGGACAGCCCGGCGGTGCGTTCGGTGAACGAGATCATGTCGATGAATCCGACGGCGCGCTCCAACGGGAGCTGGCCCGAGTCGGGCACCGGGGGCATGTGCGAGGTGCTGACATCGCGGTCGAGCCGGCCGAGCAGCGCCACCAGCTGCCGGCGCCAGGTGTGCACGAGCTGCTGCTCGAGCAGCGGCGCGAGAGCCGCGACCCTGTCGAGCACGACCAGCCGCGCCGAGGTGTCGTCGAGCTCGAACCGGGTGGCGGCGTCCTCGACGAGCGCCTCGATCTGCCAGAGCGCGAGCCGGTCTGCGCTGTGCCCCTGGGCGCGCACCAGCGTCTGCGCCGCGGGCAGGCCCAGGAGGTCCGCGCGGACGAGGTCGACCATCGCCTCGATGAGCACGACGTCGTCCTCGAGGAAGTGCGGCACGTCGTCGGCCACGTCCGCGAACCCCAGCGAGCGCCAGAACCCGCGGATCATCTCGAGGTCCAGACCGGTGCGCTCGGCGACCTCGATCGACGTCATCGTCGGCTCGCCACCGAGCAGCTGCGCGGCGAGTGCCGCGTACGTGGAGACCCCGTCCGGGTCCGGGCTGGTCACGTCGCGAAACTACCCGGTCGCCCTGGGGCGTGTCCGGAGATGCTCGACGTCGGCTGCCAGCAGCAGGTGCTCGACACCGGCCTCGTCGCGGACGATCAGCCCCCCGCTCGCGTCCAGCCCGGTCGCCCGCCCCTCGACGACCTCGCCCCCCGGCAGGTGCGCCCGCACCTGCGCACCGATGCTCACGCATCGGCGGCCGACGGCGACCGGCCAGTCCTCCGGGTCGGTCGCCAGCGCGCGGGCGAGCGCGGACCGGATGTCGTCGAGCAGCGTCTCGGCGTCGACGTGGACGGCGACGCTCGCGAGCGTGGACGCCCACGGGACCGGGGGGACGCCGTCGAGGTTCACCCCGATCCCGACGACGAGGCCACCGCCCGGGATGGCCTGGCCGAGGATCCCGGCGACCTTGCGCCAGCCGCCCCAGCCGTCCACCTCGAGACCGTCGGGCGCCGCGACCACGACGTCGTTCGGCCACTTCACCGAGGCCGGCGCACCACGGCAGGACACCGCGTCGGCGACGGCGGCGCCGACGAGCACGGGCACCCAGCCGAGCGCGGACGCCGGCAGGTCCGGTCGGACCACCAGGCTCGCCGTCAGCGCCGTCAGCGTGTCGGTCTGCCAGGTCCGGTCCAGCCGTCCGCGGCCCGCGCGCTGCCGGACGGCCCGGATCCCGGACAGGTGCGGCCAGCCGTCGACGTCGTGGGCCACCGCCAGCAGGTCCGCCTGCGTGGACCCGGTCTCGGCGACGGTCAGCACCGCGGGCAGGACCGGGTCTGTTCCCATCCCACAAGCGTGCCAGTCGCAGCCGTGCGGGAGTCCACACACGCAGGCGTGCCCGGTCGAACTACGCTGCCTCGGGTGACCTCCTCCTCCACCTCTGCCAAGCTCGACGACCTGCACCGCCGGGTGGCCGAGGGCCCCGAGGCCCTCGCCAGCGCCGCCGTCGAGAAGCAGGGCAAGCGCGGCAAGAAGTCGGCGAGGGACCGGATCGACGCGCTGCTCGACGAGGGCAGCTTCGTCGAGCTCGACGCGTTCGCGACCCACCGCTCCTCCAACTTCGGCCTCGACAAGCGCCGTGTCCCCGGCGACGGCGTCGTCGTCGGCTACGGCACCATCGAGGGCCACCAGGTCTGCGTGTACAGCCAGGACTTCACCGTCTTCGGCGGCTCGCTCGGCGAGGTGCACGGCCAGAAGATCACCAAGGTGATGGATCTCGCCCTCCGCACCGGGGTGCCGCTCATCGGGATCTCCGACGGCGGCGGCGCCCGCATCCAGGAGGGCGTGGCGGCCCTGACCCAGTTCGCCGAGATCTTCCGGCGCAACGTCGCCGCCTCGGGCGTGATCCCGCAGATCTCGCTGATCCTGGGACCGTCGGCCGGCGGCGCGGTGTACTCCCCCGCCCTCACCGACTTCATCGTGATGGCCGACAAGACATCGAACATGTTCATCACCGGGCCGGACGTCATCCGGGCCGTGACCGGCGAGGACGTCGGGTTCGAAGAGCTGGGCGGCGGTCGCACGCACAACGAGCGCTCCGGCGTCGCGCACTACCTCGCCGCCGACGAGGACGACGCGATCGACTTCGTCAAGGCGCTGCTGCACTACCTGCCGATGAACAACCTCACCGACCCGGAGACGTTCCCGGTCGAGCCGGACCTGGAGGTGAGCGAGGAGGACCTGGCGCTCGACACGCTGGTCCCGGACTCCGACAACCAGCCGTACGACATGCACACGCTGATCGAGACCGTCGTGGACGACGGCGAGTTCCTCGAGATCCAGCCGCTGTACGCGCGCAACGTCATCGTCGGGTTCGGCCACGTCGAGGGTCACCCCGTGGGCGTCGTCGCCAACCAGCCCCAGACGATGGCGGGCACCCTGGACATCAACGCCGCCGAGAAGGCCGCGCGGTTCGTGCGCACGTGCGACGCGTTCAACATCCCGGTGCTGACCTTCGTCGACGTCCCCGGCTTCCTGCCGGGCACGGACCAGGAGTGGAACGGCATCATCCGGCGCGGCGCGAAGCTCATCTACGCCTACGCCGAGGCCACCGTGCCGCTCATCACCGTCATCACGCGCAAGGCCTACGGCGGCGCCTACATCGTCATGGGCTCCAAGCAGCTCGGCGCCGACCTCAACCTCGCCTGGCCGACGGCGCAGATCGCCGTCATGGGTGCCGGCGGCGCCGTCAACATCCTGCAGCGCAGCGCCCTCAAGCAGGTGGCCGACGCCGGCGGTGACGTCGAGGCCGAACGCGCTCGGCTCGTGGCCGAGTACGAGGACGCGATCGTCAACCCGTGGGACGCCGCGGCCAAGGGGTACGTCGACGCCGTCATCGACCCGTCGACGACGCGCGTCCAGATCATCCGCGGCCTCCGGGCCCTCCGCACGAAGCGGGCGTCGCTGCCCGCCAAGAAGCACGGGAACATCCCGCTGTGAGCACCTCCGACCCGCACGAGGAGGCGACCGAGCTGGGCGAGGTCGGCGACCTGGCCGGGCTCGTCCGGGTCGTCAAGGGCGAGGTCGACGAGGAGGAGCTCGCCGCGCTCGTCGCGAGCATCGTGGCCGCGCGGCTCGCGAGCACCGGTGACGAGATCGACGACGGCAGCCGCAGCTCCGTGTGGGGCGACCCCCGGCGGCGCTGGGGCGTCGCACCGCGCCCCTCCCGGGCGGCCTGGCGGTGGAGCACGCATCAGGCCTGGTAGCCGGGTCTCAGAAGGGCATGGGCTCCGGGACGCGACCCGCCTCGCGCATGCGGTCGACGTACTCGGCGTAGTACCGCGACGCCTCGGACGTGCGGCCCGCCGCTCCGAAGGCGCGGATCAGCTCGAGCTGCGCGACGCCGTCGTACGGCTCGTCGTGCACGAGTCCGATGAGCCACGGGATCGCGATCTCGGGCTGGTCGGCGTGCTCGCGCGCCAGCGCGTGACGGACGGCGCGAGAGAGCCGGAACAGCTCCGAGCGCGTCGTGAGCACCCAGTCCTCCTCGTCGCGGTCGTCCAGGAAGCGGCCAGTGTGCAGCGCCGCGGCACTCGCGAGCAGCTCGGCCGCGCGGGGCGAGCCCTGCTCGCTCGCGGCCAGCGCGAAGCGCGCGGCCCCGAGGAAGACCGCGGCGTCGACCGAGACCTCCTGCGGGTCGAGGGTGACGACGTCGGCGTCGACGTGGACCAGGTCGTCGGGAGTGTGCTCCCGCAGCGGGTCGAGGACGCCACGCAGCTCGGAGATGACTCGCGAGAGCCCGTCCTCCGGGACGTCGCCGTTCGGCCACAACCGCCGGGTGAGCTCGGCACGCGAGATGCCGCGGCCGAGGCAGGCGGCGAGCACCTGCAGCAGGGTGCGCGCCTGCGCGGACGGCCACTCGACGGCGCTGACGCGGCGGCCGTCACGGGTGACGCTGAACGTGCCGAGCGTGTGCACCTCGACACGCGCGCGCGGCGCGGTGCCGAGGATCAGCAGCGGCCCGGCGATGCGATCGGTGTCGTCGCGGACGCCGAGGCTCTGGAGCCCTGCGCGAGCGCGACGCTCGGCGCCGAGATCGCCCGACCGGCGCGCCATGATGACCTCGTTGGTCATGCTCCGGACCGCATCCTGGTTCTCGATCCAGATCATCCGCGCCTCGGAGAGTCGGCCGTCCGGGCGATCGGGGTTGACGGCGAGGCTGAGCAGCTCGAGTGCGTCGGCGAGGCCGGTGGCGGCCTCCTGACGGCCGGCCTCGCGCTCGGCCTCGCGTGCGTGCGAGATCGCGACGTGCCGCAGCCCGCGGGCCAGCGCGACCCAGCCGGCGGCCAGGTGCACGACGACAGGCGCCACCCGGGAGGGCAGGTCGAGCGCACGGTCCAGCGCACGGTCGCACTCGTCCGGGTCGTCGACGACCGTCGCCCGGGCGAGGCCCGCGAGCGCCGGGACCAGCTCGTGGAGCGCGGAGCTGCCGTCGCTCAGCTGGATCACCTCGCGATACGCCGACGCCGCCCGGCTCGCGTTCCCGAGGGCCAGGTTGGTGTCCCCGAGACCCAGCAGCGCCCGCGCCACCTGCGGGGCGCCGGCCTCCAACCAGCGGCGACGTGCCTGCTCGAACAGCTCGCGCGCCTCGACGCAGCGGCCGAGGCCGAGCAGGGCGCGGCCGAGGTTCTCGCGGATCACGGGGTCGATGAGGGCCGCCAGCGCCGGATCGCTGTTGCGGTCCAGCATCGCGAAGGCCTTCTCGAGCTGGGCGATCGCCTGCTCGTGGTGCCCTCGGGTGGTCAGGCGGTTGCCGAGGTTGTTGAAGATGCGGGTCTGGGTGGTGACGTCGCCGGCCCTCGCGGCGTGACGAGAGGCGCGCGAGAACGCGTGCCCCTCGGCGTGCGGGTCGCCGTCGAGCGCCGCGAGCAGCGCCTTCGCCGCCCACGCCCACCCGAGCGCCTCGTCGTCCTGGCTGCGGTCCGCGTACGCGTAGGCGAGCGCGACACCCGACCGGCAGCCGTCGATGTCGCCCTGGGCCCAGGACGTCGACGCCGCCGCGGCGTAGAACCGCGCGAGCTCGGCGGGGGTGGCGTCCTCGAGCTGGGCCGCACCGAAGACCTCGGCCGCCGCGGGGTAGTCACCGCGCAGATGCAGCCGGAAGCCGATCCGCTGCGCCTCGGCGGCGGGGTACCGCGTCACGGGTGCTGGCATCGGCCGATCTCCGCTCTGTTTCCGTCTAGCGTGACATGCCTCACAGCACAACTCAACGCTGGGCGTGCGATTGACACGGATCTGTTCACGCGAGGACAGCAGTAGCCTCGCACGGGTGACTACCTCCGCGCGCCCCGCCACCGCCGTCGACCACGTCGCCGACACCTTCGTCGACCGCCTGGTCGACCTCAGCCCGATGACGGCGACCCAGCTCGGTCTGCCCGGCCGTCACGACCGGCTGGACGACCTCTCACCCGACGGTCTCGCCGAGCTCGCCGCCCTCACGCGCACCACGCTGACGAACCTCGACGCCGTCGAGCCGGCCGACGACGTCGACCGCGTCACGATCGCGGCGATGCGGGAGCGGCTCGGGCTGAGCCTCGAGCTCGACGACGCCGGCGAGACGGCGAGCAGTCTCAACGTGATCGCCTCGCCGGTGCAGGCGCTGCGCGACGTCTTCGACCTCATGCCGACCGACACCGAGGCCGACTGGGAGACCATCGCGCGACGGATGCAGGCCGTCCCGGCCGCCGTCGACGGCTACCTCGCCAGCCTCCGCGCTGCCGCCGACGAGAGTCACGTCTCCGCGATCCGGCAGGTCGAGGCGTGCCTCGCGCAGGCCGACGAGCTCGCCGCCGACCGCTCCTTCTGGACCACGTTCGCCTCGAGCGCGCGACCGGAGGGCAGCGAGCCGGGCGAGGCGTTGGCGACGCTGCTGACCCAGGGGGCGGACGCGGCCCGGTCCGGCTACGCGCGGCTCGCGGACGGGCTGCGCGAGCTGGCGCCGCGAGCGCCGCAGCGCGACGCCGTCGGGGCCGACCGGTACTCCCTGTGGTCGCGCTACTTCCTCGGCGCCGAGGTCGA
>JBMDXU010000043.1:0-9495 GCA_048594485.1 Pseudactinotalea sp. | reverse complement strand
CGGACGCGGCGCAGCAGCGTCAGCTCGCGCAGCCGCCGTTGCTGACTCCCTCCGGCGGCTGTCACGGCTCGATCCTGCCACGCCGCGCCCGCCGGTCGTCAGCGCCGGGTCACCTGGATCACCGTCGGCCGAGGACCGGCGAAGTCGCCGCGTGGCGCGCGCCGTCCGGGTCCGACGAAGTCCGGGAACATCGACTGCGGCTCCTCCCACGACCCGTCCTCACCGGGGTGCTGCACCGCCACGAACACCGAGCCGTCGCGGTCGTGGATGACCGGCCCGCAGGTCTCGGCACCGGCCGGCACGGCGAGGAACTGCTGCACACGTCCGCGCTCCGCGCCGCTCAGCGTGACCTTGTGCAGCGCGTCGTTGTAACCCAGCGTGCCCGGCTGACCGTCGGTGGAGATCCACAGCGTGCCGTCGGAGTCGAAGGCGAGGTTGTCCGGGCAGGAGATGGGCGACACCTCGCCGGTGTAGCCGCCGAAGTAGGTCCCTGCCGACTCCTCGCCACCGCAGATCAGCAGCAGGTTCCACGCGAACGTCGAGGCCGTGTGGTTGCCCCGTGTCGGGACGATCTCGACGATGTGGCCGTCCTTGTTCGCGGCACGCGGGTTGGGCTCGGTCGGGCCCTCCTTGCCGGGCTTGCCTCGATCGGTGTTGTTCGTGCACGCGACGTAGACCCTCCCGTTGACGGGGTTGGGCTGCACGTCCTCCGGTCGATCCATCTTGGTGGGCTGAACGGCGTCGGCCGCGAGCCGGGTGAAGACGAGGACCTCCTCGAGCGAGAAGCCCGGGACCATCGAACGACCGTTGCGGGTCAGCGGGATCCACTCCCCGCTGCCGTCGCTCACGCCGTCCTCAGGACCGTCGCCCGTGAAGCGCGCCACCGACAGGTCGCCCTCGCTCAGCAGCCGGAGGTTGTGACGTCGGGCGGCGCGCCCGCCGCCCCGCCGATAGGTGTTCGTGGAGACGAACCGGTAGACGTAGTCGAACCGCTCGTCGTCACCCATGTAGGCGACGGCTCGGCCGTCGTGCGCCAGGATCACGTTGGCGCCCTCGTGCTTGAAGCGCCCCATGGCGGTGTGCTTGACCGGTGTCGACGTCGGATCGTCGGGGTCCACCTCGACGATCCACCCGAAGCGGTTGGGCTCGTTGACGTAGTCCGGCTGCGTCGCATCCCACCGCGGGTCGACGGAGCGCCAGTTGCGGCTGTCCTGGGCGCCGAGACCGTAACGCGCCTCGCGCGGGGTCGTGCCGGTCGCACGGAAGTACTGGTTGAAGTTCTCCTCGCCGGAGAGCACGCTCCCCCACGGCGTGGTGCCGCCCGCGCAGTTGTTCATCGTTCCCCGGACGGTGGTGCCGGTCGGGTCCTCGGCCGTCGTCAGCAGGGCCGACCCGGAGGCCGGGCCGTCGAAGACGAACGGCGTCTCGAGCGTGATCCTCCGGTTGCGGGGCGCACCCTTGCGGTAGGTCCATGGCCGACGGCGTCCGCGCCGCTGGAGCTCGACGACGCTCATGCCGTGCGCGGCCCAGGCGATCCGGGTCGCAGACTCGTGATCCATGTCGGCGGGGAACATGATCTGCTCGTTCGTGTACTCGTGGTTCGCCACCAGCAGGGCGCGGGTGCCCGCGTCGTTCGTGACGATGATGTCGAGGTAGTCGCAGTTGTAGCCGAACTGGCCCTCCTGGGACTCCGGCGTCTGGTTCGTGCCGTCGAACCTCGGCGCGCCGGGCAGGATCGGGTCGCCCCAACGGATGATGGTGTCCCACCGGTAGCCGCGAGGCACCGTGACGTCGTCGACGGTGCTGGGCACGGGTGCGATGGGCGTGAACGGCATCCGGGACGACGCCCCGACCGGACTGCCAGACGCCGGCGCCGCGACATCGACCGCGGCCGCCGCGACGGCAGCGAGACCGAGCGCGCCGGCGCCGCGCAGCAGCGACCGGCGGCTGAGTGCTGCGGTGGCGACGTCGCGGAAGTAGCTGGTGTCGGTGGTGTTCGGCACCGCTCGGAAACAGGCGTCGCCGCATCGCAGATGGCACGTGACCGCGCTGCGGTTGCCGTGCGTGCGGCCGAGCATGGGCAGGGGCACGACGTGGGGGTCGAGGGCAGGGTTGGTCGTCATGGCTTTTTCTCCTGGTCGGGTCAGGGCGCTGACGACGCTAGGCCACCGACGAGGGGCGACGCACGAATCTTGGTGATAGCAGGATGAGACCTTAATGAGAGATTGACCAACCGGGGGTGAACGGGTCGTGACGTCCCTGCCAGTGACGCTCGCCTGACAACCCGGACGCCGATCGTCCGGCTGCGCTCCTAGTGTCGCTCTCATGGACGAGACCGATCAGACGCCGCCGTGGGAACCGCCGTTCGACGGCTCCGAGGTCGACCACCTGCTCGGCGCTCTCGATCGCCAGCGCGCCACCTTCCGGTGGAAGGCCGATGGTCTCGACGCGCAGGCGCTCACCCGAACCATCGGGGTGTCGTCACTGTCGTTGGGCAGCCTTCTCAAGCACCTGGCCTGCGTGGAGGACGAGAAGTTCGGCCGCAACCTCGACGGTTCCGGCTACGGTCCGCCCTGGGCGGGTATGGCGACGTACGACGGCCCGCCGGACCGGTACACCTTCGACACCGCCGGGATGAGCGCCGACGAGCTGTACTCCGGCTACGACGCCGCCGTGACGTCCGCCCGCGCCCGGGCAGCCGCCGCCGTCGGCGCCGGCGGCCTGGATCAGCAGATCGCCCTCGGAGCCGACGAGGGTCTGGTCGTGAGCCTGCGGCGTCTGCTCTTCGACCTGCTCGAGGAGTACGGGCGTCACACCGGGCACGCCGACCTCATCCGGGAGTCGATCGACGGTCGCACCGGCGAGGACCCCCCACCGGACTGGCGGCTCCCCTGGCCGGTGGACCCGGCCTGACGGTCGGCGTTCAGTCCCGCGCGCCGGCCGCGTCCCGGTAGTCCCCGACCTCCCCGACCGGCGGATCGGCCGGCGCCTCGCCCGCGTCCCGCGCCACCTGGTCGGCGAGCTCCAGACCGGCGCCCGCGTACACGTTGAAAGCCGTGTCGACCCCGTTCGCGCGCGCCCATCGCACCTCGTCCTGATAGCGGGCGACTGCGGCCACCTTGCCGGAGAACCCGCTCTCGCGCAGGCACGCGAGGGCGGTCACGTTCGCTCCGTGGCGCGGCATCGCGAGCACGGCGATACGCACCGACTCGCTACGCCGCAGCCGGTGCCAGAAGTCGAGGTCGGTCGCGTCGCCGTGCACGACCTCGCGCCCCTCGTCCCGGTGGACCTGCACGCGCGGTCCGTCGTAGTCGACCCCGACCACCTGCAGGCCGTAGGCGTCGCGCAGTCGGTCGTAGGCTGCGACACCGACGCGGCCCATGCCGATGACGACGACCTCGGCGTCACCGGCGTCGCCCGGTCGCTCCTCCGGGTGCATGCGCGCGAGCGGCTGGTGCGGCAACCGGGCCGCGAGCTTCTCGACCATGAGATGCCCACGGCCGTTGAGCAGCGCCGCCACGACGAAGCTGATCGCGACGGCGATCGAGATCTCCACCAACCAGGTCTGGTCGAGGAGCCCCGCGCTGACGCCGAACGCGACCACGATCAGCCCGAACTCGGAGTAGTTGGTCAGACTGAGCCCGGCCAGCAGCGAGGTGCGGATGCGCAGCCGCATCAACCAGAGCAGCAGCACGTACCCGGCCGCCTTGAACGGCAGCAGCACGACCATGACGACGGCCAGCACCACGATCGGGAGATCGGGGAGGCCGGTCAGTCCGATCGAGACGAAGAAGCCGACGAGCAGCAGCTCCTTGATGTGGAACAGCGACCTGGCCAGCTCGGAGGAGCTCGCGTGGGACGCCAGCAGCATCCCCATGACAAGTGCGCCGAGGTCGCCCTTGAGACCGACCGCGGAGAACAGTGCGTATCCGGGGACCAGCGCCATCGCGATCCCGAAGAGCGACTGCATCTCACCGTGCCCGATCTGCCCCCAGAGCCGTCGCAGCACCCGCGACACCGGCCACAGCAGGATCAGCGCGAAGGCCCAGGGGCTCGGCGGGTGGTCCGCCGTCACCGTCAGGAAGATCACGGCAGCGACGTCCTGGATCACGAGGATGCCGATCGCGACGCGACCGTACATCGAGTGCGTCTCGCCGCGCTCCTCGAGTACCTTGACCACGAACACGGTGCTGGAGAACGAGAGCGCGAACGCGAGCAGCACGAACGTCCGGACCCCCTGGCCCGTGAGCATCGGCAGACCCACCAGCGCCGCGGCCCAGAGCACGAGGGTCCCGAGTGCGACGCTCGCCAGCAGGTGGGCCGTCGCAGTCACCCACACCTCGCGCCGCAGCAACGTCCGCAGGTCGAGCTTGAGGCCGATGCCGAACAGGAGCAGCGTCACACCGAGGTCAGCGATCGTCTCCAGTGCCGGGAGGTCGGGGGTGTCCATCCAGTTGAGCACGAACCCGGCCGCGAGGAACCCGACCAGGGGCGGCAGCCGCAGCACCACCGCCAGCAACCCCAGGGCGAGCGTGACGAGCAGATAGGTGGCGACGACGGTCATGCGGCCTCCCTCGCGCTGCCTCGGGAACGGCATCATCGCCGACCGGTGTGACCGCGACGTTACCGTGCCCTACCGTGCCGGGATGAGCCTCGACGGCGACAGCCCGACCGCGCGCGCACTGCGCGCGCTCGCCGCCATCCAGGACCATCCGGGCCTCACCGCAGCCGATCTCGGCGAACGGCTCGGCGTCACGGATCGGGCGGCCCGTCGCTACGTCCGGATCCTGCGCGACGCCGGCATCCCGGTCGAGTCCAGCCAGGGCCGCTGGGGTGGGTACCAGATCGGACGAGGGTTCCGGCCGCCACCGCTGACCTTCACGATCTCCGAGGCCCTGGGGCTGACCATGGCCGCCGTCGAGAGCCATCACGGGCGCGACGACGCGGCCGGACGAGCCCTGACCAAGCTCACCCGCGTCCTCCCCTCGGGCCTGGCCGCCGCCGTCGACGCGGTCCGCGCCAGTGCGACCGCGGCGCCGCCGGCCGGAGCGACGGACCCGGCCGACCCGGCCGTGGTCGCCCACCTCGCCGAGGCGATCACCGCGCGCCGACGCACCCGCCTGCGCTACCGCGCCCGCTCGTCGTTCGTCACCGAGGTCGACCCCTGGGCCGTGGTGCCGCGGCGAGGGCTCTGGTACCTGCTCTGCTGGTCGCACGACCGTGGGGCGCGGCGCCTCTACCGGGTCGACCGAGTGAGCGAGGTCCGGCCTCTCGACGACACCTTCGTGTACCCGGACGATCTCGACCCCGTGGCCGCCGTCGAGGAGCATCTCTCGGAAGGGTGGGAGCTCGCCGTCGAGGTCGTGATCGACGCACCGGTCGAGCGGGTGCGTTGGTGGGTGCCGCGTCAGCTCGGTCGCCTGGAGCCGACGGACGACGGCGGCACCCGGCTGCTCGGCAGCACGAGCACACCCGACTGGTACGCGGTCAAGCTGGCCGAGATCGCCGCGCCGTTCCGGGTGGTGAGCCCTCCGGAGCTGGCCGTCGAGCTGCGCGGCATCGCTGCGCGGCTGCGCGAGGCAGCTCAGTCGGACTCGCGCGGCGGCAGCGTCGGATGACTCGTGGGGTACAGCCCCGCGACGAGGCCGTAGCTGCGTGCGCCCGTCCGCGGCAGCTGCGCGAACTCCGTGAACAGGTCCTGCACCCGCTGCCAGAACGGCTCGACCTGGTCCTCGGCGATGTGGGCGTGGCGCAGGTTCGCGCGGAGCTCGTCGTCCTGGTGCGCCTGCGCGGACTCGGTGGCGGCGATCGGGAGGTAGTTGGTCACGAGCGCGACCTGGTCGGCACGGATCTTCCCCACGTAGTACGTCCGGGCGGTCCGGCCGTAGTGGCGCTCCTCGATCGCGCGGACACGGCGGGTCCGGACCACACGGATCAGGTCCGCGTCGTGCAGCTTGCCCACGTGGTACGCCACGGTGCTCGGCGGGCGGCCCACCGCTGAGGCGAGCTCGGCCACCGTGGCGGCACGCTCCAGCAGCAGGTCGAGCAGATCGCCGCGCAGGGCGTGGAAGAGCGCCTTGAGCTCCTCGTCGGTGGTGACGATCCGGATGTCCTCGAGGTCGTAGTCAGGGCTGCGCGGCACGGTGGGCGCCGGTTCCCGCTGATTGCTCGACATCTCTGGATCATTCCCCTACAGTCATTGATCGACAGTTCTGGATCATAACGGGAGAACAGCATGGCGCACCTCGTCCTCGTCCCCGGTCTGTGGCTCGACGGCGGCAGCTGGGACGCCGTCGTCGACCATCTCGCCGACACCCCGCACACGACCGCAGCGATCACGCTGCCGGGCCTCGACGCCGTCGACGCCGATCGCGCGCACGTGAGCCTGCGCGACCAGGTCGATGCCGTCGTCGCCGCCATCGACGACGCCCCCGCGGACGCCGCGGTCGTCGTCGTCGGGCACTCGCTCGGAGCAGGGATCGCGCACCTCGCCGTCGATGCCCGCGCCGACCGTGTCGCTCGCGCGGTCTACGTGGGGGGTTTCCCCGCCACGGCCGGCGAGCCCCTGGCCGGAGGATTCACGACCGACGGCGCCGACCTGCCCATCCCCGATCTGAGCACCTTCGACGACCGTGACATCGCCGATCTCGACGACGACGCGCGCCACGCGCTCGTCGCGAACGCGATCCCCTCCCCTGCCTCGCTCACCACCGACGTCGTCGAGCTGACGGACCCACGTCGGTTCGCCGTCCCGACCACGATGGTGTGCCCGGAGTACTCACCGGAGGAGCTGCGCTCCTGGGTGGACGGGGGTGACCTGCCCGAAGTGGCGGCGATCACCGACCTCACCTACGTCGACATCGACTCCGGGCACTGGCCCCAGCTCACCCGGCCGGCCGAGCTCGCCCGCATCCTCGACTCAGCCGCGCGCGACGTGGCCTGAGAGCCGCCGCTCGATCCATCGCCGCATCGGCCGGTGCACCGGCCTCTCGACGAACCGGTGGATCAGCCAGGCGAGGAGAGCGCAGACGGCGACTGCCGCCACGAGCGTCGGCCACCGGCCGAGCGTCGGTGCGAGCGTCTCGATGACCGCCCAGCCGACGTACTCGTGCGTGAGGTACAGCGGGTAGGTCAGCGCTCCCAGCACGGTGAGGACCGACCAGTCCACGTCGCGCAACCCGGGGACGAGAGCGACCGCGGCCACGAGGCCGACCACAGCGACGGCGATCCCACCGAGCACCCACGGGGAGGTCGGGGTCCCGCTCGCGACGGCGTCGATCGCCCGCGCCGTGCGCAGCGCCGATCCGAGCGCCGCCAGCGCCGCGTTCGAAGACACCGCGGCCCAGCGCCCGACGCTGCCGCCGTCGCGGTAGATGACGTAGAGCACCATGCCGGCCCCGAAGAGCGGCGACCATCCCAGCACGGTCACGCGCGTATCGACCTGCGGCGCCAGCAGCGCCACCGCCATCCCGATGACGGGGACGACCGTGGCGATCGCGACCACCCGCCGTGCCGTGATCCCCCACAGCAGGAGGCCGAGCATGAGCAGGTAGAACTGCATCTCGACCCAGAGCGTCCAGTACACGCCGTCGACGCTGTCGAACCCGATCGGCTCCTGCAGCATCGTCAGGTTGACGAGCACCGTCGCGAGGTCGTGCCCCTCGAACGTCGGCCACCACCACTGCAGCGTGGCGGTGATCAGGACCCCCGCCCAGTACGCCGGGTAGAGCCGGCTGATCCGCGACGCGACGAACTGAGGCACCGTGCGACCCCACAGCGACATCAGGATGACGAAACCGCTGATGACGAAGAAGAGGTGCACGCCGGCGTAGCCGTACCGGCTCACCTGCGCGAGCGTCCCGAAGACCTGGTACGGCAGCACGTCGGATCCCCATCGGGCGTGGTCCCTGGCCGTGAAGTGGAACAGCATCACCGCCGCTGCCGCCAGCAGTCGCAACGCGTCCATCGCCCGGAGCCGCGCACCGCGCGCGGGACGCGCGCTCGGGTCGACGGGAACAGGCACCCGCAGACAGTAGTCGCTGCTGCCCGACGCCTCTGAGCGGGCCGACGGACTACCGAGTGCAGCCGAGCAGAGCCCTCCCGACCCGCGAGATCGGTCGGGGACGACTCACACTGGTCCGAGCGGCCGCTGCTCGCCGTCGGGGAGCTCGACGGCGATGCCGTCGCCGACGACGATCTGCCCGGAACGCTCCACGACGCTCATCACCCCGCAGCGGCGTTCGATGCTGCCGTCCTCACGCCGCCGCACCATGAGGGCGAGCAGACCGGGTCGGGCGCGCTCGATCTGCTGGCAGGGGTTGCGCAGCCCGGTCACTCGCAGCGTCGCAGCACCCAGCCGCAGCAGCGTCCCCTCTGGGAGAGCGAGCAGATCGATGCCCCGAGTGAGCACGTTCTCGCCGAGGGTGCCCGGCGCGACGTCGTGACCGGCGGCGTTCACCTCGTCCAGCAGCTCGGCGTGGATCAGGTGGACCTGACGCAAGTTCGGTTGCGACGGGTCCCGGGCGACACGGCTGCGGTGCTGCACGGTCACCCCCGCGTGGGTGTCACCTTCCACCCCGAGCCCCGCCACGACCCGGATGCTCGGCACCGGTCGCTTGCTGAACCGGTGCTCGTCGTCGCGGCTGACGCCGACGACGATGCCCTCGCTCACGAGGTGATCTCGTCCAGCTCCGCGAGGTCGCTCTCGGTGGGCTGCCAGGCCGCCGCCTCGGCGTTCGCGACGACCTGCTCGGGCCGCGACGCGCCGCTGATGACCGACCCCACGACGTCCTGCGCCGCCAGCCAACCGATCGCGACCGTGCCCATCGGCACGCCACGCTCCTGCGCGAAGGCCTCGATCCGCTCGATCGTGTCGAAGTCCGCCTCGGCGAGCCGCTCGGGACGCCGAGCCAGGCGCGCCCCCTCCGGAGCGTTCTCACCGCGCCGGTACTTGCCGGTCAGCAGACCCGACGCGAGCGGGAAGTACGGGAGCACCCCGACTCCGACGTGGTCGGCCGCCGGGACGACCTCGTCCTCGAGGTCGCGGTTGAGGAGCGAGTACTCGTTCTGCGCGGACACGAACGGGGTGCCGCCTGCGGCACGCGCGGTCCAGTCGGCGTCCACGATCTGCCACCCGGCGAAGTTCGAGGAGCCCAGGTAGCGGACCTTGCCCGCGGCGACCAGCTCCTGCAGCGCGGCCAACGTCTCCTCGAGGGGTGTCACGGCATCGAACCGATGGATCTGGTACAGGTCGATCCAGTCGGTCCCGAGCCGACGCAACGACGCGTCGACCGCCGCGCGGATGTACCGGCGCGACCCACGAGCACCCCAGTCCGGGCCGTTCGCGCCACGCATGTCCATCCCGAACTTGGTCGCGACGATCACGTCCCCGCGCCGACTCCCCAGCGCCCGACCGAGCAGCTCTTCGCTCTGACCGGGAGACCCGCCGTAGATGTCGGCCGTGTCGAACAGGGTGATCCCGCACTCGATGGCCTT
>JBMDXU010000042.1:0-2672 GCA_048594485.1 Pseudactinotalea sp. | reverse complement strand
GGAATACCTGTACCCCTCCGCCGGCGACGGCCTCGCCGTCGTCCACATTTGCGCTGCGCCCACCGGCTCCACGCAGTCGACGGCCCCCACACCCCTGGGGTGGGGGCCTTCGTGCGTGCGGGCTCCGTGCTCGCCGATGTCGGTCGGACGCCGAACCGCTCAGGCGCCGGTCGCGCCGCCGTAGCTCCCGAAGCTCCACTGGTTGCCCTCGGCGTCGGCGACGGCGCACGTGCGGCCTCCGTAGTCCGCGTCGGACGGTGCCTGCACCGAGGTCCCACCCGCCGCGAGCGCCGCAGCGTGAACCCGGTCGACGTCGGCGTCCGACTCGACCACGCAGTAGCAGCGCGACCGGCCGACGCTGTCGGTCCAGCCCTCGGTGCGGCCGCGGTCGGTGCCGCACATGACGCCACCGGTCTCGCGCCAGGTGAGCTCGGCGTGCACGACGACGGTGTCGTCGTCCGGGTCGCGATGCACCTCCCGCGTCACGAAGCCGAGAGCCGTGAGGAACGCGATGCCGGCGTCGGCGTCGCGGAAGGACAGGGAGTGGAAGAGCTGAGTCGCCATGCGCTCAGCCTGACGTCGTCGGCACCGTGGAGTCTTGAAGATTCGCGTCGTCGCGGTAGGGATGCGCCATCGAGTGCGCGGGTGGCGCACCGGCCATCACGTGCCACTCGCGGGTCAGGTGCGCCTGATCGGCGTATCCCGTCCGCGCCGCGACCTCGGCGAGGGGAACGCCGGAACCAGCCATCGAGCGCGCCTGGTCGAGACGGAGCAGTCGCGCGGCCTGCTTGGGTCCGACCCCGAACTCGGCCGCGAATCGCGCGGCCAGCCGGCGTCGTGACCACCCGACGACCTCGGCCACGTGCTCGACCCGGGCGCCGCCGCTGCTGCGGGCCAGCAGTCGCCAGGCCTCGGCCACCTCGGCCTCCGGTTCGTCGCGCCCATGCCGAGCCAGCAGGCGCAGCAGGTGCTCCTGCACCAGCGCGAACCGGGCCGACCAGTCCTGAATCGCGGCCAGCTGCGCGGGTAGCGAGGTCGGGAGCGAGGCGACGGCGTCGGTGAGCTCGACCTGCTCGTGGGCGACCGCTGCGGCCGGGATGCCGAGGAGCGCGCGCACGCCGAGCGGCGTCAGCTGCACCTGGATCCCGTGCTGGAGCCCGTGGCACCGGATGAGCGCCGGCGCCGTGTGCAAGCCCGCCAGCAGCGACCAGTACCGCGTGTGCTGCTCAGGCGCGGACAACCAGCCCGAGTCGAGCGGCTCGTCGAACGCGACGATCAGGGTGGCACTGGCGGACGCCACGCCGTAGTGCACCGCCGTCGGTGCGGTGACGTCGTGGTAGCCGACGATCGACGTCACGTACAGCCGCAGCTCCGGGTGCGGCCGCGCCGCGGCACCCCGAGCGAGATCGCGCACCCCGGCGGCCATGGGTCGAGCCTGCCACCTCGCTCGGACGTGGTCGAGGTCACGACGGCGCCGCGCGGTCGGCGGTGTGTCGGTTCCGGGCTCCGATCTACACTGGATCGGTGACGCAGTCGCCCGCCGACCCGTTCGGTTTCATCGGACTCACCTATGACGACGTGCTGCTGCTGCCGGGGGAGACCGATGTCATCCCCAGCGATGCGGACACCACCACGCGCCTGACCCGCGAGATCAGCATGAGGATCCCGCTGGTGTCGGCGGCGATGGACACCGTGACCGAGGGGCGGATGGCCATCGCCATGGCCCGGCAGGGCGGAGTCGGCATCCTGCACCGGAACCTGCCCATCGCCGACCAGGCCGCCCAGGTCGACCTGGTCAAGCGATCCGAGTCGGGCATGGTCAGCGACCCGCTGACGATCGGCCCGGACGCGACGCTCGCCGAGCTCGACGCGCTGTGCGCCCGGTTCCGCGTCTCCGGTCTGCCCGTCGTCGACGACGACAACGTGCTCCTCGGCATCATCACCAACCGCGACCTCCGCTTCGTCCCGCCGGGCGCGGTCGCGACGGCGCGCGTGGGGGAGACGATGACGCGCATGCCGCTGGTCACCGCTCAGGTGGGCATCTCGCGCGAGGACGCCTCGGCGCTGCTCGCCAAGCACAAGGTCGAGAAGCTGCCGCTCGTCGATCACGACAACCGGTTGCAGGGCCTCATCACCGTCAAGGACGTCGTCAAGTCCGAGCAGTACCCGCTCGCGACGAAGGACGGCGAGGGTCGTCTCGTCGTCGGCGCCGCCGTCGGCTTCTTCGGGGACGCGTGGGACCGGGCGACCGCTCTCGTCGAGGCGGGTGTCGACGTGCTCGTCGTCGACACGGCCAACGGGCACGCCCGGCTCATGCTCGACATGGTGCGCAGGCTCAAGTCCGACACCGCCACCCGCGGCGTCCAGGTCATCGGCGGCAACATCGCCACACGCGAGGGTGCTCAGGCGCTGGTCGACGCCGGGTGCGACGCGATCAAGGTCGGGGTCGGGCCGGGGTCGATCTGTACCACCCGTGTGGTGGCCGGCGTGGGTGTCCCGCAGGTGACGGCGATCCACCAGGCGTCGCTGGCTGCGAAGCCCGCCGGGGTCCCGGTCATCGGCGACGGCGGCCTGCAGTACTCCGGCGACATCGCCAAGGCGATCGTGGCCGGCGCGGAGTCGGTCATGCTCGGCAGCCTGTTCGCCGGCACCGACGAGGCGCCCGGCGACCT
>JBMDXU010000041.1:0-8732 GCA_048594485.1 Pseudactinotalea sp. | reverse complement strand
CGCCGCGCTCACCCTCGTCCTCGACGCGTTCGAGGCGAGCGGTGCGCGCGGATCGGTCGAGCACGTCCAGCTCAGCTCGGCCTCGGACATCGCGCGGATGGCCGCACTCGGGCTCGCCGCGAGCGTCCAGCCGTGGCACCTCGTCCAGGACCGCGACGTCGCGGACGTCGTCTGGGCCGGGCGCACCGACCGGGCCTACGCCTTCGCCGACCTCGCGCGCGCGGGCATCGAGCTGCGGCTCGGGTCCGACGCGCCGGTCGCACCGCTCGACCCCTGGCGCGCCATCCGCGCGGCTGTCACGCGCACCGACGACGACCGGCCGGCGTGGCACCCGGAGCAGCGGATCGGTCTCGACCTGGCGCTGCGCAGCTCCTGGGGCGGTGCCGCGCTCGTCGCCGGCGGTCCCGCCGACCTCGTCCTCCTTGACGACGACCCGCTCGCGCTCGACCCGAGGAAGCTCGCGGACATCGGCGTCGCGCTCACGATGTGCGCCGGCACCGTGACACACGCAACCCTCCCGACCCTGTGACGACACGGTCGTGCCTCGTAGGCTCGCCCCCGTGAACTGGGACGACTTCGACGCAGCACTCTTCGACCTCGACGGCGTGCTCACCCCGACCGCCGACGTCCACATGCATGCGTGGGACCAGATGTTCAACGCCTACCTCGGGGGGATCGAGGGCCAGGCGCCGTACACGAGCGCCGACTACTTCGACTTCGTCGACGGGAAGCCGCGCTACGACGGCGTCCGCTCGCTGCTCGCCTCGCGCGGCATCACGCTGCCCGACGGCGACCCGGACGACCCGCCGTCCGCCGAGACGGTCAGCGGTCTCGGCAACCGCAAGAACGCCGAGTTCTCACGCATCCTCCGGACCGAGGGCGTGACGCCCTACCCGGCCTCCGTCGCCCTGCTCGACGCTCTCGCCGCCCGCGGCACGGCGGTCGCCGTCGTGTCGAGCAGCCGCAACGCGCCGGCCGTGCTCGCCGCGGCCGGGCTGGCGGACCGGTTCGAGGTCGTCGTCGACGGCCAGGTCGCGGCCGAGCTGCGGCTGCCCGGCAAGCCCGCCCCGGACACCTTCCTCCACGCCGCCGAGGCGCTCGGCGTCCCGGCGTCGCGCGCCGTCGTCCTCGAGGACGCGATCTCCGGCGTCCAGGCCGGCCGCTCGGGGGCGTTCGGGCTCGTCGTCGGGGTCGATCGTGGTGCGGGAGCCGACGACCTGCGCGAGAACGGCGCCGACGTCGTCGTCCGCGAGCTCGACGAGCTGATCTGAGGAGCGGGACAGATGCACGCACGCGACGCCGGCGAGGACCCGCTCGACCGCACCCGCTTCCCGATCGACGAGTGGGCTCTGCGGGAGACCTGGTACTCCGCCGAGGACCTCGGCGTGACCGAGACCCTGTTCGCCGTCGGCAACGGCTATCTCGGCCTGCGCGGCAACAGCGAGGAGGGCCGCGACACCCACGCGCACGGGACGTTCGTCAACGGGCTGCACGAGACGTGGGAGATCAGGCACGCGGAGGAGGCGTTCGGGTTCGCCCGCACCGGGCAGACCATCGTCAACGCCCCGGACGTCAAGACGATCAAGCTCTACGTCGACGACGAGCCGCTGCTGCTCAGCGTCGCCGACCTCGAGCAGTACGAGCGCGTGCTCGACTTCCGCGACGGCGTGCTCCGGCGCTCGCTCATCTGGCGGACGGCGTCGGGCAAGCGTGTGCAGGTCGACTCGAGGCGGATGGTCTCGCTCGAGCACCGTCACCTCGCGGTCATGACGTTCGACGTGACCGTGCTCGACGGCGACGCCCCCGTCGCCATCTCCTCCCAGCTCATCAACCGGCAGGACGGGCTCGACGAGTACTCCGGCGTGAACCCGAACGGCACCGCCGAGGCGTTCGACCCGCGCAAGGCGAGCAAGCTCAACGAGCGTGTGCTGGTGCCGCAGTCGCACTGGGCGGGTGAGCGTCGGATGGTGCTCAGCTACCGGGCGGCGCACTCGCGCATGACGCTCGCCGTCGGCGTCGACCACGCGATCGACACCGAGAACGAGTTCGAGGAGATCACGCACGCCGAGGAGGACCTCGCCAAGAAGATCTACCGGGTGCGCGCCCGGCAGGGGGTTCCGATCCGGATCACGAAGGTCGCGGCCTACCACTCCTCGCGCGGCGTGCCCACGCGCGAGCTCGTGGACCGCTGCCGGCGCACCCTGGACCGGGTGCGCGAGGACGGCGTCGAGGAGTGCCTCGCTTCCCAGCGGCGCGAGCTGGACCGGTTCTGGGACGACTCCGACGTCGTCATCGAGGGCCACGCGGCGCTCCAGCAGGCGGTGCGGTGGAACCTGTTCGCGCTCGCGCAGGCGACGCTGCGCGTCGAGGCGGGTGGGATCGCGGCGAAGGGCGTCTCGGGCTCGGGTTACGAGGGGCACTACTTCTGGGACTCCGAGGTCTACATGCTGCCGTTCCTCACGTACACCTCCCCGTGGGTGGCGCGTGGGGCGCTGCGGTTCCGGCATCGGATGCTGCCGGCCGCACGACGGCGTGCCCACGAGCTGTCGCAGACCGGCGCGCTGTTCCCGTGGCGGACGATCTCGGGCGAGGAGGCGTCGGCCTACTACGCCGCCGGCACGGCGCAGTACCACATCAACGCCGACATCGCCTTCGCGCTCGTCAAGTACGTCAACGCCACCGGCGACGAGGACTTCATGGTGCGCGAGGGCATCGACATCCTCGTCGAGACCGCGCGGATGTGGCAGGACCTGGGCTTCTGGCTGGGTGCCGGAGAGGGCGCGCGGTTCCACATCCACGGCGTCACCGGTCCCGACGAGTACACGACCGTCGTCAACAACAACCTCTTCACCAACGTGATGGCGCGGGACAACCTGCGCCAGGCGGCGTACTGGTGCCGTCATCTCGCCGAGTACTGGCCCGACAACTACGCCCGCATGGCCGGCCAGCTCGACCTCGACCCCGACGAGGTGTCCGAGTGGGCGCGCTGCGCCGAGGCGATGTACGTGCCGTACGACGACGCGTTGAAGGTCCACCCGCAGGATCAGCACTTCCTCGAGCGCGAGGTGTGGGACCTGGCCGCCACGCCGGCCGACAAGCGTCCACTCCTGCTGCACTACCACCCGTTGGTGATCTACCGCTTCCAGGTCCTCAAGCAGGCCGACGTGGTGGCGGCGCTCTTCCTGCAGGGTCAGGACTTCACGCGCGAGAGCAAACGAGCGGACTTCGAGTACTACGACCCCATCACGACGGGCGACTCGACGCTCTCCGCCGTCGTGCAGTCGATCATCGCCGCGGAGGTCGGGTACCGCGAGCTCGCGCTGCGGTACTTCTTCGCGGGTCTGTACGTCGATCTCGCCGATCTGCACGGGAACGCGTCCGACGGCGTCCACGTCGCCTCGACCGGTGGGGTGTGGTCGGCGCTGGTGTACGGGTTCGGCGGGATGCGCGACGCCGGGGGTGAGCTGAGTTTCGACCCGCGGTTGCCGCAGGAGTGGCCGTCGCTGGAGTTCCGGCTGCGCTACCGCGGCGCGCGGCTGCGTGTCCGGGTGGAGCGGTCGCAGATCACGATCTCGCTCGTCGACGGACCGACGGTGGCGGTGCGCGTCCGCGGCGAGCGTTGCTTCGTGAGCGCGGACGCCCCCGCCGTCGTCGAGCTGGCCGACCAGGGCCCGGTCATCGACCGCGAGCTCGGGAGCATGCCGCTCATCGGGTCCAGCGACGAGCACAACATGGTCTACACCGCCGGGGTCCCCGACCCGGATCGGCGCAAGAAGAACCAGCCCACGAACGGTGCGGCTGCGCGCAGCGGGGCGTGACCGGGGCCGCGTGGGGCCGTGGAGGGCCCCACCCGCACTCCCGCACCGTCAACTCGTATTGACGACGCGCCCCTGGTCAACGTAGGTTGACGCCATGAGGACGACGACGGGCGAGAGCTCCGAGGGCGACGAGGTCCGGCGATTGATCGAGCTGAGCCGTCGGAGGCGGGAGGTCGTGGGCGAGATCGAGCGCGAGGAGGCCGAGCTGGTGCGCCGCGCGCGCACGGTCGGACTCACCTGGCAGCAGATCGCGGCGTGCCTGGACGTCTCGAAGCAAGCGGTGCACAAGAAGTACGGACGACGATGAGCGAGCAGGAGCAGATGACCACGACCGCGACGCCCCGGCCACGCCGAGGGTTCGGTGGCAGGCGTGGGCGAGGCAGCACTGACGACGGCCCCCGCGCGAGCCTGCGCGAGCTGCTCCCCTATCTCGCGGTGCGGCGCGCGCTCCTGGTGACCGCGCTCGCGCTCTCGCTGATCGGCGCCGTCACGTCGCTCGCGCAGCCGCTCGTCGTGCAGCAGGTGATCGAGCGGGTGCAGACGTCGCGTCCTCTCGAGCTGCTCCCCTGGCTCCTCGTCGCTCTCGTGGTCGCGGACGCCCTGGTGGCGGGGCTGCAGCACTTCCTGCTGCAGGTGATGGGTGAGCATGTGGTGCGGCTGAGCCGGCAGCGGCTGGTCGGGCGCATCCTGCACCTGCCGATCGCCGCGTTCGACACGCGCCGCACCGGCGACCTCGTCAGCCGCGTGGGCAGCGACACAACGCTGCTCCGGGCGGTGCTCACCCAGGGCCTGGTCGAGTCGGTGGGCGGACTGCTGACGTTCGTGGGTGCCGTCGTCGCGATGATCCTGATCGACCCGCTGCTGTTCGCGCTGACGCTCGCGGTCGTCGTCGGCGCGATCGGGCTCGCCGCTGCGGTGATGCCGATGCTCACCCGGGCGAGCGCGCAGGCGCAGGAGGAGGTCGGCGCGCTCTCCTCCGCGCTCGAGCGGGCCATCTCAGGAGTACGCACCATCCGGGCCGCCAACGCGGGCGACCGCGAGGCCGCCGTCATCGGCGAGCGCACCGACGCCGCCTACCGCGCCGGGATCCGGGTCGCTCGCGTCTCGGCGCTGGTGGTGCCGATCGCCGGCGTCGCGCTGCAGGTCGCGTTCCTCGTGGTGCTCGGCGTCGGAGGCGCGCGGGTCGCCGGGGGCGACCTGAGCATTGCCGAGCTGGTCGGGTTCCTCATGTTCCTGTTCCTGCTGGTGATGCCGCTCGCCCAGATGATCGGTGCGATGTCGGCAGTCAGCCAGGCGCTCGGTGCGCTCGGGCGGATCCAGGAGATCGTGCGGCTGCCCGTCGAGTCCGACGGCGACGCCGTCGACGGCGCGCGGCCGGGCGAGTCGGCCGACGCGCTCGAGCTCGTGTCCGTCGGCTTCCGCTACCCGAGCGCCGACGGCGAGGCGGCCGCGGTGCTCGACGGTGTCAGCTTCACGGTGCCGCGCGGGTCGCGGACGGCGCTGGTCGGGCCGTCGGGCGCGGGCAAGTCGACGCTGTTCGCCTTGATCGAGCGGTTCTACGACCCGACGTCGGGTGAGATCCGCGCGGGCGGCGTCGACATCCGGGACGTGTCGCGAGCGCAGCTGCGGGCGGGGATCGGCTACGTCGAGCAGGACGCACCGGTGCTCGCCGGGTCGATCGCCGACAACCTCCGCCTCGCCGCGCCTCACGCGAGCGACGACCAGCTCCACCGTGTGCTCGCCCAGGTCAACCTCGCCGATCTCGCGTCTCGCACCCCCGCCGGGCTCGACGCCCCGGTCGGCGAGCACGGCGTCATGCTGTCCGGTGGCGAACGGCAGCGGCTCGCGATCGCGCGCGCCCTGCTCGCAGCGCCGCCGCTGCTCCTGCTGGACGAGTCGACGTCGAGCCTGGACAGCCGCAACGAGGCGCAGCTGCGCGCCGCGATCGACGAGGTGGCGACCGGGCGCACCCTCCTCGTGATCGCGCACCGCCTCGCCACCGTCGTCGACAGCGACCAGATCGTCGTGCTCGACGGCGGCCGGGTGGTCGCGGTCGGCACCCACGCCGAGCTGCTGGAGACCTCGCCGCTGTACCGCGAGCTCGCCCGGCACCAGCTCCTGGTCCCGACCGACGCCTGAGGCCTGGCCGCTGCGCGTGCCGGTCTTCGATAGCGTCGGATCGTGCCGACCTCGTTGATGCCGGATGTCTCGCCGACTGAGTGGCGCGGGGCCGTGGACTGGGAGATCGCTCCCGACGGCGGGGCACGGGCCTGGCGCCTGCGTCGGGACCGCGCTGAGGCTGCGTTCGCGCCGGAGCTGATCCGGCACGCGACGATGGCCTCGGGTGTGCGCGCCGAGGTGGTCACCGTCGCGGAGCGTCTCGACCTCGCGTTCGGTCTCGACCACGACGCGGAGGTGGTGCTCGACGTCGTCGTCGACGACACCCTGCACGAGCGGGTCGTGATCGCACCGGGCGAGGCCTCGGCGACGATCCCGCTCCCCTGTGGACGCCACCGGGTGGAGCTGTGGCTGCCGCAGGTCGGCCAGCTGTGGCTGCGGCGCGTCGAGCTCGATGGCCACGCCGAGCCGGTCCCGCGGCCGAGCACACGCTGGGCGACTTACGGCTCCTCGATCACCCACTGCAGCGATGCGGCGGGCCCGAGCAGGACGTGGCCGGCGATCGTCGCGCGCACGCTCGGCTGGGACATGACGAGCCTGGGTTTCGGCGGGCAGTGCCATCTCGACCCGATCGTCGAGCACACGATCGCGGCGCTGGAGCCGGACGTGATCAGCCTCTGCCTGGGCATCAACGTGCAGGGTGGCGCCTCCATGAGCGAGCGGACGTTCGCGCCGCAGGTGGCGGGGTTCGTCGAGCGGGTGCGGCAGGCCAACCCGACCGCGACCATCGCCGTCATGACCCCGATCGTGTCGCCGCCGCGGGAGACCGAGCCCAACGCAGTCGGGCTCACGCTCCCGATGATGCGGGAGGCGATCGCGGAGGTGGTGGCCGTGCTGGGCCGCGACGACGAGCGTCTCCACCTCGTCGACGGCCCCGAGATCCTCGGGCACGCCGACACCCATCTGCTCCACGACCAGCTCCACCCCGACGCCGCCGGGTACGACCTCATGGGCGAGCGGCTGGCTGCCCGGCTGGGTGGTCTCGTCAGCGACGCGTCGTAGGGTGCCGACGTGATCGACGTCCGGGGTGCCGTCCGTGCGGTGGTCGCGGCCGCCGTCGGGCTGCTGGTTCTCGCGGGATGCGTGCGGGTCGACGGCGAGCTCACGGTCAACGGGACCGCCGACGAGAGTCCCGACACGGTCTCGGGCACGATGCTCGTGGCCGTCTCCGACGAATGGGCGATCGCGCAGGGCTCCGACCCGGCGGATCTGGCGGCGGCGATCGAGGAGGAGCTGGCAGCCCAGCCGGATGCCGGTGTGACCGGCGAGCCGTACGCGCAGGACGGCTACACCGGCACCACGCTCACCTTCACCGATCTGCCGATCGAGCGGCTCACGCAGGCGACCGACGGTGCCATCTCGATCACCCGCGACGGCGATCGCTACGAGGTGCGCGGCGACGTCTCGGTGCTCGACTCCGGAGACCAGGAGGTGCCGTGGTCGGTGGCGCTGTCGGTGACGCTGCCGGAGGAGGTCACCGAGCACAACGGCACGCTCGACGGGCGCACGGTGACGTGGTCGATCGACCCCTCGAGCAGCGACACGACGATGCTCGCGATCGCGGACGTGGGCCCGCTGCCCTGGTACGCGCACGTGCCCGTGTGGCTGTGGGTGGTCACCGGGCTCGCGGGCGTGGGCGCGGCGCTGGCGCTGGTGCTCAGCCGCCGCGAGCGCCGGGAGGGTGTCGCGACCGCCGTCGCCGGTGTCCGGGCACGGCAGGCGAGGGCGCGCGGCGCCTCGACGACGAAGCTCGACGACATGATCGGACCGAAGCGCGAGCGCCAGGTCGAGGGCGGCCGCACGGGCGCGAAGCCGCGCGGCGCTGCGCGGCGAGGCAAGCGCTGATGGCCGCACGGACCGCCGGCGGCACCCCGGCGACCGTCGCGCTGGAGGCGACCGGGATCGACTACGTGCTGCGCGGCTACGAGCACGACCCGTCCGCGGCGTCGTTCGGGCTCGAGGCCGCGGCCGCCCTGGGGGTCGAGCCCGGTCGGGTGTTCAAGACGCTGCTCGCCGAGACCGACGGCGGCGCGCTCGTCGTCGGCATCGTCCCGGTCGACCGGTCGCTCGACCTCAAGGCGCTCGCCGCCGCCGTCGGCGCGAAGAAGGCGACCATGGCCGACCCGAAGGTCGCCGAGCGCGTGACGGGCTACGTCGTCGGCGGCATCAGCCCGATCGGGCAGAAGCGCCCACTCCCGACGGTGCTCGACGACGCCGCGGCCGGCTTCGAGACCATTCTCGTCTCAGGCGGCCGACGCGGCCTCGACATCGAGCTCGCCCCCGACGACCTGCTCACGATCACCGGTGGCACGTTGGCGAGGATCGCGCGCTGACCTCATGGCCGGGTGGCCGCGGCCAGCTCGACGAGCCGGGACACACCACCGACACGCGTCGGCGTTCCAGGCCCCTCAGGTGCCCTGCATCGCCGCGACCTCGTCCCAGACCTCGGCAGGGACCTGCGTCGACATGCGCTCGACGTTCGAGCGGACCTGGCTCGCCGTGCGCATCCCGAGAGTGACGTTGGCGACCGCGGGGTGCCGCAGCGGGTACTGGACCGCGAGGTCGGGGAGCGTGACGCCGTGCCGCGCAGCGAGTGCGGCGTACGCGCGGGCCTGCTCGATGATCGCGGCGGGCGCGGTGTCGTACTCGTAGTTGGCGTCGGAGGGGACCTCCTGCTGCGACAGCAGCCCGGAGTTGAACACGCTGACGGCGATCACCCGCACCCCGTGCTCGACG
>JBMDXU010000040.1:0-31289 GCA_048594485.1 Pseudactinotalea sp. | reverse complement strand
CTCGTGCGCGACCGCGGCGGCGATCTCGGCCGCCTCGAGCGCGGCGCGGTTGGTCGCGAGCTCGGCCTCGAGGCCGGCGATCGCGGCTGCCGTGTCATCGGCGGCGGCGTCGACCGAGGCGATGTCCTCGTCGGAGGGTGTGCCGGGATCGGCGACGGCGGTGCTCGCGAAGAGCCCGAATGCCGCCAGCAGTGCGGTGGCCACCGCCACGGGGCCGACAACTCTGCGCCTCACCGGTTGTACCTCACACCTCACGCGATCAGGGACAGGAACGAGAACGGAGGGCGATTCCCCCGGCGTGTCGAGTTGACTCGCACACAAGTCCCACACCGTAATGCACAAATCACACTTACAACACACTTGTCACAGAATTCCCATCTGTCACACTTCTCGGCGGAGAAATGACATTAATGTCATTCACGGACAAATGACAACGGTGTTATTCATTCGCGAACCATCACCATCGGAGACGCCCCTCCCACCCGAGGAGCCCACGCGCCATGTCCACGATGTGGGATCTTCTGCGCATCGCTGGTGGACGGCGCTCGGCATCTCCTAGCGTCGCCGCCATGACCCGTCGAATGTGCCGCTGACGCGCACGTTCGGCATGCCCTGAACTCACCGCATCCTCGCGGTCCGGGCACCGGCGCCCACGTGCGCGAACCCCACCCCAACCCCGGGGGCGGCGGTCGGCGCGAACGCGGCCTGCTCCCCCTCACCCGAGCAGGAGACACACGCCATGAGCACCCCCTGGAACTTCGAGACACGCCAGATCCACGCAGGCCAGGCGCCCGACGCCGAGACCGGCGCGCGAGCGCTGCCGATCTACCAGACGACGTCGTTCGTCTTCAAGGACACCGACCAGGCCGCCGCCCGCTTCGCGCTCGCCGAGCTCGGCCCGATCTACACCCGCATCACCAACCCGACGCAGGCCGCCGTCGAGGACCGGATCGCCTCGCTCGAGGGCGGCGTCGGCGCGCTGCTGACGGCGTCCGGTCAGGCGGCCGAGACGCTCGCGATCCTCAACATCGCCGAGGCCGGCGACCACGTCGTCGCGAGCTCCTCGCTCTACGGCGGCACGTACAACCTGCTGCACCACACGCTGCCGAAGTACGGCATCGACGTGACCTTCGTGCAGGACCCGGCGGATCCCGAGCAGTGGCGGGCCGCCGCCCAGGAGAACACCAAGCTGTTCTTCGGTGAGAGCATCCCCAACCCGCGCACCGACATCCTCGACATCGAGGCTGTCGCGGCCGTCGCGCACGAGGTGGGCGTCCCGCTCATCGTCGACAACACCGTGGCGACGCCGTACCTGCTGCGTCCGCTGGAGTGGGGCGCCGACATCGTCATCCACTCCGCCACCAAGTACCTCGGCGGGCACGGGACGGCGATCGCCGGCGTGATCGTCGACGGCGGCACCTTCGACTTCGCGCAGCACCCGGAGAAGTTTCCGAACTACAACCAGCCCGACCCGAGCTACCACGGCCTCACCTACGCCAAGGACCTCGGTGTCGGCGGCATCTTCGGCGTCAACCTGTCCTTCATCCTCAAGGCCCGCGTGCAGCTGCTGCGCGACCTGGGTGCCGCCGTCGCCCCTTTCAACGCGTTCCTCATCGCCCAGGGCGTCGAGACGCTCTCGCTCCGCGTGGAGCGCCACGTCGAGAACGCCGCGAAGGTGGCGACATACCTCGAGCAGCACCCGCAGGTGACGAAGGTCAACTACGCCGGGCTCGCCTCGAGCCCGTACAACGCGCTCGCTCGCAAGTACACGCCGAAGGGCCCGGGTGCGGTGCTCTCGTTCGAGATCGACGGCGGCCTGGAGGCCGGCAAGGCCTTCGTCGACGGGCTCGAGCTGCACTCGCTCGTCGCCAACATCGGTGACGTGCGCTCGCTGGTGATCCACCCCGCCTCGACGACGCACAGCCAGCTCACCCCGCTGGAGCAGGCCGCGTCCGGTGTGAACCCGGGCCTGGTGCGGCTCGCCGTCGGGATCGAGCACATCGACGACATCCTCGCCGATCTCGACAAGGGCTTCGCCGCCGCTGCCCACCGCACGAACGCCGTCGACCAGGCCGAACCGGCTGCCGAGACGGTCTGAGGAGAACGGCCCGAGGTGAGTACCTTGTCCGACGTGAACCCGACCTGGGATGCGGTGCCGGCGCCTCGCGCCGTCGCGCGCCCCGTCCGGCTGCCCGCACGCCCGCGGCAGCCCGGCGGGCCGATCCCCGCCTCCGGCGCCTGGCGCGAGGGTGACGAGGTCGGTCGACGGCGGTTCGCTCACCTCGGGCCGCTGCCCCTGGAGGCCGGTGGCCGGCTGCCCTCGGTCACCCTGGCGTACGAGACCTGGGGCACCCTCAACGCCCAGGCCGACAACGCGGTGCTCGTCGACCACGCCCTCACCGGCGACAGCCACGTCACCGGCGACGCCGGCCCCGGCCACGCCACGGCCGGCTGGTGGCGGGACATGGTCGGCCCCGGTCGACCGATCGACACCGACCGCTGGTTCGTCGTCGCCCCCAACGTGCTGGGCGGCTGTCAGGGCAGCACGGGTCCGTCGTCACCGGCCCCGGACGGGACGCCGTGGGGCTCGCGGTTCCCGTACGTGACGGTCCGCGACCAGGTCGCGGCCGAGGCCGAGCTCGCCGACCAGCTGGGCGTCGGGTCGTGGGCGCTGGTGATCGGACCCTCGATGGGTGGCCACCGCGCGCTGGAGTGGGCGACGGCGCTGCCGCACCGGGTGCGTCGTGTCGCGGCGATCGCGACGACGGCGCAGACCTCGGGCGACCAGATCGCCTGGGCGCACAGCCAGCTCGCGGCGATCCGCTCCGACCCGAAGTTCCGGGGCGGCGACTACTACGGCGCCGGAGAGGACGACGGGCCGCACCTCGGGTTAGGGATCGCGCGCCAGATCGCGCACACGACGTACCGCAGCGCGGCCGAGCTCGACGAGCGGTTCGGGCGGCTGCCGCAGGGCGGCGAGGAGCCGCTGGGCGGTGGCGGCCGCTTCGCCGTGCAGTCCTACCTCGATCACCACGCGGGCAAGCTCGCCCGCCGCTTCGACGCCAACAGCTACGTCGTGCTCACGGAGTCGATGCTCACGCACGATCTCGGTCGCGACCGCGGCGGCGTCGCGTCGGCTCTGGCGGGCATCAGCGCCCAGGTGCTCTCCATCGCGGTGGACACCGACCGGCTGTTCCTGCCCGAGCAGGCCTACCGGATCGCCGCCGGGGTGCCCGACGGCCGTTACCGGGTGCTCCGCTCCGCGTACGGCCACGACGGGTTCCTCATCGAGTTCGACCAGCTCGGCCCCATCGTCGCGGACTTCCTCGAGGAAGGTCTCGAGCGCGAGCCCGAGTACGTCATCTGAGCTCTGATGTGTCAGTCTTCTGAGACATCGACGGCGCTGAGCTGGCGGCCCGTACCCTGAGCCGATGACCGATCCGCGTGCGGACCTGCAGGCACGCGAGCGCGACCTGGAGCGCAGGGTGCGTGAGCACGAGGCGGCGCTGGTGCGGCTGCGGACGCAGCTCGGCAGCGAGGTCACCGACGACGAGCACGACCCCGAGGGCACCACGCTCTCGGCCGGCTGGTCGCTCCTGGAGGGGGTGCGCGCCTCCGAGGAGGGCGAGCTGACCGAGGTGCGTGCGGCACTCGCACGGATCGACGACGGCAGCTACGGCATCTGCGTGGGCTGCGGCGCGCCGATCCCCGCCGGCCGGCTGGAGGCCCGTCCGATGGCCACCCGCTGCGTCGGCTGTGCCAGCCGCTGACCCTCAGGCGTGGTCGACGAGCGCGACGCCGAGGGTGTCGGCCGCCTGCTGGAGGACACTCTGCACGGCGAGGGTGTCGCGCAGCGGCATCACCTCCGACTCGGTGAGTCCCGCGGCGAGGCAGCGGTTCACCTCGTCGACCTCGAGCGAGTAGCCCGCGGACGACGGCGCCGCGACGATCTCCTGCGCGTCCCTGCCCGGGCGGTGGAGCACGATGCGGTCGGGGTGGTGGAAGCGGGGCGGGACGTCGATCCACCCCTCGGTCCCGACGACCCGGGCCATCCCCGGGGTGGCGTGGAACGCGGCGTAGAGCGTGGCGACCCGACCGTCACCGAAGTCGAGCAGATAGGCGGACTCGCCGTCGGCGCCGGTCGGGAGCAGCGAGCCCGTGACGGTCGCACGTTCGGGGTCGCCGAGCAGCATCTGCGCGAGGCTGACGACGTAGACGCCGAGGTCGAGGATGGTGCCGCCGCCCAGGTCGAGCGAGAACAACCGGTCCTCGGGGTCGTACGGGCGCGCCGACCCCAGGTCGGCCTGCACGGCGCGCACCTTGCCGATCGCTCCCTCGGCCACCAGCTCGCGCAACCGGACGATCGCGGGCTGGAACCGCGTCCACATCGCCTCCATGGCGAACACGCCCCGCTGTTGCGCGAGCGCGACGACACGCTCCGCGCCGGGCAGGGTCGCCGTGAACGCCTTCTCCATCAGCAGCGCCTTGCCGGACTCGATGACGGCGGCGCCGTGCGCGGCGTGCCAGCTGTGCGGGGTGGCCACGTAGACGGCGTCGACGGCGTCGTCGGCGAGCAGGTCCTCGTAGCTGCCGTAGGCACGCGGGATCGCGAACCTCGCGGCGAACTCCTGCGCCCGGTCGATCGACCGAGACCCGACGGCGACCAGCTCACCCTCGGCGACGTGCGCGAAGTCGGCGGCCACCTTCTCCGCGATCCGACCCGGTCCCAGCACAGCCCAACGCACCATGTCCACGAACCTACCCGGCTGTGCTGTGATGAGCGCATGCCCCGTCTCGACGACGTCGTCCACGATCTCCACGAGCAGTGGGAGCTGCTGCGCGCGTGGCTGGACGAGCTCCCCGACCCGGCCTCGCCCGCACCGTCCACGCTGCCCGGCTGGTCGGTGGGCGTGCTCGTCGCCCACCTGGGCCGCGCCATGGACGCCATCGTCGCGTTGCAACCGGCCACCGACGAGGCGGTCGAGGCGCAGACGCTGTCGGAGTACCTCGCCGGCTACAGCACGACCCCGCCGGAGCAGATGGACAGGCTGGCGCACGAGGTGTTCGCGTCGATCTCCGACGACGTCCTCGCCGGTGTCGACACCTTCGCCGACCGCGCCTTCGCGCACATCGAGACGCTGCGGCCCGCGGGCGCCGACGCGGTCGTCGTGGCGCGACGCGGGCCCATCGCGTTCGGGGACTTCCTCGTGAGCCGGCTGATCGAGCTGGTCGTGCACGCCTACGACCTCGCGCCGACGCTGCCGCTGCCGACGCCCGTCGACCCGACGGCGCGCACGATCGCCGCCGACGCGCTGCTGACCGTGCTGCAGGAGCGCACCGGCTACCGGTTGGACGTCGTCGACGAGGAGGCCTGGATCCTCGCGGCGAGCGGCAGGATCGACTGGCCCACCGCCGTCGAGCGCTCTGCCGTCCGCCCGAGCGAGGTCTCCGACGGAACACCCGACCTGGCCCACTCGTTGCCGCTGCTGTGACCGAGGAGTCGAAGGGCGCCACCCCACGTCGGCGCCGCCGTTCCCCCATCCCGCGCATCGACGACGGCTCGGCCTATCTGCTCGAGACCACGCCCGCGCCCGACCCGCCGCCCGTCGGGCGCTGGGGCCGGGACATCCTCGGCGAGGACTACCAGGCACGCACCTTCCCGCAGCCCGACGACGACGAGGGCTCCGTCGTCACCACGATCGTCCGTCACCGCCCGGGCGGTGAGCCGCTGCCCCGTCGGCCGCGGCTGGCGATCCTGTACGTCCACGGCTGGGGCGACTACTTCCTGCAGACCGAGCTCGCCGAGTTCTGGGCCGCTCGCGGAGCCGTCTTCTACGCCGTCGACCTGCGCAAGTGCGGCCGCTCGCTCCGCCCCCATCAGACACCGTGCTTCGTCGAGTCGTTGGAGGAGTACGACGACGACCTCGACCTGGCTGTCGATGTCATCCGCACAGCGCACGGTGCTGCCGTGCCGATTCTCGTCGTCGCGCACTCCCAGGGCGGACTGACCACCTCGCTGTGGGCCGCACGCCGCCCGGGGACGGTGCGCGGGCTCGTCCTCAACGCACCGTTCCTGGAGATGCACGCGTCGACGTTCGCGCGGGCCGCCGCCCATCCGCTCGTCGCGCAGGTCGCCCGGAGGCAGTCTCGCTGGCCGGTGCCGATCCCCGGGCCGGGCTTCTACGACCGCACCATCAACGCCGAGCTCGAGGGCGAGTGGTCGATCGAGACGTCGTGGCGTCCGCTGCCGAGCCATCCGATCCGCCCGGGCTGGCTCAACGCCGTCATGAGCGGCCACAAGAAGGTGCAGGCCGGGCTCGGACTCGACATCCCCGTGCTCGTGCTCACCTCCCACCAGACGGTCATCGGCACCCGCTGGCGCGAGTCGATGCGACGCGCCGACACCGTGCTCGACGTCAAGCAGCTCTGGAAGCGCGCCCCCGATCTGGGCGAGGTCGTGACGATCGCCAAGATCCACGACGCCGTCCACGACGTCCTGCTCTCACCGCACCCCGTGCGCGATCGCGCCTACGAGCAGATCGACCACTGGTTCCGCGGCTACGTCGAGCCGGCTCTCTGACCTCGCCCCGGCACGCGGTGGCGGGCCGGGTCGCTGAGGAGCTCGGCGAGCGTGGTGCCGGGCACGCCGGCGAGCTGGTCGGCCTGGGTGCGGCAGGAGAAGCCGTCGGCGAGCAGGACGGCACCGTCCGGGGCCTCGCGCAGCGCCGCCAGCAGTCCGTTCTCGGCGACGGCGACGCTCACGTCGTAGTGGCCCTTCTCCATCCCGAAGTTGCCGGCGAGCCCGCAGCACCCCGAGATCGTGGTCACCTGGGCGCCGGCGCGCTCGAGGATCGCCAGATCCGTGCCGTAGCCCATCACCGCGTGGTGGTGGCAGTGCGGCTGCGCGACGACGTCGATCCCGGACAGGTCCGGCGGCGCCCACCCCGGCCCGGGTCCGAGGGGCTCGGGAGCGCTGAGCAGCTCGGCGAGCGTGTGCACGCCGGAGGCCAGGGCCGCTGCCCGAGGGTCGTCACCGAGCAGCTCGACAAGATCGCCACGCAGCACCGCCGTGCAGCTCGGCTCCACCCCCACGACCGGGATGCCGGCCTCGACGAACGGACCGAGCACGTCCAGCGTCTGCCGGAGCTTCGCGCGGGCACCGTCGAGCTGTCCGGTCGAGATCCAGGTGAGTCCGCAGCACGCCTGCTGATCGGGGATGCGCACCGTGTACCCGGCACCCTCGAGCAGGCTCACCATCGCCTGGGCTCCGGCGGTCGACATCGTCTCGCTGAACGAGTCGACCCAGAGCACGACGTCGCGGCGGGTCGGCGTCGTCGGCCGATCCGAGCGACGCCGGAACCACCGCGAGAACCGTCGTGCGGCGAACTCCGGCACCTCGCGACGGGTGTCCATGCCACCGCCGGCGAGCACCGCCATGCGCACGGCCGGGACCCGCAGCGCGGCGTTGGCGAGCGCGGCCAGTCCGGGCACGGCGGTCACCAGCCTCGACCACCGCGGAAGCCATCCGAGCGCGTAGTGACGGATCGGCCGGAGCCTGCCGCGGTAGCGGCGGTGCAGGATCTCGGACTTGTAGGTCGCCATGTCGACGCCCGCCGGGCACTCGGCGCCGCACGCCTTGCACGACAGGCACAGGTCGAGCGAGTCGGCGACCTCGGGTGAGTCCCACCCCTTCACGAGCGTGCCGTTGGCGAGCTCCTGCAGCACGCGTGCGCGCGCACGCGTGCTGTCCTTCTCGTCCTTGGTCGCCTGGAACGACGGGCACATGAAGGCAGCCCCGCCGCTGTCGACCCGGCACTTGCCGACACCCACGCACCGGTGCGCCGCGGTCGTGAGGTCACCGCCGTCGTGCGGGAACGTGAAGCCACCCTTCACGAGCGGCAACGGCCGCGCACGCGGCCGCCGCAGGTCCGCGTCGACGGCACGCGGCCGGACGACGACACCCGGGTTCATCACGTCGGCGGGGTCGAGCAGACCCTTCACCTTCTCGAACAGACCGATCGCCTCGGGCGAGTAGATGAAGGGCAGCAGCTCGCCGCGCGCGCGGCCGTCGCCGTGCTCACCGGACAGCGAGCCGCCATGGCTCGCCACGAGTGCGGCGGCGTCCAGCATGAAGTCACGGAAGATGCTCGACCCACCCGGCCGGTCGAGCGGCAGGTCGATCCGGACGTGGATGCAGCCGTCGCCGAAATGACCGTAGGGCAGCCCGTCGACGCCATACCGGTCGAGCAGCGTGTTGAACTCCCGCAGGTAGGCGCCGAGCCGGTCGGGCGGCACGGCGGCGTCCTCCCAGCCGGGCCACGCCTGCGCCCCCGACGGGGTGCGTCCGGCCAGCCCGGCGCCGTCGGCGCGGATCTGCCAGATCCGGGTGGCCTCGGGGCCGGCGGGCAGGATGCGGACGGCGGTCGTGCCCGCGTCCTTCACGAGCGCCTCGGCGTTCGCGTACGCCTCCTCCTGGGTGGCGCCCCCCACCTCGACGAGCAGCCATCCGGCGCCGTCGGGAAGATCGGGGATCGGCGCCGTCGAGTGCCGGCGGACGACGTCGAGCAGCCGGTCGTCGAGCCCCTCGACGGCGAGCGGCCGGTGGGCGAGCATCGCCGGGACGGCGTCCGCGGCCGAGGGCATGTCGGGGTACCCGAGCGCGACGATCGTCGGCGACCCGGGGATCGGCACGAGGTCGACCGTCGCCTCGAGGATCGTGACGAGGGTGGCCTCGGTGCCGACGAGGAACTTGGCGAGATCCCGCCCGTTCTCAGGCAGCAGGTGCTCCATCGAGTAGCCGCTGACCTGCCGGCCGAAGCGACCGAACTCGGTGCGGATGGTCGCGAGGTTCGCCGCGACGAGCGCGTCCAGACCCGGGACGTCATCGAGATCGCCGCGGCCCGCCAGGAAGCGACGTCCGGTGCCGTCGACCACGTCGAGGGTGTGGGTGTTGTCGGCGGTGCGGCCGTAGGCGACGGCGTGCGGCCCGCAGGCGTTGTTGCCGATCATGCCCGCGATGGTGCAGCGGTTCTGGGTCGACGGGTCGGGACCGAACCGCAGCCCGTGGGGCTTGGCCGCGGCCTGCAGCGTGCTCATCACCGTGCCGGGCTGCACACGCGCGAGGCGCGCCTCGGGGTCGATCTCGAGCACCCGGTCGAGATGCCGCGAGAAGTCGATGACCACGCCGGGCCCGACCGCGTTGCCCGCCACCGACGTCCCACCGCCCCGGGGCGTGATCGGGCTGCCGTGCTCGCGCGCGACCGCGAGGGTGGCGAGGACGTCGTCGGAGCTCCTCGGGAACACCACGACCTCGGGCACGACACGGTAGTTCGAGGCGTCGGTGCTGTACTCGGCCCGGCGACGCGCGGAGGCGTCGACCTCGCCGCTGACCGCGGCCCTGAGATCGGCGAGCAGGTCGGGCACGAGGCCAATCTATCGAGACCGTGCGACCGTGGCCGACGGCGTCCGCGACGGCGTCAGCGAGCGTCGAGATCCAGCTCGCTGTCGACCACCGCCACGACCGTCCACGACTGCCCGGTCGCGGTGGAGGTCAGGGTCCAGGTGGGGAGCACCAGCGTGGAGCCGTCGTCGAGCCCGTACGGCGCCGATCCGAGCTCGGCGGAGTCGATCGTCACGGTCTCGACCGGCCACGGGATCGCCGATCCCGGGGGCGCGGCGGCTCCGTCGGACGCCATGGTGCCGTCGTCGCCGATCTCGCCCCCACCCGGTCCGAAACGCGGGTCCATGAGCCGCGCGACGGCGTCGGTCGCCGAGATGGTGCCGTACTCGCCCCACGAGACGAGGGGTGCGAGAGCGCCGTTCGCGTAGGCGACCTCGTCGCCGGCGACCGTGACGACCCACGCAGGGACGTCGACGTCGTCCGGGTACGCCGCGACCTGCACGGCGGCGACATCGACGCCGTCCTCGCTCAGCCGGTAGTCGGCGGGATCGAGCCCGATGGTGCGCAGGAACTCCGAGGCGACGCCGACCGCGTCGTCCGGCGGCTGCGCCAGGTCGACCGACGGGTCCGTGTAGGCCGCCGTCATGACGCCGTCCTCGTACACCTCGACCATGCGGCCGTCGTCACCGCTCAGCATCCACACCTGGCCTCCGGTCGAGGACGTGTCGTCGACCCCGAGCGCGGCGGCCAGCTCGATCGCCGCCTCGCGGCCGTCGACCGCCGACGGGTCGTAGCCGAACGCCTCGGCGGTGCCCGTCGTCGTCGGCAGCCCCGACGCCTCGAAGACCACCCGCTCGCCCGTGCCGTCGTCCTCCTCGGCAGCGACGCCGCCGCCGGCATCGGCACCCGACATCGTGACCGGGCTGTCCTGGTCGCCCTCGCCCGCCGACTCCTGCGCGTACTGCTCCCGGTCCTCGGCGGCGCCGCCCGCGCTCCCCGAGTCCACCTGGTTCGTGCCGCTGCTTCCGAGCGCGTAGCCGGCGAGCCCGACCACCAGCGCCGCCGCCGCCCCGCTCAGCCAGGCCGTGCGACGCCTCCGTCGGTCGCGACGTGCAGCGAGCTCGTCCCGAGCGTCCGTCTCGTCCCGAGCACGCGCGTCGCCACCGGGGGGGTCGGGGCTCGCCGCCGCCGGCTCACCGATGCGCAGGTCGACGGCGCGGCGGAGCGCATCGAGGTCGCTGGCCGTCCCGGCTGCGGGGTCCG
Organism: Pseudactinotalea sp.; assembly: GCA_048594485.1. GTDB lineage: Bacteria > Actinomycetota > Actinomycetes > Actinomycetales > Beutenbergiaceae > Pseudactinotalea. Next base: position 20,626 of record JBMDXU010000040.1, on the reverse strand, counting down.
CAGCGCGGAGCCGTGCGAACAGCTCGTCGTCGGTCGTCATCGGAGTCCTCTCGCGGGGCCGTCGGCTCCCGTCCTTCCCTGCCTGTGTGGCGCCGGGGCGCGGCGTTGCACGTGACCCTGCTCACCCATCGTCGCCCCAGCTCTCCCGTAGGCGGGCGCGCGCCCGGGACAACGCTGCGGCCGCTCCTCCGCGGCTGATGCCGAGCGCCTCGCCGAGCGCCTCGCCGTCGAGACCCTCCCAGACGTTGAGGAGAAGCACGTGGCGGTCCCGCGCGCTGAGGGCGTTGAGAGCGGTGCGCACGCGCTCGTCCTCGACGACGACGTCGACCGGGTCGGCGGCGTAGTCACCGCCCGCGTCCTCGGGCACCTCCTCGACCGGAACGGGTCGGCTCTTGCGGCGGTGGTTGGCGAGCACGAAGCCCGCGGTCCGGTACAGCCACGCGAGCTCGTGGCCCTCGGGCACGTCGGCACGCCGGCGCCACGCCGTCGCCATCACGTCGGCAGCCAGGTCCTCGGCGTCGTCGTGAGGAGCACGGCGCAGGAAGTAGCGATGCACGTCGCGGGCGTGCGCGGCGAACAGATCGTCGAACCAGGCACGCTCCCGGGGGGCGGCAGGTCCGGCGTCCTCCATCGGCGCTCCTGTTCGCGGACGTGCTGGTCGGGCTCCCCCGCAGGTGAGGCCCTCGTGCCCCGATCGTCGCACACAGGGCACGGCAACGGCCCGCCGACATCCGTCGACGGGCCGCTCCGTGAGACGTCAGCGCTTGATGTTGTTGACGGCGTCCTTGACGTCGTCGGCAGCGTTGCCGGCTGCGTCCTTGACCTCTTCGCCGGCCTGACGAGCGTTGGCCGCGGCCTGCTGGGCCTTGCCCTCGGCCTCCAGCTTCTCGTTGTCGGTCAGGTCGCCCCACTCCTCCTTGACCTTGCCGGCAGCCTCGTCCGCAGCGTTCTTGATCTTGTCACCGAGACCCATGAGTCCCCTCCTGGCATCCGGCACGCGCCGATCGCGTGCGCTGGCTCGACAGTAACCCGCGATCGCCGGGAGCGGAGCACAACTGCGGTGCCCGTCCACGGAGGTGCCGGGACGCCGTCGTCCCTGAGAGGAGCCGCCTAAGGGAATCGAACCCTTGACCTATTCATTACGAGTGAATCGCTCTGCCGACTGAGCTAAGGCGGCGCTGCCGGGCGGACCCGGCGGTTGGCTACTGTACCCGGGCAACAGGTCCGGTGCGAATCAGCGGGTCGATCAACAGCTCAGACCGTCGTCGGGCACGACGCCGTTGACGAGGAACTCGTCGACAGGGGTGTCGATGCAGTCGTCCGAGCCGTACGCGGTGTGGCCGTCGCCGTCGTAGGAGAGCAGGACGCCGCTCTCGAGCTGGTCGGCGAGCGAGACGGCCCAGTCGTACGGCGTGGCCGGGTCGCGCGTGGTGCCGATGACGACGATCGGCGGCGTGCCGGGGGCCGTGATCGGGTCGCGCTCCGCGGTCGACTGGAACGGCAGCGTCGCGCAGCCGACCTCGCCGTACCCGAAGAACGGTCCGAAGAGCTCGTTCTCCGCGACCAGCGCATCGGCGGCGTCCTCGATGGCGGTGCGGTCGAGCGTGACCTGGTAGTCGAGGCAGTCGATCAGACGGAACGCACCCTCGTCCTCGGGGTAGTTGCCGTCCTCGTCGCGCTCCGCGGAGTAGTCGGCCATGGCGAGCACCTGGCTGCCGTCGCCGTCGAGCAGCGAGGAGATGGCCTCGCTCAGGGTCGGCCACCAGCCCGGGCTGTACATCGACATGATGATCGCGCTCATCAGCGTCGAGTCGTTGACGGGTCGCTCGGGGTCGTCGCTGTCGACCGGGTTCGCGTAGAGCTCCTCCAGCAGATCGACCGTGCGATCCCACGCCTCGTCGGCGGAGCCCGTGAACGGGCAGTCGCTGCCCGCCAGGCAGTCCTCGAGGTAGGAGCGGTAGGCGACGCCGAACCCGACGTTCTGGCCGGCGGCCAGCTCCTGGTAGCTGAGAGAGGGGTCGACGGCGCCGTCGAGCACGAGACGCCCGACGTTCTCCGGGAAGAGCTCGGCGTAGGTCGCGCCGAGGAAGGTGCCGTAGGAGAACCCGAAGTAGGTGAGGGTCGGGTCGCCGATGGTGGCCCTCAGCACGTCGAGATCGCGGGCGGCGCTGACGGTGTCGAGGAACTCCATCAGCGGCCCGGTGTTCTCCAGGCACTTCTCGCCGTACTCGGTGCTGTCGGCCACGTAGGCGTCCCACCCGGCATCGGAGTCCAGGTCGTAGGTCTGCTCGTACCGCACCTCGAGCTCGGCGCTCGTGAGGCAGCGCACGCCGTGGGACTCCCCCACCCCGCGCGGGTCGAAGCCGACGATGTCGAGGCTGCGCAGCAGCGTCGCCGAGAAGTAGCTGGTCGCCGACTCGACCATCTCGATGCCCGAGCCGCCGGGACCACCCGGGTTGATGAACATCGTCGCGACGGCATCGCCGTCCTCGGTGTGGTTGAAGCGCTTGACGGCGATCTCGATCGTCTCGCCGGTCGGGTCGGCGTAGTTCATCGGCACGGTGACGGTGGCGCAGTCGAAGCTGCCACCGCACTCGCTCCACTCGACCTCCTGGGAGTAGAACTCCTCCAGGCCCTCGGGAGCGGCCCCACCGCCTCCTCCACCGCCCGGCTGCACCATGGGAGCGGGCACCGAGCACCCGACGAGCAGCGCGATGACCCCGACGACGACGGCGATGGCCGCCCTGCTCCTCCTGCGCACCCGCTCAGTGTAGGGAGACAACCCGACGCCTCACGCGCGTCGTGCCGCACGGCTCGAGCGGCGACGCGGACTGCGGCCCGACCTCAACCCTGAGGACGGAGCGCGATGAACAGCGACTCGATCGCGAGCAGCGGGGCGATCGTGCCGTACTCGTCGAACCGGGCGCGGGTGCGCCCGATCGCCTGCATCCGGCGCAGGTTCTGCTCGGGCGTGCTGGTGCGGGCGAGCTCGCGCACTGAGGTCTCGGCGGCGGTGTTGACGAGGTCGACGTCGCTGCCCAGCTGCACCACCAGCACGTCGCGGTAGTAGGAGAGCAGGTCGACGAGCGCGCGATCGATGGTGTCGAGCAGCGCGCGACGGGCGCGTCGCTTCTGGTCCTCCTCGAGCTGGCGCAGCTGGGCGCGCAGCGACGGGGGCAGCGTCTGACCCTCGCTCGCACCGAGCGTGCGGAGCAGCTCGACACGTTCCTCGGCATCACGCTCGGTCGTGGCGAGCTTGCTCTGCTCCGTCGCGGACTCGACGAGCTCACCGGCGGCGAGCACCGCATCCCCGACACCACGGATCGAGGCCGGGATCGCGAGCAGCCGGTTGCGGTGCTCGCGCGCCTGCGGGCTGCGCGCCAGCCTGCTGGCCACCCCGATGTGGCTCTGCGCCGCCCGCGCACACTCCAGCGCCAACGCCGGCTCGACGCCGTCGCGTCGCACCAGCAGATCGGCCACCGCCTGCGGCTCCGGTACCCGCAGGCTGACCAGCCGGCACCGCGACCGGATGGTGGGGAGCATGTCCATCGGGCTCGGCGCGCACAGCAGCCACACGGTGCGCGGCGGTGGCTCCTCGATCGCCTTGAGCAGCACGTTCGAGGTGCGCTCGGCGATGCGATCGGCATCCTCGATGATGATGACGCGCCACCGGCCCTGCGCCGGCGAGCGATAGGCGATCTCGACGAGCGAGCGCGCCTCCTCGATCGTGATGATCAACCGCTCGGTGACGTGGATCGTGACATCGGAGTGGGTGCCGGCGAAGGCGGTGCGCGCATCGTGCGAGGTGCCCTCGACGTCGTCGGGCGCCTGCAACGTGGCGGCGAACGCGCGGGCGGCGATCGACCGCCCCGATCCAGGGGGGCCGGTGATCAGCCACGCGTGCGTCATCGTCGACGGGTTCGCCGCCGCGGAACGCAGCGTCGCGACCACGTCGTCCTGCCCGACGACGGCGTCCCACACGCTCATCGCGTTCTCGCCTCGACGTGCCGTCGGACCTGGTCGGCGATGGCCTCGACGTCACCGGAGGCGTCGAGCACCACGAACCGCTCAGGGTGGGCGGCCGCGCGCTCCAGGAACGCCTCGCGGGTGCGCCGGTGGAACTCCGCGCCAGCGCGCTCGAGGCGATCGGGCGCCCCGGTCAGCCGTGCCGGCAGCTGCGCCGGGTCGAGGTCGAGCAGCACCGTGAGATCGGGGACCAGCCCGTCGACCGCCCAGAGGTTGAGGGACTCCACCCGCTCCGCCGTCAGCCCTCGCCCGCCCCCCTGATAGGCGACCGATGAGTCGAGATACCGGTCGGTGAGCACGACGGCGTCCCTCGCCAGCGCCGGCCGGATCACCGTGGCGACGTGATGGGCGCGGTCGGTCGCGTACAGCAGCGCCTCGGTGCGCTCGTCGAGGTCCTCCCCGTGCAGCACGAGATCGCGCAGCCGCTGCCCGAGCGCGGTCCCGCCGGGCTCGCGGGTGGCGACCACCTCGCGACCCTGCTCCCGCAGCCACGTCGCGAGCCGGCCGAGCTGCGTGGACTTGCCTGCGCCGTCGCCGCCTTCGAAGGAGATGAAGAGGCCGGCCACGCGGACACAGTATCCGCCGTCACCGACGCCGGTCGGCCGCGCCCGGACAGCCGCGGTGCGGCGCCGTGCCCGCGAGGCGAGCGGCACGCCGGCACGTGGTCGACGTGTCCTAGGGTCGATCCCACGACGCCGGGGACACCGACACGTCAGCGGCCTGCAGCGACACCCCGGACGTCAACGACCCGACGGGACGAGCCTGACCCGTCCACGGCACCGCTGAGAGTGCCGATCATCCATCTCACCGCCCACGACCCCGGAGTGCCGTATGACCACCGATCTCGATCTCGGCCCCGACCCCGCCGACGCACCTGCGCTGCGATGGGGCATCCTCGCGGCCGGGGGCATCGCGCACAACTTCGCGCGGACGATCCCGGCGCACACGGCGTCCTCGGTCGTCGCGGTCGGGTCGCGAGCGCTCGAGCGCGCCGAGGCGTTCGCCGAGCAGGAGTGGGTCGCCCGCGCGTACGGCAGCTACGAGGAGCTGGTCCACGACCCAGAGGTCGAGGCCGTGTACGTCGCGTCCCCGCACTCGGAGCACCGCGACCACGCGCTGCTCGCCATCGGAGCGGGCAAGCACGTGCTCGTCGAGAAGTCGTTCACCCGCAACGCCGCCGAGGCACGCGAGGTCCTCGACGCCGCCCGCGACGCCGGTGTGTTCGCGATGGAGGCGATGTGGACGCGCTTCCTGCCGCACATGGTCGCCCTGCGTGCGGCCCTGGCCTCGGGCGCCATCGGGGACGTCGTCACGGTCATCGCCACCCACGGTCAGCCGATCGCGCACGTCGAGCGGATGGCGCGGCCCGAGCTCGCCGGTGGCGCCCTGCTGGACCTGGGCATCTACCCGGTCGCCTTCGCGGTCGACGTGCTCGGCGTCCCGACCACGGTCCAGGCCGCCGGCCAGCTCACCGGTGCCGGCGTCGACGCCACCCTCGCGATCACGTTCGGCTACGACAGGGCGGTCGCCCAGATCTCGACGACGATGCTCGCCCGCACGCACAACGTCGCCGAGATCGCCGGTACGGCCGGTCGGATCACCGTCGACGAGACCTTCTTCGCCCCGACCGGGTTCACGGTCCACCCGCGCGAGGGCGAGCCGTGGACGGTCCGGCCCGAGGTGACCGGAGGCTTCCAGTACCAGGCCGCCGAGGTCGCTCGACGCGTCCACGCCGGCGAGCTCGAGTCGCCCGTGCGCAGCTGGAGCGAGACGATCGCGACGATGGAGGCGATGGACGAGGTCCGCCGTCAGGTCGGGATGGTGCTGCCGGGCGAGTGAGGCTCAGCGCGGCTTGACGGCGATCAGGTAGCCCTGCGGCTGCAGCTCGCCCGGGTCGGGCGGACGTCCGCCGCGGAAGACGACGCGCATGCCGACCTGGTCCACGCGCTGCTCGACCTCCGCCTCGGAGTGCCACCAGATGTCGAACTCGACGCCGAGCGACCGGCCGGCACGACGCGGCAGGTCGTCGCCCTGCTTGTAGGCCATCGCGAGGTGCCCGCCGGGGGCGAGGACTCGCGCGATCTCCGCGAAGGCGAGGCGACGATCGTCGAGCGGCAGGTACATGAGCGAGTACCAGCACACGACCCCACCCAGGGCGCCGTCGCGGTAGGGCAGCTGACGCACGTCGGCGCGCTCGACGTCGACGCCGGGATGGTCCGCCCGCGCCGTCGCCACCATCTCCGGTGACAGATCGACACCCGAGGGCGACAGGCCGCACTCGGCGAGGAACGGCAGCAGCCGACCGGTGCCGCACCCGACGTCCGCCACGTCGACGCCGGCTCCCGCCGATCGGACGAGCGTGGCGAAGAGCTCCAGCACGGCCTGCTCGATCGGCATCGTCTCGAGCAGACCCGCGAGCCTGCTCCGGTAGGTCGGGGCGAGGGTGTCGTGAGCCGCGCTGAGCTCGGCGGTCCGGGGATCCAGCTGCATCGGGCCACCGTAGATCGCCCCGCCGACATCGCCGCGAGCGCCGCGAGCGCGGACCGACAATGGTCGAGGCCTCACGCAAATCCCCACCTCGGGCCCTCATCTGCGCCACGATGGCCACGTCCGTCCTGCACAGGCGCGGGCCTGGCCACGAGGAGGTGTCCCTTGCCCGAGTCCCCGACCATCGACGGTCCGAGCCCCGAGGCGTTCGAACGAGCACAGCGATCCCCCGAGTTCGCCGATCTGCGGAGATCGTTCCGGTCCTTCGCGTTCCCCATGACCATCGCCTTCCTGGCCTGGTACCTGCTGTACGTGCTGCTGTCGACCTACGCGGTCGAGCTGATGTCGACGCCGGTGCTCGGCAACGTCAACCTCGGGCTGCTGATCAGTCTCGGCCAGTTCGTCACGACGTTCCTCATCACCTGGCTCTACGTGCGGCACGCCAACAGGAGCATCGACCCGAAGGCGGAGAAGATCCGCGCCGAGCTCGAGGACGGGACCCTCTGATGGACGTCGGCAACCACACCCTCAACATCGTCATCTTCGCGGCGTTCGTCGTCGTGACGCTCGTCATCGTGCTCCGGGTCTCGCGCGGCAACAAGTCGGCAGCGGACTACTACGCAGGAGGCCGCGCCTTCTCCGGCCGGCAGACCGGCGTCGCCATCGCCGGCGACTACCTGTCCGCCGCCTCGTTCCTCGGCATCGCCGGGTACGTCGCGATCTACGGCTACGACGGTCTGCTCTATTCCATCGGCTTCCTGGTCGCCTGGCTCGTCGCTCTGCTGCTCGTCGCCGAGCCGCTGCGGAACACCGGCAAGTACACGATGGCCGACGTGCTGTCGTTCCGCATGAAGCAGCGACCCGTGCGCTCGGCGGCGGCACTGTCGACGCTCGTCGTCTCGTTCTTCTACCTGCTGGCCCAGATGGCAGGAGCAGGCGGACTGGTCGCGCTGCTGCTCGGCGTCACGGACCGCACCCAGCAGAGCCTGGTCATCGGCGTGGTCGGCGTCATCATGATCCTGTACGTCCTCATCGGCGGCATGAAGGGCACCACCTGGGTCCAGATCATCAAGGCGGCACTCCTCATCACCGGCGCCGGCATCATGACCGTCTGGGTCCTCGTCCAGAACGGCTTCAACCTCTCGACGTTGCTCGGCAGGGCGTACAGCGCCGCGCAGGAGACCACGGCCGAGGGCGGCGCGTTCAACGTGCTCGTCCCGATGGAGCAGTACGGCGCGTCGTCGATCAGCAAGCTCAGCTTCGTCTCGCTCGCGATCGCGCTCGTGCTCGGCGCCGCCGGACTCCCGCACATCCTCATGCGGTTCTACACGGTGCCGACGGCGAAGGAGGCCCGTCGTTCGGTCACCTGGGCGATCGTGCTCATCGGCGCGTTCTACCTGTTCACCCTGATCCTGGGCTACGGCGCCGCCGTGCTGGTGGGTCGCGACAGGATCGAGGCCGCTCCGGGCGGGAGCAACTCGGCAGCACCGCTGCTCGCCTACGAGCTGGGTGGCACGGTGCTGCTCGCCGTGATCGCCGGCGTCGCCTTCGCGACCATCCTCGCCGTCGTCGCCGGGCTGACCATCACGGCATCGGCGTCGTTCAGCCACGACGTCTACAACAGCGTGCTCAAGAAGGGCGACGCCACACCCGAGCAGGAGGTCAGGGTCGCCCGGATCACCGCCGTCGTCATCGGCGTGGTGGCGATCGTCGGCGGCATCGTCGCGAACGGTCAGAACGTGGCGTTCCTGGTGGCGCTGGCGTTCGCGATCGCGGCCAGCGCCAACCTGCCGTCGATCCTCTACACGCTCTACTGGAAGCGGTTCAACACCCGAGGGACCGTGTGGAGCATCATCGGCGGTCTGGTGAGCGCGCTCGTGCTCATCGTCTTCTCGCCGGCGGTCTCCGGAGGGGAGAAGGCGATGCTCCCCGGGCTCGACTTCGACTGGTTCCCGCTCACCAACCCCGCGCTGGTCTCGGTCCCGATCGGGTTCCTCGCCGGGTGGCTGGGGTCGATCACGTCACCGGAGTACAACGCGAGCAAGCAGGCGGAGATGGAGGTGCGGTCGATGACCGGCATCGGTGCCGAGAAGGCCGTCTCGCACTGAGGTCGGCGCCTCGACCGCACCGACGCCGCCGTCCATGAAGGGCGGCGGCGTCGGTGCGTCCGGGATCGACGTCGCCACCCGCGCGGCCGTCGCTCCTGGCTATCGTGGACACGCAGCCGGACCCCCGACGAAGGATGCGACCTCATGGACGAGACCTGCTCCCAGCCCGCTGACCACCCTCTGAGCCGACGTGCCGTCCTGGGCGGCATCGCCGCCGCCGGGATGGTGCCGAGCGCGTTCGGCACGCTTCCCGCGGCAGCGGCGCCGGTACCCGCCGGTGCCGCCGCCCCGGCCGGCGGCGGCGGCGGTCGGCTCGACCTGCGTGTGCTGCCGTACCTGCAGAGCCCGTCGTCGACGTCGATGACGCTGACCTGGTTCACGCACGAGACCCGGAGCACGACCCTGACGATCAACGGGCCGGGGCTGCGCGGCGGCACGCGTGTGAAGGTGCGCGGCTCCGACCACGGCGCCCTCACCTACACCGATGCCGAGCGCGCCGAGGTCATCGACGGACTCGAGCAGGGATCGTGGATCCTCGCCGACGGCAACGTCAAGCACCAGGCCGAGGTGACGGGCCTGCGACCGGGCGCCCAGTACACCTATCGGGTGGGCGAGGGTCGCCACGCGTACCGCGGGCGGTTCCGGACCGCGCCGTCGTCCCGGGACTGGGATCGCATCACGTTCATCGCCATGTCGGATCACGAGACCGAGCCCCGCGGCCGCGTGACGCGTCGGGAGTGGGCGCCGGGCGAGGGGGCGGACGCCGTGCGGCCGTCGGCCGAGGCGGGCTCGGCCTGGGATGCCGCGTTCGGGACCACCACGCTCAACGGCGCACGGGTGCTGCGCTACCCGCTGACGGAGGACGAGGGGTACCTGGCCAACCTCGCCGTGGTCGACGCCGCGCGGCCCGACTTCCTCATGTTCCCGGGCGACCTCGTCCAGGGTGGCGGTTACCAGCCGGGCTGGGACGAGTGGTTCCGGTGCAACGCCGGCGAGGCGGGGGCTCGGCTGTCGCGCACGCCGGTGCTCCCCGCTCTCGGCAACTGGGAGAGCTTCGCCGGGACCGTCAACGGCGGCTACGGCTCGCCGGAGGACCGGTCGAACGTGGTGCGCTCGCGCGCCAAGTACCACGCGTACTTCGACGGCCCCGACAACGGGACGCCCGAGCACCGCGGCAACTACTACCGGATCGACTACGGGCCGATCACCGTGATCACTCTCGACTCCAACAACGGCGAGCCCGACGACGACACCGAGAACTACGCCGACAACCCCGCCACCGGGCGGGAGTACCGCGGGCCGGGGACCGACACGCAGAACAACTTCACGGCGGCCGAGTACGCGGCTGCGGGCGGCACCGACCTGTCGGACTTCAACCCGGGGAGCGTGCAATGGCGCTGGGCGGAGCGCCAGCTGGCCGATGCACGCCGTCGCGGCCAGATCGTCTTCATGCAGTGGCACCACTCGCCGTTCAGCAGCGGCGAGCACGGGCTGCCGATGTACCACGTCGACACCTCGGGCCAGGGCGGGACGCCGATGCGCCAGTACCACGCGATGGCCGAGCGGTACGGGGTCGCGGCGGTCATCTGCGGTCACAGCGAGCTCTTCGAGCGGAGCTTCGTCGATCTCGACGGCGACGGCATCGGGGTGCACTACTACGACGTCGGCGTCGCGGGCGACGGTCTGCGCGGCGAGCGCCGCGTCTCCGGGCCGGGCAGCGAGCTGCTCGGCTACAACCCCTACCGCCAGTGGACGGCGGACCGCGACGAGCCCGAGGAGTGGCGTGATCGCGGGAGCGCGCGCGTGCTCCACCGTGGCGGCAAGCACTACGGGCACCTGCAGGTCGAGGTGGTGCGCACGCGTCGCGGCGCGGCGGTGACGATGACACCCGTGCACGTGTTCCCCGTCGTCGACTCCTCCTACCGCGTGAGGCGGACCGAGCGACGTGTCTACGACGACGTCGTCGTGCTCGCCATCGGCAAGGACGGCCGGGTCCGCGGCTGACGACGACGACGCGCTCCGCCGTCGACGAGATCGAGGGTTGTCCCCTGGAGCTCTCGAGTCAGGCCTCGCTCCACACTCCGAGGACGTTCCCGGCGGGATCGCGGAACGCGAACCGGCGACCACCGGGGAACGTGTACGGCGGCACCTCGACGACGCCGCCCGCGGCCTCGACCGCCGCGAGCGTGGCGTCGAGATCGGCGGAGTAGAGCTGCACGAGCGGTGGCGCATCGCCCCGGGCGATGCCACCTTGCTCATGCTGCTCGCCCTCGATCCCGACGTAGTCGGGCCCGTACCCGACCGTCGTCCATCCGAACGCCGACCGATAGAACTCGGCGGTGGTCTCCAGATCGGTCGCGGACAGCTCGATGTAGTCGATCTCGTGATGGGTGTGCGTGCTCATCGGTCCTCCAGTGGTGGGTGTGAGCACCACTCTCCCCGACACCCCCGACATCCGATTTCGTTGACGAATTGGCGTCACCGTCGGGCGCGGGAACTCATCAACGACATCGCCGTACTGGCAATTCGTCAACGAAATCGGGGTACCGGCAGTTCGTCAACGAATTCAGGGTTTGGACTTGGCGGCCGTGCGCTTCGTGGTGGTGCGCTTGGTGGTCGTGCGCTTGGCGCCGCGAGCGGGGCGCGTGGCGGGGCCGGCGGCGCGCTTCTCGGCCAGGATCTCGTAGGCGCGCTCGGCGGTGAGGGTCTCCAGGGGATCGCCCTTGCGGAGCGTCGCGTTGGTCGTTCCGTCGGTCACGTACGCACCGAAGCGGCCGTCCTTGACGACCACCGGCTTGCCCGAGACCGGGTCCTCGCCGAACTCGGCCAGCGCCTTGCTCGCCGTCGCACCACGGCCGCGCTTCGGCTGCGCGTAGATCTCCAGCGCCTGCTCCAGCGTGATGTCGAACAGCTGGCGCTCCGACTCCAGGCTCCGCGAGTCCGTGCCCTTCTTCAGGTACGGCCCGTAGCGCCCGTTCTGCGCCGTGATCTCGACGTCCTTCGCGTCCTCGCCCTCACCCTCGGTGACGACGCCGACGACACGCGGCAGCGAGAGCAGCTTGAGCGCCGTCTCGAGGTCGACGGTCTCGACCTCCATGTCCTTGAACAACGACGCCGTCCGCGGCTTCGGCTTGGTGGCCTTGCCCTTGCCTCGCTTGGGCTTGTCGCCCTCGGCGGGCGCCGGCTCCTCCGGCAGGATCTCGGTCACGTACGGGCCGAACCGCCCGTTCTTGACGACGATCTCGTGACCCGACTCCGGATCGGTGCCCAGCGGTCGGCCGTCGTCACCCGTGACCGCGGCCTGCTCCATCAGCTCACGCGCCCGCTCCGGCGTCAGCTCGTCGGGAGCGAGGTCGTCCGGGACGCTCGCGCGCGGCGCCGTCGACCCCTCCCCGCTCTCGGCGCCCGCGGCCTCGAGGTACGGCCCGTACCGGCCGACACGCAGCACGACGTCGTCACCGATCGGGATCGAGTTGACCTCGCGGGCGTCGATCTCCCCGGCGTCGGCGACCATGTCCCTGAGGCCTTCGCGGCCCTCGCGTCCGAAGTAGAACCCGGTCAGCCAGTCCACCCGGTCGCGCTCGCCGTGGGCGATCGAGTCGAGGTCGCCCTCCATCGCGGCCGTGAACTCGTAGTCGACGAGCTCGGCGTAGTTCTCCTCCAGCAGCCGGATGACGGCGAACGCGAGCCACGTGGGGACGAGCGCCTGGCCGCGACGATCGACGTAGCCGCGCTCGGTGATCACCGAGATCGTCGAGGCGTACGTCGAGGGGCGCCCGATCCCGCGCTCCTCCAGCGCCTTCACCAGGCTCGCCTCGGTGTACCGCGGCGGCGGCGACGTCTCGTGGCCCTCCGCGGTGATCTCCTCGGCGGCGAGGGCGTCGCCCTCAGCGACGTCGGGGAGCCGGGTCTCGGCGTCCGAGCCGTCGCCGTACCGCTCGACGTCGCGGCCCTCCTCGTACGCGGCCAGGAAGCCGCGGAACGTGATGACGGTGCCCGAGGCACCGAACTCCGCGTCACGACCGTCGGTCGACGTCGCGCCGAGCCGGATGGTCGCCGTCGACCCCTTGGCATCGGCCATCTGGGAGGCGATCGTGCGCTTCCAGATCAGCTCGTACAGCCGGAACTGGTCGCCCGCCAGCTCGCTCGCGACCTGCCCCGGGGTGCGGAAGCTGTCACCGGCGGGACGGATCGCCTCGTGCGCCTCCTGCGCGCCCTTGGCGGCCTTGCCGTAGACCCGCGGGCTGTCCGGGATGTACTCCGGCCCGTACAGCTCCGTCGCCTGCCGACGCGCGGCGGCCACCGCCTGCGTCGACAGCGCCGAGGAGTCCGTACGCATGTAGGTGATGTAGCCGTTCTCGTACAGCCCCTGCGCCGTGCGCATGGTCTGGTTCGAGCTCCATCGCAGCTTGCGGGAGGCCTCCTGCTGCAGGGTCGAGGTCGTGAACGGCGCCGCCGGACGGCGGGTGTACGGCTTGGTCTCGACGCTGCGGACCGCGAACGGCTGGTTCTCCAGCGCCGTGACCAGAGCGGTCGCGGCGGCCTCGTCGAGCGCGACCACCGAGCCCTTCGCGGACAGCGTGCCGTCGTCGGCGAAGTCGCGACCCTGCGCGACCTTGGCACCGTCGAGCGACATCAACCGGGCCGGGAACGCCGGCGATCCCTCGTGACTGAACTGGCCCCGCAGGTCCCAGTAGGAGGCCTTGCGGAAAGCCATCCGCTCGCGCTCACGATCGACGACGAGGCGCGTCGCCACCGACTGCACACGGCCCGCCGACAGCCCCTGCCGCACCTTGCGCCACAGCACCGGCGACACCTCGTAGCCGTACAGGCGGTCGAGGATCCGTCGGGTCTCCTGCGCGTCGACCAGCCGGTCGTCGAGGTCGCGCGTGTTCTGCAGCGCCCGCTCGATCGCCTCGCGCGTGATCTCGTGGAACACCATCCGGTGCACCGGGACCTTGGGCTTGAGCACCTCGAGCAGGTGCCATGCGATGGCCTCGCCCTCGCGGTCCTCGTCGGTGGCGAGGTAGAGCTCGTCGGCGTCCTTGAGCAGCTTCTTGAGCTCGGCGACCTTCTTCTTCTTGTCCGGGTAGACGACGTAGTAGGGCTCGAACCCGCCGTCGACGTCGACGGCGAACTTCTTGAACGGCCCCTTCTTCATCTCGGCCGGCAGCTCCGAGGGCTGCGGGAGGTCTCTGATGTGTCCGACGCTCGCCTCGACGTCGAAGTCCTTGCCGAGGTACCCCGCGATGGTGCGGGCCTTGGCCGGCGACTCGACGATCACGAGCTTGCGTCCTGCCATGAGAGATCCTCCTTCCGGTGTCGAGGATGTCGGGTGCCCGACGGCGGCGCCCGGGCTCTGGACACGGCTCCGGTGCGCTTACGGTCGGGCAGCGTACCTGAGCGAGCATGGAGGTCGCCTCGTCGTCCCCAGCGGGAGGTGCAGCCCGACCGACCGCGACGTCACGGTCAAGCGCCTCCGCCGCGCACCGCGGACGCGTACTGTCGATCACGCGCCCAGCCGGGCGCGCACCGACGCGAGGAGGCCGGGATGAGCGAGAGCACGAGTGGCGAGGGTTACGTCGAGGCCGTCGACGACGCAGGCGAGCCGGGCGACGGCGCCGACACCTCCGGCGCCCAGTACGTCGACCCCGCCCAGCACGGCGACCCGGCCGCCCGGCCGGCCGGCGACGGGTACGTCACCGCCGTCGACGGTCGGAACGAGACCGACGGCGGTGAGGACGTCTCGGGCAGCGGGTACGTGTCCGAAGAGCCCTGACGCCCCTCAGTGCGACTGCGCCATCACGGGGCTGTGGTGGTGCGGTCGCAGCCGCAGCATGAGCGCGACCGTGAAGCACACCACCGCGCTCACGCCGAGCGCCGACCCGAGGAACGCGATCTCGTGCCCGAGATCGGTGGTGATCGGTGCGCGCACCGCCGTCGCGAGCAGCGCCCCGCCGCCGAGGCCGGTGCACAGCGTCCCGACGCCGTAGAGGATCCGCAGCGGGACGCGGATCCGCCGGCGGCCGGCCGCACGCTGCGCCGGGTCCACCCGCGTCCGTGACAGGCCGGCGAGAACCGCCTCGGCGAGGAAGTACCAGGCCGCGGTGACGAGGACGGCGGCGACGACGTCGGAGGCGCGGTGCCAGGCGCGCTGGCCCGTGCCGATCATCGTCGAGACGCCGAGCGCCGTCGTCAGCAGGGCGCCGAGGAGCGCCGTGGCCGGACGCCAGCGCACCGGCGCGACGAGCAGGGCCGCGGCGGTGATCGAGGCCGCGATGGTGGCGTGGCCGGACGGGAACGAGTTCGCCGTGATCGAGGACGCGTCGATCTCGGGTCGGTTCAGCGTCTCCTGCAGGATCTGCGTCGTCAGGTTCGCTCCGCAGAGCACCACGATCGTCGCGATCGCGACCGACCAGCGGCGCCGGATCAGCGAGACGAGCACGGCGGCGACGACGACGAGCGCCAGCAGCGGCACCGAGACGACCAGCAGGAGCTCGGTCACACCCGACCACGCCTCGCGGGCGCTGGTCGACCCGACGAGCGCGGCCTCCTCGACGAGCTGACCCCGGGCGGTCGTCACGAACACCTGCCAGGTGAGCACCGTGAACGCGGTGCACAGGACGGCCGCGAGCAGGGGCGCCAGCACCCCGGGGCGCACGATGGCGGGCCCCGCCGGAGCGCCGCTCGCGGCCTCGGCGCGCGAGTCCGACACCGGCTGCTGAGCCACGATGTCCTGCTCGCTGTTCACGCCGTCAACCTATCTGCCCGACCGCACCGGGAGGGCCACTTGTCACCTCCACGCCATCCTGCGGTGGTTAAGGTGCAGGAGCGGCACGGTTCGACCCGGCGACCCCGGCGGCCTCCCGTCCGTGGCATCCGAGCGTCCGCACACGAAGGAGGACCGGTGGGGCTGTTCATCCTGCGCAGGTTCATCAACTACGCGATCCTGCTCTTCATCGCGGTCTCGCTCACCTACCTGCTCACCGCCACCTCGATGGATCCGCGGTCGCTCTACGAGATGCGGAACCCGCCGATCGACCCGCAGGCGATCGAGAACTCGCTGCGCTCGTACAACCTGTCCGACCAGATCCCGCTGCTGGAGCGCTACGGGGTCTGGCTGCACGGCGTCGTCACCCAGTGGGACTGGGGTCGCTCGCCGATGGGTGCCTACGTCAACGAGCAGATCGGCAACCGCGTCTGGGTCTCGCTGCGGCTGGTGCTGCTCGGCACGATCATCGGCATCCCGCTCGGCGTCGCCATCGGCGCCTGGACGGCGGTGCGGCAGTACTCCTTCTCGGACCGCGCCATCACGCTCGCCTCGCTCGTCATGATCTCGGTCCCGACGATGGTGTTCGCGGTCATGCTGCAGCTGGTGGCGATCCGCATCAACGCCGCGCTCGGGTTCCAGCTGTTCGAGTTCCTCGGTGAGACCGGCCGGCACGGCGACTACCCGGGCGCCGAGCTCGTCGATCGCCTGCAGCACCTGATCCTCCCGACCCTGACGATGGTCGCCGGCACCATCGCCGGCTACAGCCGCATCCAGCGCAACCTCATGCTCGACACCCTCGGTGCCGACTACGTCAGGACCGCGCGGGCCAAGGGCCTGCGTCACGGCGCCGCGCTGCGCAAGCACGCGCTGCGGACCGCACTCATCCCGACGGGCACCTACTTCGCATTCTCGATGGCGACGCTCGTGCTGGGCGCGACGTTCGTCGAACGCATCTTCAGCTGGCCGGGCATGGGTGACTACGGGATCACCTCGATCCAGCAGCTGGACATCAACGGATCGGTCGCCTTCGCGGCCTTCAGCGGGGTCTGCGTCCTCATCGGCGCGACGCTGGCGGACTTCCTGGTCGCCGCGCTCGACCCGCGAGTGAGAGTGGGCTGACATGAGCACGCAACCCCCCGCACCCGACACGCTGTCCGACGCCGTCGACCCCGCCCTACGGGTGCTGGCGGACGACGCGGCCGAGGGCCTCACCGATGTCGAGGCCGGCGGCCCCGGTGGGAAGCGGCTCTCGCGCCGCCAGATCGTGCTGCGGCGATTCCTGCGCAACCGCACCGCCGTCGTCGGCGCGATCGGGCTGCTGCTGATGGTGCTGGCCGCGCTGATCGTGCCGCGACTGCTGCCGTGGACCTACACCGACATCGACAGCACCTCGTTCCTGCAGCCGCCCAGCCCCGAGCACCCGTTGGGCACCACCCAGGCCGGCAAGGACGTGCTGGCGATGACCGTCGAGGGGCTGCGCAAGTCGCTGATGATCGGGTTCGGCGTCGCGATCCTGCAGACGTTCGTCGCCGCGACCATCGGCGCTTGCGCCGCCTATTACGGCGGCTGGTTCGAGCGCATCTCGCTCTGGGTGATCGACCTGCTGCTCGTCGTCCCGAGCTTCCTGATCATCGCGATCATCAGCCGACGCACCGGCGGAAACGGCACCACGCTCGTGCTGATCCTGCTGCTCGTCGCGTTCGGCTGGATGCTCTCGGCGCGTGTGGTCCGCTCGATGACGCTCGGGATCAAGAACCTCGAGTACGTCAAGGCAGCCCGCTACATGAACGTCTCGACGTCGAAGATCATCTTCCGTCACATCCTCCCCAACATCTCCTCCCTGCTCATCATCGACGCGACGCTCGGGGTCGCCGCCGCCGTGCTGTCCGAGACATCGCTGTCGTTCTTCGGGTTCGGCGTGCAGGCACCGGAGACCTCGCTCGGCACGCTCATCGGGCAGGGCCAGATGATGGCGAGCACCTACCCGTGGATCTTCCTCGCCCCCGGCATCGTGCTCACGCTGATGCTGATCTTCGTCAACTTCGTCGGGGACGGCCTGCGGGACGCGCTCGACCCGTCGTCGAAGTCCGGAGGACGCGCATGAGCACGGCGAGCGAGCCGACCACCGAGTTCACCGTCGGCCAACGGCGCGGCGACCGCGACACGCTGCCCGCACGCACCCAGGGCGTCCCGGTGCTCGAGGTCAGCGGGCTCGACGTCCGCTTCCCCTCCGAGGACGGCTCCGTCCACGCCGTTCGCGGTGTCGACCTGAGCGTCAACGCGGGCGAGGTGCTGGCGATCGTCGGCGAGTCCGGCTCCGGCAAGTCCGTCACGTCGATGTCGGTGATGGGTCTGCTGCCGGACTCGGCGAAGGTGACTGGGTCCGTCAAGGTGCACGGCACCGAGCTGCTCGGCCGCAACGACGCCTACATGTCGCGCGTGCGCGGGTCCGTGATGGGCATGGTGTTCCAGGACCCGCTCTCGGCGCTGACCCCCGTCTACAGCGTGGGCGACCAGATCGCCGAGGCGCTGCGGGTCCACAGCCGGGCCGAGGGTGCCGCCGCGGCCAAGCGTGCGGTCGAGCTGCTCGATCTCGTCGGCATCCCGAACCCCCAGGTGCGGGCGAAGGCGTTCCCGCACGAGTTCTCCGGCGGACAGCGGCAGCGCGCGATGATCGCGATGGCGATCGCGAACGACCCCGACCTGATCATCGCCGACGAGCCGACGACGGCGCTCGACGTCACGATCCAGGCCCAGATCCTCGAGGTCCTCGGGACGGCGCAGCGGGAGACGGGCGCCGCCGTCGTCATGATCACCCACGATCTCGGTGTGGTCGCCGGGATGGCGGACACCGTCGCCGTCATGTACGCGGGGCGTGTCGTGGAGCGCGGCGCGGTGGACGACGTCTACTACCGGACGGCGATGCCGTACACGATCGGGCTGCTCGGCTCGATCCCGCGGCCCGATCGCGAGCAGAAGACCGCGCTCGCGCCCGTCGAGGGCAACCCGCCGTCGCTGCTGCGGCTACCGGTGGGCTGCCCGTTCGCCGCGCGCTGCCCGATGGCCGTCGACGTCTGCCGCACGACCGAACCGCCGCTGGCGTCCCCGCCCGGCGCAGGACCGTCGCACACGGTCGCGTGCCACCGCTCCGAGGAGATCGTCGCCGAGGGCAAGACCTACCTCGACATCTACCCGGTGCCGCGCATCATCACCTCCGACCTCGCCACGCTGCCGCGCGAGGAGCGCGAGGAGGTCCTGCACGTCGACGGGCTGCGGAAGGAGTTCCCGCTGGTCAAGGGCGCCGTGGTGCGCCGCCGGATCGGTACCGTCCACGCCGTCGACGGCGTCTCGTTCGACATCCGGGCGGGCGAGTGCCTCGGCCTCGTGGGTGAGTCGGGATGCGGCAAGACGACCACGCTGCTCGAGATCCTCGAGCTCAAGGCGCCCACCGGTGGCTCGATCGTCGTGCTCGGCAAGGACGTGGGGTCCATCCGGTCGCGCCAGGAGCGCCGCGAGATGCGGCGCGACCTCCAGGTGGTGTTCCAGGACCCGATGGCGTCCCTCGACCCACGCCTGCCGGTCTTCGACATCATCGCCGAACCGCTGCAGGCCAACGGCTACCCCCGGTCGGGCCTGGAGGCCCGGGTGCGCGAGCTGATGGAGCTCGTCGGGCTCGAGCCGTCCCACGCGAACCCGTACCCGCAGCACTTCTCGGGTGGTCAGCGCCCGCGCATCGGCATCGCGCGTGCGCTCGCGCTGGAGCCCAAGCTGCTCGTCCTGGACGAACCGGTGTCGGCGCTCGACGTCTCGATCCAGGCCGGCGTCATCAACCTGCTCGACGACCTGCGGGGCCGCCTGGGTCTCTCCTACCTCTTCGTGGCGCACGACCTGTCGGTGGTGCGGCACATCGCCGACCGGGTCGCCGTCATGTACCTGGGGCGGATCGTCGAGATCGGCGACGTCGACGAGGTGTTCGACCGCCCGACGCACCCCTACACCCAGGCGCTGCTCTCGGCGATCCCGGTACCCGATCCGGAGGTGGAGCGTCAGCGCGAGCGGATCGTGCTGAGCGGCGACCTGCCCTCCCCGACGCACATCCCGTCGGGGTGCCGATTCCGCAGCCGCTGCCAGCACTTCCTCACGCTCGACGCGGCCGATCAGCAGCGCTGCATCGACGACGACCCGGCCCTGCACGCCACGGGCCCGAAGCAACGGGCCGCCTGTCACTTCGCCGAGGCGGTCGAGGTCTTCTGACGCGGCCGTCACGGACGCCCCGATGTGACGGTCCGGTTTCAACCTGGTCACGAAGTGCTCTCGATCGGCCCGAAACGTACCGTGTCGACCGCCGTCCGTGGTTGTGTGGCCACACCGACTGGGGGCGGCTCGACGCTGTCCTCGACCAGGCACCGACCGGGTGCCGTGGGAAGTGACGGGAGAAGGACAGATGCGTTCAACGACAAGGGTCGCGTTCGTCGCGACCACGATCGCGGCGGCGCTCACGCTCGCGGCGTGCTCCGGGGGCGGAGGCGGTAGCGGCGACGGCGACGGCACCGCGAGCGGCGGCGGTGACGGCGCGGGGTACTACGAGGGCGAGGGCGAGCTCTTCCAGATCAACTCGACCCCCCGCGAGGAGCTCGTCGAGGGCGGCACGCTCACCCTCGACGGAGGCGAGGCGCTGCCGGCGCAGTGGAACCCGCTGCACGTCAACGGCAACCAGGGCTCGTACAGCGAGATCCGCGCCCTGATCACCGCCGGCGGCCTCGTCTTCAACGGTGAGGGTGTGCCCGAGGTCAACGAGGACTACCTGCTGTCGATGGAGGACGAGGTCGTCGACGGGCAGCAGGTCGTGACCCTCACGATCAACCCCGAGGCCAAGTGGAACAACGGCGACCCGATCGACTGGGAGGACTACGCCGCGACCCTGACCGTCTGCAACGGCGAGAACGCCGACATCTCCTGCGTGACCACCGACGGCTACGACCAGATCGAGTCCGTCGAGATGGGCGAGGACGAGTTCCAGGTCGTCATCACCTTCAAGTCCACCTACCCGGACTGGACCTCGATGGCCGGTGGCCCGCTGCCCGCCGAGTCGATCGCCGACACCGAGACCTTCGAGAACGGCTGGACCGACGTCACGGCGATCAACGACTGGTTCACCGGTCCGTTCAAGATCGACTCCGTCGACACGGCGCAGCAGATCATCACGATGGTCCCCAACGAGAACTGGTGGGGC
>JBMDXU010000004.1:0-17361 GCA_048594485.1 Pseudactinotalea sp. | reverse complement strand
TGCGAAGCCCGCCGGGGTCCCGGTCATCGGCGACGGCGGCCTGCAGTACTCCGGCGACATCGCCAAGGCGATCGTGGCCGGCGCGGAGTCGGTCATGCTCGGCAGCCTGTTCGCCGGCACCGACGAGGCGCCCGGCGACCTCATCTTCTCCGGCGGCAAGCAGTTCAAGCTCTACCGCGGCATGGCCTCCCTCGGTGCGATGCAGTCGCGAGGCGACCGACGCTCGTACTCCAAGGACCGCTACTTCCAGGGCGACGTGTCCGACGACGACGTCATCACCGAGGGCATCGAGGGTCGCGTCGCGTACAAGGGGTCGGCAGCGCAGGTCGCGCACCAGCTCGTCGGTGGCCTGCACCAGTCGATGTTCTACGTCGGCGCCCGCACCATCGGTGAGCTCGCCGAGCGCGGCCGCTTCGTGCGGATCACCCCGGCGGGTCTCAAGGAGTCCCACCCGCACGACGTGCAGATGGTCTCCGAGGCGCCGAACTACTCCTTCCGCGGCTGACGGCGGCACCCGACCGGTCTCGCGGTGACCGGGCGGGCGCGGGATGAAGCGGTGCGGCTGGCGCCGGTAGCCTGATCCGGTGACCTACGAGATCGAGATCGGCCGCGGCAAGCGGGGCCGCCGCGCCTACTCCTTCGACGACATCGCCGTCGTCCCGTCCCGTCGGACCCGGGATCCCGAGGACGTCTCGGTGAGCTGGCAGATCGACGCCTACCACGTCGATCTTCCGGTGCTCGCGGCGCCGATGGACTCGGTGATGAGCCCGGACACCGCGATCCTGCTCGGCCAGCTCGGCGGGATCGGCGTGCTGGACCTCGAGGGCCTCTGGACGCGCTACTCCGACCCGGCGCCCGTGCTGGCGGAGATCGCCGACCTCCCGCCGGACCGCGCGACGGCGCGGATGCAGGAGCTCTACGCCTCCCCGATCATCCCCGAGCTGATCACCGAGCGGCTCGGGCAGATCCGCAAGGCCGGTGTCACGGTGGCGGGGGCGCTCAGCCCGCAGCGCACGCAGGAGCACTGGCGCACCGTCGTCGGCGCGGGCGTGGATCTCTTCGTCATCCGCGGCACCACCGTCTCGGCCGAGCACGTGTCCTCGCAGGCCGAGCCGCTCAACCTCAAGCGCTTCATCTACGAGCTCGACGTGCCCGTGATCGTCGGCGGCGCATCCACGTACACGGCGTCGCTGCACCTCATGCGCACCGGTGCGGCCGGTGTGCTCGTCGGCTTCGGTGGCGGCGCCGCCCACACGACCCGCACCACGCTGGGCATCCACGCGCCGATGGCCTCGGCCGTCGCCGATGTCGCGGCGGCCCGTCGCGACTACCTCGACGAGTCGGGCGGCCGGTACGTCCACATCATCGCCGACGGCGGGGTGGGCCGATCGGGCGACCTCGTCAAGGCCGTGGCGTGCGGCGCGGACGCGGTGATGCTCGGCGCGTCGCTCGCCCGTGCGAGCGAGGCCCCGGGCCGTGGCTGGCACTGGGGCCCGGAGGCGCACCACCCGCAGCTCCCGCGGGGCGAGCGGGTGCAGGTCGGCACGGTCGGCACCATGGAGCAGATCCTGCTCGGGCCCGGCAGCCAGGCCGACGGCACCCTCAACCTCATCGGGGCGCTCCGGCGCGCGATGGCGACCACGGGCTACTCCGACGTCAAGGAGTTCCAGCGCGTCGAGGTCGTCGTCTCGCCCTACCACCCTCGCTGAGGTGAGCGCCTCGACCGGGCGACCGGCGCCGTCGACCGGTCGACTGACGGTCGTGTCCCTGGGACGAGCCGTGCTCGCCGGGCTCGCCTGGTGGGGGCTGTCGATCGCGGTGCTCGGCGACGGCGAGCCGGAGTGGATGAACCTCACCTACTTCACGCAGATCTCGGGACTGCTGGTCGCGCTGACCACGACGGGCTCGCTGCTGTGGCCGTTGTGGCACCGGGGCGAGCTCGAGCCGCGGCGCGGCGTGCTGCGAGGCATGAGCGCCGCGTGCTCGATGCTCACGCTCATCGTCTTCGCGACCTTGCTCGGCGCGGACTACTCGACCACCGCCAGCCTGCTGCTGCACCTGGTCGTGCCCGTCGGGGCGCTGCTCGACTGGATGCTGGTGGGACGGAACCAGGGCCGTGTCCCCGGCTGGGTGCCGCTGCTCTGGCTGGTCGCGCCGCTCGCCTATCTCCCGCTGTACGTCTGGGCCACGGCCGCGCGCGGCGGTCCGCTGTACGACTTCCTCGTCCCCGGTGACACGACGTTCCTCCCGGTCGTCGGGGTGCTGCTGATCGGGTTCGTCGTGCTGTTCTACCTGTACTGGGGGATCGGTCGGGCTCGTCGTCGGATCCTCGTCGGAGCACCACGATGACCGTGCGCTGGGGCGTGATCGGGGTCGGCGACGTCGTCGAGCACAAGAGCGGACCGGCGCTGTCCGGTGTGCCCGGGTCCAGCATCGCGGCGGTGATGCGCCGTGACGGCACGCGGGCGCAGGACTTCGCCCGGCGTCACGACGTGGGCCGGTGGTACGACGACGCGCAGGCGCTCGTCGAGGACGAGACGGTCGACGCCGTCTACGTCGCGACCCCTCCGGATAGCCACGCCGAGCACGTGATGCGTGCGGCCGCCGTCGGCAAGCCCGTCTACGTCGAGAAGCCGATGGCGCGGGACGCTGTCGAGTGCGCGGCGATGCTCGCCGCGTGCGAGCGTGCGGGTGTGCCCCTGTACGTCGCCTACTACCGGCGCGCGATGCCGCGGTTCGACGCCGTCGTCTACGCCGTGCGGGCGGGCCGGATCGGGCGGCCCACGTCGGTGACGATCCGGTTGCTGCGGACGGGGGCGGGCGACGGGTGGCGGCTGGACCCGGCGATCTCGGGAGGCGGCTTGTTCGTCGACCTCGGATCGCACCAGCTCGACTGGCTCGACCACCTGCTCGGGCCGCTCGGCGAGCCGGTCGCGCAGGTCGAGGGAGGCCCGGCCGAGACGGCGGTGACCGCCTCGTTCGTCGCACCGGACGGCGTCGACGTCGAGGGCAGATGGGACTTCGCCTCCGACCGTGATCTCGACGAGCTCGTCATCCGCGGCACGGACGGGGTCGTGCGGATGTCCACGTTCGGCACCGAGCCGGCGGTGCTCACTGCGCGCGGCGGCGCCCACGCGCTGGCCGTGCCCGCGGCTCCGGCGGTCCAGTGGGGGCTGGTGACCAACGTCGTGGCGGCGATCGGCGGAACGGCGGAGCCCGTCTCGACCGGGGAGACGGCGATCCGTACCTCGCGGCTCGTCGACCAGGTCCTCGCCGAGCACCGCGCGCGGCACGGCATCGCGCTCGGGGGCTGACCCGGATCTCCGTCCGGGCAGCCCTGTCAAGCGACGGCGCACGATTCCGCGGTTTCCGCGGGGGTCGGGCATCCCCATTCCGGGCACGTCGCGATCGACGACACAATGGGCCGGCACGGCACGATCGAGAAGAACGGGGCCGCCGAGCATGACCAGCTGGACCATCGACGAGCCCGCGACCCGCGCGATCCTGGACGCGGTCGAGGACCACCTCTCCGCGTTCGACCGCGCCGGTTCCGACGTCAACGACGCCGTGGGCGAGCTCGTCGCCCAGACCGCAGGACTGCGCACCGCGTCCGCGCTGGAGACGTTCGCGAGCGACCCGATGCTCATCGGGCTCGTCTCCGCGTCGGAGCACGCGTACTCGGCGGTCGGCGGAACCCGGGGCGCCCTCGACGTCTACGTCGCCGGTCAGGAGGAGATGGCCGCCTCGATGGAGCGCGACCTCGCGCCAAGGCTCGCACCGTGATCGACTACCCCCGCGAGATCCCGCGCGGAACCGCGGTCCAGGATCACGCCGACACCCTCCATGACAGCCTCGACGACCTCGTCGAGACGATGACGACGGTGACGGGACGCTGGGACGAGCTCCCGGCCGTCTACCAGACGCCGGAGTCGCAGAGCGTCTACGACGCCATGTTCGTCCCCGAGAACCTCGTCGCGGACCTCGGGCTCGTGCTCGACACCGCGCACACCGCGCTCACGACCTTCGCCGACGTGCTCACCGATCTCAACCATCGTCGACCGGGGCTCGTCGCCGACGTCGACCGGTGGCACGAGATGAGCCCCAGCGACCCCGGGTTCGCCGACTTCGAGTACGACCTCGACCAACGACTCTGGACGTTCGACCTCGATCTGGACATCGCGGACGAGGACTGCGAGCGGGTGCTCGACGGGCTGCGGCTGTTCGTCCATCTCCCGCTCACGGACGTCGTCACGGGTCTGAGCAGCAGCGCCCAGGGGGTCTCGCGCGACGCCCTGGCCGAGTACCTCGGCGTCGTGCAGCAACGCGCCGCCACGACCATGAGCACCACCACGGTGACGACCGTCATCGACATCACCGTCGTGCGCATCCAGGACATCGTGCCCGACGTGATCCGCGACGGCGTCGCCTACAGCGAGACCCCCAACGGCTTCTACGTGCCGACCGCTCGGCTGACCGGGCTGCAGCTGAGCCCTCCGCGGATGGTCGTCGTGGGGTCGGTCACGATCACGTCGACCAACCTGCACGGTGCGCTGCCCGTGGTCCCGCGCTGGGCGCGGGTCGGCGGGCGCGCCCTGCCCGTGCTCGGTGCCGGTGTCTCGTTCACCGGTCACCTGTACGAGCACTACAACGAGCTGCTGGTCACCGAGCCCTACATGAGCGACGCCGATCGATGGAACGAGGCCATCAACTACGCGCTCTTCGTGACGGGCGCGGAGACGGCGGGCGGGCTCGTCGGTCCCGTCGTCGTGGGTGCCCTGTTCGCGGTGGGCGGTCTGCCGACCGGCCCCGGGGCGGCGCTGACCGGCGCGCTCGGGGCGTTGGCCGGAGGATACCTCGGCGGGACCGGTGCCGGGTGGCTCGCCGAGCAGATCTGGGACTGGACGCACTGATGCGCCTGAGCACGCCGGACGTCGAGATCGATCTCCCGGCCGGGTGGGAGGTCGGGGCGGTCGCCGGGACGAACGCGCTCGCCCACGGCCCGGTGGGCCACGACGATCCCCGGCCCACGATCACGCTCACGTCCGAGGACGGCGCGAGATCGTTGGGGGACGAGACCAGGCGGGCCATCGAGCAGCTTCAGCAGGTGCTGCCGACCGCGACCGTCGTCGGGGTCGACTCCTGGGACGCGCAGATCGACGGCGACTCAGGAGCGCCAGGCCGGCAGCTGACGTTCACCGTCGGCCTCGACGAGGGTCGCCAGGCCACACTGACCCAGTGGCTCTGGCGCGCCGGCGATCGGCTGGTCACCCTCACCGCGGCCACGAGCACGGCCGACACCCTCGTCCGCGCCCGGTCGCTGCACAACATCGCCGTCGGTGCGCGGCTGCGTGGGGGCGCCGGCGACCATCCTCGTGTCGAGCCCTTGGAGAGCCTGTCCTGGATCACCGATCGCCAGCGCTCGGACGGCGATCTCCGGTTCGTGCCGCAGGGGGCTCTCGACGATCTCGCCGAGGCGGACGACGCGGGGCGAGCCGCCGCGCTGCGCACGCTCGGACTGCTGGGCGAGGACGGGCCGACCGAGTTCGGTGACGCCGTGATGCGCAGCCACCTCGCTGAGGCCGTCTCGGTCCGGGTCCGCGCCTGGCATCGCCGTGCCCGCAGCGAGATCCGCTTCACACCGCTGGACCGAGGCCACGTCGTCGAAGCCGGTCCGCCCGTGCACCGCCTGATCGAGGAGGACCCCGGTCCGTGGGCGCCCGGACTGGTCGGGTTGGCGGCCGCCTCGTTCGCCACGGCACCTGCGCGCGCGTTCGTGTGGATGGGCCTCACGCCGTCGTGGGCACTCCACCACGAGCCGGTGCGGCTCCAGCGACGGCACCTCGACCACCACGTGCGGGTCGAGGCCGTGCCGCCACCTCCTGGGCTGGACGAGGTGGCGCTCACGTTGTGGCGGCAGCCATGGACCCACACGGTGGCCGAGGTCGGACCGCGCCACGGGGCGCCGACACTCGCCGTCGAGCTCGTCGCAGCCGGGCGGCTGGGACTGTACGGGGTCGAGGACGACGGCGACCACGTGCTGTTGACGCCCGTCCGCGTCGTGACCGCCTACCACCGTCTGCTGCAGGCGTTCGGGATCCCCGTCCCCGCGGACACGCAGGACCCCTGACCCTCACGCCGAGCGGGTGTTCACCCCGCGTTCTCGCGACACCCCCTCCCCGATAGCCGGGGAGCCGCCCGGTGCTGACGGGATGGTCACGTGCGGGTCGCGATCGTCGCCGAGTCCTTTCTTCCACACACCAACGGCGTCACCGGATCGGTGCTGCGCACCCTGACCCATCTGCGCGAGCGTGGGCACGAGGCGGTCGTCCTGGCCGCCGGTCACGGCGCGCCGGTCGAGCACGACGGCGTCCCCGTGCTCCACCTGGCGTCGTTCCCTCTCCCCGGTTATCCGCAGGTGCGGCTCAACCTCGCGACCCAGCGTCGGCTGACCGACCTGCTCGACGCCGTCGAGCCGGACGTCGTGCACCTCGCGGCGCCGATGCTGCTCGGTCACAAGGCGATGCGCGCCGCGGTCGGGCTCGGTCTGCCGACCGTCGCCGTCTTCCAGACCGACGTCGCCGCCTACGCGGAGCGGTACGGCTTCCCCGGGTGGTCGGAACGGATCTGGGCACGGATCGTGGAGATCCACGACCAGGCCGACCTCACCCTGGTCCCGTCCACGCACTACCGGCAGGAGCTGGGTCGTCGAGGCATCGGCCGGACGCGGATCTGGGGCCGCGGCGTCGACCTCGCACAGTTCCACCCCGACCGCCGCAGCGCCGCGGTGCGACGCGGATGGGGAGTGCGCCAGGACGAGGTCGTCATCGGCTTCGTCGGGCGGCTCGCCCCCGAGAAGCAGGTCGAGGATCTCGCGGCACTCGCGGGACTGCCGCGTGTGCGTGTGGTGGTGGTGGGTGACGGTCCCTCGCGTGCCTCGGTGGCCGCCGCGCTCCCGGACGCCGTGCTCACGGGCCACCTGTCGGGGGAGGACCTCGGAGCTGCGGTGGCGTCGTTCGACCTGCTCGTCGCCCCGGGCGAGAGCGAGACGTTCTGCCAGTCGTTGCAGGAGGGACTCGCGGCCGGCGTCCCGGCGATCGCGCCCATGGCCGGTGGGCCGCGCGATCTCGTCGACGTCTCCCGCACCGGCTGGCTCTACGAACCCGGCGACCTGCACGGGCTCCGCGCCGCCGTCGCCGATCTCGCCGGCGACGACAGCAAGAGGCGCGCGTTCGGGCGCGCGGCGAGGGCCGCCGTCGAGCGCCGGACGTGGAGCGCTGTCGGCGACGAGCTGCTCGGTCACTACGCCCACGTCTGCGAGCGCCGCGCGAGCGAGGCGGGTGAACGCGGTGGTCGATGAGGGGCACGTCGTCGGCGTCGCCAACTTCTACGGTCCCCGCAGCGGGGGTCTGCGGACCGCGATGAACGCGATCGGGCGTGGATACCTGGCGCGCGGCGTCCGGTCCACGATCCTCGTGCCGGGCGAGCGCGACGCCATGGTCGAGACCGTGTCGGGCACCCTCGTGACCATCGCCGCGCCGCTGGTCCCGGGGGCGGGCGGTTACCGGGTCGTGCGCAGGCTCGGCGAGGTGTGGCGACTCCTCACCGAGCTACGACCGGACCGCGTCGAGCTCTCCGACCGGACCACGCTGCACCCGGTGGCGACGTGGGCGGGCGAGCGCGGGATCGACTGCTCCGTCATCGCGCACGAGCGGATCGACGGCGTGCTCGGCTCGGTCGGTGTGCCCGGCGGTCTCGCGCGCACGCTGGCCGACGCCCGCAACCGCCGGACCGTCGCCACCGGCGCGAGCCTCGTCGCGACCACGGCGTTCGCCGGCGCCGAGCTCGCACGTGTCGGCGCGACGGTCCACCACGTCCCGCTGGGCGTCGACCTCGAGACCTTCACCCCGATGCCCGACGGCGTCCGGCACCGCGGTCTCGAGCTGCTGCTGTGCAGCCGGTTGTCACGTGAGAAGCGGCCGGAGCTGGCGGTCGACACGGTGCGCGAGCTGCGCCGTCGCGGCGTCGACGCCCGGCTCACCATCGCCGGTCACGGACCCGCGCGGCGGCGGATCGAGCGCCGCGCCGCCGACCTCCCGGTGCGGTTCCTCGGCTTCATCTCCTCACGCTCGGGGATGCGCGAGGTGCTCGGCCGCGCCGACCTCACGCTTGCGCCCGGCCCGATCGAGACGTTCGGGCTCGCCGCGCTGGAGAGCCTCGCCTCGGGCACGCCGGTGATCGGCAACGCGGCCTCGGCGCTGCCGGAGATCATCGGCGGGGACGGCATGGCCGGGCGCTGCGCCGTCGGCTCGGTGCGTGCGTTCGCCGACGCCGTCGAGTCCGTGCTCGCGGTGCCGCCGCTGCTGCGACGGGCGGCGGCCCGGCACCGTGCGGAGCGCTTCACCTGGGATCGGACCCTCGACGCCCTGCAGGCGCTGCCGTCCACGGTTCCGGTCGGGGCGTCGCGCGGCGTCGATCTCGGCCCCGCGCCCGCTCGCTGATCTCGACCGCCACCGGACCGCAGGACGACACGGGGCCACGACCCCGTGCCGCGAGGGTGCCGTGGGAGACCCGGCGATCTCTCACCTCCACCGCCCGCTCGGGCATCCGGACACTGTCCGCACCCTGCTCACCCACGGCTACCGCAGACATGCGCCGACCCTGGACGCCACCACTGACGGTCGTGTCCGGCGACCGCACAGCCGGGTAGCGTCCGATGTCATGACCGACCGACCGGCACCGCCACGTGGGGCGCGGCAGCGACGCGACGACACGATGCGGCTGCTCGCCATCGAGATCGACTGCTGGGTGGCGACCGCCGGTCCGGGTGGGTCGCCGTGGATGGTGCCGCTGTCGTTCCTGTGGCACGACGGTGAGCTCGTCCTCGCGACGAACGCCAGCAGCCCGACGGCGCGCAACTGGGCGGGCGGTGCGCCGGTGCGGATCGGGATCGGCCAGGTGCGTGACGTCGTCCTGGTCGAGGGGGCCGTCCGACTGGTGCCGGCTGCCGAGGTCGACCCGGACGTCGGCGACGCGTTCGCCGCCAAGTCGGGCTTCGACCCGCGGGCGCTGCGGACACCGTACGTCTACGCGTTCGTCCGGCCGACCCTGCTGCAGGCGTGGCGCGAGGAGAACGAGCTCGCCGACCGCGACCTGCTGCGCGACGGGCACTGGCTCGTCGCACCGGACGAGGCGTGAACGAGCGCGCCGTGCTGGTGGATGTCACCGATCCCGACAACCCGCGCGCGTCGGCGGCTGTCGCGACGTACCTCGCCGAGATCGACGACGCGTTCGGGGCGTGAGCCCGACTTTCGAGCTGTCGAAGCTCGAGCAGTGACGGCTGCGGTCCGGCGCGTTCCTCCTTGCGCTCGTGCCGGACGGGGAGGTGGCCGCCTGGATGCGCGTGCAGCCCCGGGCTCGCCCCTATACCGGTAACCGGGCCCGGGCCCGGGCATCAGCGCAGGCTGCGATAGGTGGCGACGGTGGCCGAGGCCGTGTCGGCCCAGCGTCGGGTGAGGGCGTGGGCGCGACCGCCCCGGCCGAGACGCGTCCGAGCGGCGTCGTCGGCGAGCAGGCGGCCGACGGCGTCCGACCACGTCCGCGGCTCCCAGTCCGGCAGCAAGACGCCCGTGACGCCGTCGATCACCGACTCCTCCAACCCTCCTGCCCGGGCGGCCATGACCGGCACGCCACTGGCGGCCGCCTCGAGAGCGACCAGGCCGTAGGTCTCCGAGTGCGAGGGAACGAGGACGAGGGTGGCGCGGCGCATGAGGGTCGCCAGCTCCGAACGGCCCTGCGGACCGACCAGCACGACGTCGTCGCGGACACCCAGGTCCTCGGCCAGCCGGACGAGGGAGCGGGGGTACTCCTCGTCGTTCGTCGCGCCGCCCGCGACGACGAGACGTGGCCGCGGTCCCCGGGACGTCGCCAGCACGCCGGCCAGCGTGCGGATCGCGAGGTCCACCGCCTTGAGCGGCTCCAGCCTGGCGGCGGCGAGCAGGGTCGGCCGCGGGTCGGGCGTGCCCGGGTGGAACGTCTCGGCATCGACGCCGGGATGGACCACGTGCACACGGCGCGGTTCGGCCCCGAGACGATCGACGACGGTGCTCGCCTCCGCGCGGGAGATGGCGATGACCGCGTCGGTCAGCCGCGCGAGCGACGTCTCTCCGTCCAGCCGCGCGAGCGACTCCGGGGGTTCACCCTCGGCGAGCGGGGCGTCGGCGGGCGCCGCGATGCTGTGGAAGGACTGCACGTGCGGCACCCCGAGAGAGCGCGCGACCGGGAGCGCGGCCATCCCGGAGAACCAGTGCTGGGAGTGGATCACGTCGACGGCGGGACCGTCGGCGTGGAGCGCCTCGGAGAACGGGGCGATCAGCTCGTCATGCTCACGCTTGAGGAGAGTGCGTGCCGGGCCCACGGGCAGCCGACGCAACCGGACGCCGTCGACCACCGAGTCCTGCGGCAGGTCGGTGCGTGAGCGGCGGGTCCAGACCGTGACCTCGTGTCCGGTGGCGACCATCGCCGTCGCGGTCTGACGAACGACGACGTTCATGCCGCCGACGTCACCGGAGCCGGGTGGCTCGAACGGGTCGGTGTGCAGGCACACGACGCCGATGCGCAGGGTGTGGTCGGAGGGCACGACGGACATTCTGACGCGGCTCGCCGCGGCGCCACGCCGTCGGTCGCTGCTCGGACCGCGCGGCGACCGTCCGGCACCCGCTACGGTCGGCACCGTGACGGCCTACCACGCAGACGCCTCCGACCTCGACGAGAAGGAGGTGCTGACCTGGGAGGGGTTCGGCACCGCTGGGCGTGAGCTCGCCCAGCAGGTCGCCGACTCGGGATTCGACCCCGAGATCGTGATCGCCGTCGCCCGCGGAGGGCTGCTGCCCGCGGGACAGCTCGCGTACGCGCTCGGGCTCAAGCTCGCCGACGCGATCAACGTCGAGTTCTACACCGACGTGCACGAGACCCTGCCCGACCCGGTGCTGCTCGCGCCGATGCTCGACACCGAGGCGATCCACGGCAAGCGGCTGCTCGTCGTCGACGACGTCGCGGACTCCGGGCGCACCCTCGCGCTGGTGCTGGACCTCCTGCGCGGGATGGGCGCCGATGCCCGTAGCGCCGTGCTGTACCTGAAGTCGGCGTCGGTGGTCGCCCCCGACTACGCGTGGAAGCGGACCGACCAGTGGATCGTGTTCCCGTGGTCGGCGCAGCCGCCGGTCACGCCGCGCTGACGGCGTCGCCGCGCTGACGATCTCGACGGAGGGCGGGGCGAGGGTTCGCGCCGACCTCAGATCGAGGACGAGTACTCGGCGACCTTGACGCCGAAGGCGATGGCAGCCACGGTCACGCCGACCCACGGCCCGATGAGGCCGAGCACGAGACCGCCGATCCCGGCACCCACGCCGCGCTTCTGGACGATCGCGACGATGCCCTGGACGATCGCCCAGAGGCCGAAGGCGAACCACAGCAGCATCAGGTTGAGCAGCCCGACGGCGGCCACCAGGCCGACCGCGCCCGCCGGGTCGTCGCCCAACGACGCCGGGTCGAACAGCGCCGCCGCGATCGCCGCGTTGACGATCGACCCGATGAGCGCGATCGCGCCGGCACCGAGTGCGACGAGCCCCAGCGTCGAGGTCCGGGGCGGTGGCTGGTAGGACATCGCGCCGTACTCGGCCGGCGGCGAGGACGTCAGCGGGACATAGCCCGAGGTGTACCCCGGCCCAGGGCCGTTCCCGTAGGAGGGTGTGCCCACGTCCTGCTGCGGGTAGGGCGAGGCGTGCGCACCGCTGCCGGGCGCTGCGCCGTAGGGCGGCTGATGGTGGTCGCTCACCCTCCCATTCTCCCAGCGCGGGTCGGTCGTCGCCACGGTCGAGGGCGGGCAGACCTGCGCGCCGGTGGGATACTCGGTGCGGCCCAGCACCCCACGGAGCGGACGATGACGAACGAGCGGCAGGACTACCGGATCGAGCACGACACCATGGGGGAGGTCCGCGTCCCCGTGGCCGCGAAGTACCGCGCCCAGACGCAGCGCGCCGTCGAGAACTTCGCGATCTCCGGCGTCCCGATCTCGCGGCACCACATCGCCGCGCTCGCCAACATCAAGCGCGCCGCCGCGCTCGCGAACGCCGAGCTCGGCGTCATCGACCAGGCGAAGGCCGACGCGATCGTCGCCGCCGCGGATCGTGTCATCGCCGGCGAGTTCGACGGCGACTTCCCGATCGACGTCTTCCAGACCGGGTCGGGGACCTCCTCGAACATGAACACCAACGAGGTGATCGCCACCCTGGCGACCGAGGCCGGCACCGAGGTCCACCCGAACGACCACGTCAACGCGAGTCAGTCGAGCAACGACGTGTTCCCGGCGTCGATCCACGTCGCCGCCACCGAGGCCGTCATCCGCGAGCTGATCCCCGGTCTGGAGCAGCTCGCGACGTCGCTGGAGTCGAAGGCGACCGAGCTCGCCCACGTCGTCAAGTCCGGACGCACGCACCTGATGGACGCGACGCCGGTCACGCTCGGCCAGGAGTTCGGCGGCTACGCGCAGCAGATCCGCAACGGCATCGCGCGGGTCGAGGCCGCCCTCCCGCGACTGGCCGAGCTCCCGCTGGGGGGCACCGCCGTCGGCACCGGCATCAACACCCCGGCGGGGTTCCCGCAGCGGGTCATCGCCCTCGTGGCCGACAACACCGGGCTGCCCCTGACCGAGGCGCCGAACCACTTCGAGGCCCAGAGCGCGCAGGACTCCCTCGTGGAGACCAGCGGCGCGCTGCGCACCATCGCGGTGTCGCTCGTGAAGATCTGCAACGACCTGCGCTGGATGGGCTCGGGCCCGCGCACCGGCCTGGGCGAGATCGCGCTGCCCGACCTGCAGCCGGGCTCCTCGATCATGCCCGGCAAGGTCAACCCGGTGATCCCGGAGGCCACCCTCATGGTGTGCGCCCAGGTCATCGGCAACGACGCGACCATCACGTTCGCGGGCGCGTCCGGGAGCTTCGAGCTCAACGTCATGCTGCCCGTGCTCGCGCGGAACCTGCTGGAGTCGATCAACCTGCTCGCCAACGCCAGCCGTGCCCTGGCGTCGAAGACCGTCGACGGGCTGACCGCGAACGAGGAGCGCTGCCGCCAGCTCGCGGAGTCGTCGCCGTCGATCGTCACCCCGCTCAACCGCATCATCGGCTACGAGGCGGCCGCGAAGATCGCGAAGCACTCGGTCGCGAAGAACCTCACCATCCGCGAGGCGGTCGAGGACCTCGGCTACGTCGACCGCGGCGAGGTGACCCCCGACCAGCTCGACGCCGCCCTCGACGTGATGTCGATGACCCACCCCTGACCCGGGTTTCAACTGGTTTCCGGACAACGTCGTTGTCCGGAAACCAGTTGAAACCGGGGAGGGGGGTCAGAGCAGGTCGGCGAAACCGAGATCGGTGAGGTGGCGGTAGGAGAGGGCGAGGGCGTCGAACTCGTCGCGGCCGTAGGTCTGGTCCTGCTCGACGAAGCAGTGCGGGGCGCCGATCTCGACGGCGGTGCGGACGATCGCGGCCATGTCGAGGTTGCCCTCTCCGACCTCGGCGAACTGGACGGCGGTGAGCGCCTCGCGCACCGGACCCGGGTCGCCCGCACGGAACGCCTCGTACGCCTGCGCCGACGGGAGCGCGATCCGGTAGTCCTTGAGGTGCACGAGCTCGACGCGGTCGCCGTAGTGCCGCAGCGCCGTCACGGGGTCGAGCCCGCCGCGGTGCGCCCAGTGCACGTCGAGCTCGAGCTGGAGCTGAGGAGCGGCCTCGAGGATGAGGTCGAGCACGCGGACGCCGTCGACCTTCGCGAACTCGATCGCGTGGTTGTGGAAGCAGAGGGTGACCCCCTGGTCGGCGAGCACGGGAGCCGCCTCGTTCGCCTGCCGCGCCGCCTCCCGCAGCGTGTCGGCGTTCTCGTACGCCTCGGCGCCGAACATGCCGATCCGGACGAAGCCGCTGCCCAGGCGGACGGCCGCGGACGCGACGCCGGCGGGGTCCTGAGTGAGGTCGTGGCCGTCGTCGGAGCGCAGCGGCGCGCTCGTCGCGTCGACGGCGACACCGTGCGCGGCGGACGCCGTCGCGATCTCCTCGATGTTCTCCGGGGTCATCGGGACGGCGGAGATCTCGATCGAGGAGTAGCCGATCTCCGCGACCCGCCGGAACGTCTCGGTGATGCCGAGCTCCGCGAAGCGGGTCCGCAGCGTGAATCCTTGAGCGCCGATGGTCGTCATACCTCGACGGTAGGAGGGGTGCCGCCGTCCCGCACCCGTTTGCCAGGCCTTTCCGCCCCGCGATCGGCTGTCAGGGACGGCTGCCCGGTTCCTCGACGTCGGAGGCCGCCCGGCGGGCGAGCACGAACAGCAGGTCCGAGAGGCGGTTCAGGTAGCGGCGGGCCTCCTCGCTCACGTGCGCACCGCCGTCGGCCGCCGCGACGACGAGCCGCTCGGCCCGACGCGCGACCGTGCGCGCGACGTCGATCGCCGCCTCGGTCGGGGTCGACCCCGGGACGACGAACACGGGGCGGAGCGGCCGTTGCTCGAGCTCGCTGTCGATGCGCCGTTCCAGGTCCTGCACCATCGCCGTCGTGACACGCGACACGCCGTCCTCGAGCGCGTCACGGCGGTCGGGGTGGGTGGCGAGGTCGGCGCCCAGCACGAAGAGCTCGCGCTGCAGCGCGAGGAGCTCCTCCGCCAGCGCCGGGTCGGCGCAGCCGGACCGGGCCAGCCCGAGCATCGCCGTCGTCTCGTCGACGGCGCCGTAGGCGTCGACGATCGCCGCGGCCTTGCTCACCCGACCACCGTGGAAGAGACCGGTCGTGCCGTCGTCGCCAGTGCGCGTGTAGACGCTCGCCATGCCCCGAGCATGCCAGGTGGGCGGTGCGGCGGGCGGCGGGGCACGGCTGCGACCGGCACGAACGGTGCACCGGCGCCGCGTGGGGCGGGCACAATGAGCCCCACAACTGCACACGCGCACCGGGGTCAGGGGAAGTCGGTCGAAACCCGACGCTGACCCGCAACCGTGGATCGACCGAGTCGATGAGCCGGATCGCCTGCCCGGAGCGAGAGGATTCCACCGCCGAGGTCTGCGGCAGGGCTCACGACGACGGCGCCTCGGCGGCCGTCCCGCTGGGCTGCGCCGTGGCCGACCCTGCCGAGAGGTCGACATGAGAACCGTCCGATCCGTCCTGACCGTCGTCCTGGGCGGCGGCGCGCTCCTCGCCGGCGCACTCGCCGCAGCCGCTCCGGCGAGCGCCGACACCGTGGCCGAGTGCACCGACGGTGTCACCGTCGTCGTCGACTTCACCGACATCGGGGGCGAGGTCGAGTCGGCCTGCGTCGAGGAGGACCCCGAGACCGGTCGGGACGCGCTCGAGCTGGCGGGGTTCACGAGCACCGACGACGACTCGGGGCTGATCTGCGCCATCGACGGGCTCCCCGACGACCCGTGCGGCGCCTTCGAGGGCAGCTACTGGGCCTACTGGCAGGTGGTCGACGGCGACTGGGCCGCCTCGACGGTCGGCGCCGACGAGTACGACCCGACGCCGGGCGGCATCGAGGGGTGGCGGTACAACGACGGATCCGCGCCACCGCCGCTGCCGGGCAGCGAGGCCGTCACCTCGACCGACGCCGCGACGTCGGAGCCGAGTGACGAGACGACGACGGGCGACGGGGCGACGACGCGTGACGACACGTCGACCGACGGAGCGGACGAGAGCGAGCAGACCTCCGCCTCCGCCGAGGCCACCACGGACGCCGGGGCCGACGCGGACGGCGGGAGCGGCCCCGGCCCGGTCCTGGGGGTGGCGCTGGGCGTGGTCGTGATCGGCGTCGTCGTCGGTCTGGTGATCCGTCGACGGGGTGCCGGCTCGACCTCATGAGCACGGTCGCCGCCGAGCGCGTTCGCGGACCGGTCCGGTCCCTGCACCCGCTGGCGTGGTGGGGCTGGGCGCTCGCGCTCGCCGCGGCGACCACCCGGACGACCAACCCGATCGCGATCGTGCTCGTCGTGCTGGCGGTCGTCGCGGTCGTGCTCGGCGGTCGCGGCGACGACCGGTGGGGACGTGCCTTCGGCGGCTACATCGTGCTCGCCGGCGTGGTCGTGGCCGTCCGCGTGGTGTTCCACGTCCTCGTGGGGCTCGACGGCGGCGGCCCGGTGCTGCTGGACCTGCCCGGTGTCGAGATGCCCGCCTGGGCCGGGGGCATCGCCCTGCTCGGTCCGGTACGGCTGGGCGGCCTGCTCGGTGCGCTCTACTCGGGGCTGGCTCTCGGCGCGCTGCTGCTGTGCGTGGGCGCGGCCAACGCGCTGACCGACCCGGTCCGCGCCCTGCGCTCGCTCCCCGCGGCACTGCACCCGATCGGCACCGCGGTGGTCGTGGCGGTGACGGTGGCGCCCCGGCTGGTGACCTCGTTCGCGCGTGTGCGGCGGGCGCAGCGGCTGCGCGGGCTGCCCGGGACCGGGTGGCGGGGGATGCGCGCCACCGTCGTGCCCGTGCTGGCGGACGCGCTCGACCACGCACTGGCGATGGCCGCGTCGATGGACTCACGCGGGTACGCGCGCGTGGAGTCCGGCAGTCGCGACGTCCCGGCCGCGCTCGCCGTCGCCCTCGCGGCGGCGATGATCGGCAGCTACGGGCTCCTCGACGCGCAGGCTCCCGCCTGGTTGGGGCTGCCGGTGCTGGCCGGGGGAGCGGTGGTCGCCGCAGCCGCGGCGGTCGTGGCCGGGCGCCGGTCGCGCCGCACGCGGTACCGACCGGACGTGTGGGGCGGGCGGGAGTGGTTCGTGGTCGGCAGCGGGCTGGCGGCAGGGCTGCTCGCGCTGGCGAGCCCGTCACTGCGGGTGAGTGGCGTACCAGGGTCGCCGCCGGTGCCGTGGGAGGCGTTCGCCGTCGCCGCGCTGGCGGCGATGCCGCTGCTGGTGGCGCACCGCGCTCGCACCGTGGTGGTCGCGTGATCGAGGTCGACGGAGTCACGCTCACCCACTCCGGTGCGGACGTGCCGGTGCTCTCCGACGTCCGTCTCGCCGTCGGGCCCGGTGAGCTGCTGCTGGTCGTCGGTGGCACGGGGTCGGGCAAGACGACCCTGCTGGACGCGATCTGCGGCCGTTTCCCGCACAGCACCGGCGGCGAGCTGCGCGGCACGGTGCGGGTGGCGGGCAGGGACACCCGCGAGCACCGTCCCCGCGATCTCGCGGACGTCGTGGGTGTGGTCGGGCAGAACCCCGAGGCGGGCTTCGTCACCGGGACGGTCGAGGAGGAGCTCGCCTACACGCTCGAGCAGCTGGGCCTTCCCGGCGACGTCATGCGGACACGCGTGGAGGCTGTGCTCGACCAGCTCGGGCTCACCGA
>JBMDXU010000039.1:0-6589 GCA_048594485.1 Pseudactinotalea sp. | reverse complement strand
CCCATCGCGGCGCCCCCCCCCCCCCCCCCCCCCCGGGGGGGGCGCGCGGGGGGGCGGCCCCCGGCGAGACCTCACCGTGTCAGTCCTGCGGGGCCTTGTCGGCCAGTCCGTCGCGCTCGATCACGGTCGCGATCGAGTCCTTCGCGGTCGCGAGCGCCTCGTCGAGCGACGCCGCACCCTTCATGACGGTCTCCATCGCCGTGCCGACGGCGAGCGAGACGTCCCACGGGTACCGCGGCTCCGGGATCGCGCTGGGCGCGATCTCGTTGGTCACGACCTCCGACCACGGCGCGTTCGCGGCCTCCTCGCTGCCGGCGACGGCATCCTGCACCGACTGTCGCACCGGCACCTTGGTGAACTGCGTGTCGACGAAGAACGGCACGAGGTTCTCCGGGTCGCCGCCGAGAGCCCACTGCAGGAACGCGCCCGCGGCCTCGGCGTTCGCCGACTTCGCGTCGACGACCCACTTGAAGTTGCCGAGGGTGCTGGCGGTGCGGCCGGTCGACCCGGTCGCGTCGGGGAAGGCGCCGACGCCGGTGCGGCCGAGCAGGTCGGGGTAGTCGGACCCGATCTCGGACATCATCCACGAGCCCGACACCTTGAAGGCGACCTTGCCCTGGCCGTAGTCGCTGCCCTCGACGTACGCGGCGAGCGGCTGCTTGGGCATGTAACCGTTGTCCCAGAGCTGCTGGTACCGAGTCATCAGCTCGCGGTAGCCGTCGTCGTCGATGTTCGGCGCGGTCCAATCGTCGGTGAGCGCCGTGTGGCCGGAGAAGTTGAACTGCTGACCCACGCTCGACCAGGCGAACGTGACGGCGTCCTGCGCAGGCGAGATGCAGTACTGCCCCTCACCGAGGGTGGGCTTGATGGCCGCGCACGCGTCCATCAGCTCGTCCCAGCTGGCGGGTCCGGTCTCGGGGTCGAGCCCGGCGGCCTCCACCATGTCCTTGTTCCAGAAGAGGACCGTCTGCGCCTCGAGGAGCAGCGGGTAGGCGTAGAACGTGCCGTCGATCTCCGACACCGGCAGCGCCGCGTCGATGATCTCGGCGAGCACGCCCTCGTCGACGATCGAGTTGAGGTCGTGGAGCTGCCCCTCGTTGACGGCGTCCTGGATGCTGCCGGCATGCGTGTAGAGGTCCGGGGCGTTGCCGGCCGCCTGCGCGGCCTTCATCTTCTGGTCCCAGGAGTCGGCGGGGACCTCGGTGTCCTCGACGACGATCGTGTCCTGCGACTCGTTGAACTGCTGGACGATGTTGGCGTACCACTCGTTCTCGACCGGCGTGAAGGTCCGGTGCCAGAACTGGATGGTCGTCTTGCCCTCGTTGTCGCCGCTGTCGGCCGGTTGACCCGGGGTGCCCGAGCCGCAGCCGGCGAGCATCGTGCCGGCGCCTGCGGCGCCGATCGCCGTCAAGAGCGTGCGCCTGTTGAACGTCCTTGTCATGGTGTCCTCCTGTGGGTGACTCGTGATGGTGCGGGGTGTCGTGACGTCCTCGTCAGCCCTCGGCGGTCTCCAACCGGGCGCTGTACCAGTACACGTTGTAGGGGCCCCAGATCGACAGCGCGAAGTAGACGGTGAGGCCGTCCTCGCTGACGTACCGGGGGTTCATGTAGGGGCTGTAGAGACCGGGGGTCTCGGCCTGCGTGGTGAGCACGTGCGGCTCGCTCCACGGCCCCCAGGGTGTGATGCCCTCGCTGAGGACGGCGTCGCCGTCGGTCGAGTAGCTCATCAGCCAACGCTCGAGCGTGGGCGACCACACCACCGACAGCTCGCCGATGGTGCCCGGCAGGACCGTCGTCGCCGAGGTCATGTCGTCGGACCAGATCGGTGCGCCGTCGTCGTCGGTGCCGGTGAAATAGGTGTAGGCGCCGAGATCCTCGACCGCCTCCTGCGTCGCCGCGACCCGCATCAGCTGGACGCCGCCGAACCGGCCCGACGGGATCGACCAGAAGTACACGTACTCCTCACCGCCCTCCGTCACGGTGGCGGTCGCGATCTGGACGAAGTTCGAGTCGCCCGGCCACTGCGGGGCGTCGAGCACCTCCCAAGTGACGCCGTCATCGGTGCTGCGGACGAGCCCGGCGTGGTTGGCGTCCCACTGGCCGGCCTCGCCCCAGTAGCTCACCGACATGTAGAAGAGGTAGATGGCGCCGTCGACGGCGAACCCGTACGTGGGGATCTTGGTCACCTCGCCGTCGCCGGTGTTGGCGTCCTTGTCGCCGACGGCGACCTCCGCGGCCAGGCCGACGTCGTCGAGCACCCAGCCGTCGAACGTGATGCCATCGGTCGGGTCGTCGTCGGTCGTGTAGGCGATCGCGTTGGAGCGCCAGTTGCCGCCACCACCACCGAAGGCGTCCGGCTCGCGTGTGCCGAACGTGTCGCCGAAGACGAAGTAGGTCCGGTCCCCGACGTTGATCATCGATCCCAGGTCGGTGCCGGCCACGGCGACGGCCTCGGTGTCGTTGATGGCACCGGGCCCGGTGAGCTGGGCGATCTGCGTGACGTCGGTGACGCCGTCGATCACGAACGGCTTGTCGGTGTCGGTGTCGATCGCGGTGCTGCCCTGGTCGGAGCCCGCGCAGGCGGCGAGCGCCGTGGCTCCGGCGGCGACGATGGCAGTCATGACGGCACGCCCCCTCATCCGAGCCTCGGCAGCCGAGCCTGCACCGGCAGGAGCGTGAGCCCGCGTGCAGGCTCCTCGGCGTACCAGTAGGCGACCGAGGAGAGGTCGTCGCTGCGCTTGTTGTCGTGCCCGTGCTCGATCGTCACCCTGATCGAGCTGGTGAAGGTCACCGGGTCCTCGATGTGGAACCGGTACATCGAGATCTGACCGGACCAGTTCTCCCCGCCCGGCAGCGTGATGCCGTGATAGGGCGAGGCGTACGCCTGCGACGGGCACCATGCGGTGTTGAAGTAGTCCTCGGTCCCGGTGCCGTGCAGACGGGGCGGCCACGGCTCTCCGTCCACGAAGATCATGTCGTCGCCCTCGCCGTACCAGTTCCAGTCGGGGGTGTGCCGCAGGTTGGTCACGTTGAGGACGCACCCGACGTAGTGCCCTCGGCCGACGGTGTCGAGGATCGTGTAGTTGCCGTCCCCGCCGATGTTCTCGCCCCCGAAGAGGAACTCGGAGTTCGTCATCGACGCCTGCGCGACGCCGCCCGTCGGGTTCTCGCGGTGCCAGCTGGCGTGGAACCGTCCGAGGCCCGGCTCGAGCTCGGCGAACGCGTCGTAGTCGATGTAGTAGTAGAACGCGAGCGCCTCGGACTCGCACTCGCTCGTCAGCTCGAACCGTGCTCCCTCGGCGAACGGCATGTGGAAGAAGGAGTTGAAGCCCTTGCCGTCCTCGGGGCTCATCTGCAGCGGCGCCGAGGAGAAGTTGACGGTGCGGCCGTGCCCGACGCCGAAGAAGTCGCCGAGCGGGACGAGCACGCTGGGCTCGTCCGCGCCGTCCCAGAAGATCCGCAGCACGAGCTTGCGCAGGAAGTCCTGGTCCGCGGTCTCGGGCCCGGCGGGCTCGAGCGGCGCGACCGTCACCCAGATGTGGTTGACCGAGCCGGCGCCGGCGATGTCGGCGAGCGTGAGGGTCTCTCCCGGCTGCAGGTGCAGCCGGTCGTCGTTGCCCCCGGTCGTGTCCCAGCTCGACACCCGCATCCGCCGGTGCTCGCGCAGCCGCGGCAGGTCCCGCAGGCTGCTGCCGTAGCTCCCGTAGCGGCCGGTGCCGCCGACGGCGGTGGGGTGCGTCGTCATCGATGCTCTCCTGATCGGGTGGGTCGGGTCGGTTCAGACTCGGCTGGCGAGCGCGGGCTGAGTGCGCTGGACGAGGTCGGCGGTCTCGGCGGCGCGGGGTGCGGCGGGCGCACCGCCGCGGCGTTGCACGCTGAGCGCCGCCGCCGCGTTCGCCACGACGACGGCCGTGCGGAGGTCGTCCCCCGCGGCGAGCCGGGCGCCGAGGTTGCCGCAGAAGGTGTCCCCGGCACCGATGGTGTCGACGGCGTCGACACCGATCGCGTCGACCAGCTCGGGTGCGCGGTCGCCGTCGAGCACGAGGACACCACGCTCCCCCAGGGT
This sequence comes from Pseudactinotalea sp., assembly GCA_048594485.1. Taxonomy (GTDB): domain Bacteria; phylum Actinomycetota; class Actinomycetes; order Actinomycetales; family Beutenbergiaceae; genus Pseudactinotalea. The sequence continues at coordinate 2,523 of JBMDXU010000039.1, read as the reverse complement.
GACGACGAGGGCGCCACGACGGCCGGACCAGAACTCCTGCGCGACCTGCTGGATCGGGCGGTCGGCGTCGGCCCCGGCGAGCTCGCGCAGCTCGCCCTCGTTCGGGACGAGAACGTCGACCATCGCGAGCAGGTCGGCGGGCAGCTCGACGTAGGGGGCGGGGTTGAGCAGCACGCGCACGCCGGCGCCGTGCGCGAGCCGGACGGCCGCGAGGGTCGTGTCCATCGGCAGCTCGAGCTGCACCAGCAGGACGTCGGCCGCGGCGATGACGGCGGAGGCGGCGGCGACGTCGTGACGAGTCACGCGCAGGTTGGCCCGCGGCACGATGACGATCGAGTTCTGACCGCCGGACTCGACGACCGGGAGCCCGACACCCGTGCCGGACCCGGCGTCGGCGAGCACGTGCTCGGCACGGATCCCCTCGTCGTGCAGGAAGGTGCGGAACTCGTCGCCGAACCCGTCGTCCCCCAGGCGCCCGATCACGCTGACATCGGCGCCGGCACGGCGGGCCGCGACGGCCTGGTTGAAGCCCTTGCCACCGACGAACGTCTCGAAGCTCGTGCCGACGACGGTCTCGCCCGGCCGCGGGCGCACCGTGGTGGTGGCGACGAGGTCGTACATGAAGGACGCCAGCACGCACACCCGCGGCGCGACAGCGGCGCTCACGGCGCCACCCCCAGCTGCGCGCCGAGGGATCCACCGGGATGGCGCTCGGCGAACTGCTCGGGCGTGAAACCGGAGAGCGTCATGAGGACGGCGGCGAGCGCGTCGCCGATCGCCATCGTCAGCGTGGTCGACGACGTCGGGGCCAGACCGAGCGGGTCGGCCTCACGATCGACGCTGATGTCCAGGTGCACGTCGCACAGTCGGGCGAGCGTCGAGGTCGGATTCCGCGTCATCGCGATCATCGGCACGCCCCACCGGCCGAGCATGCCGGCGAACTGGTTGACCTCGGCGGTCTCGCCGGAGTTGGAGATGAGGATCGCGACGTCGGACGGCGTCGCCATGCCCGAGTCGCCGTGCAACGCCTCGGACGAGTGCACGAACTGGGCCGGGGTGCCGGTGGAGGCCAGGGTTGCGGCGATCTTGGCCGCGACGTGTCCCGACTTGCCGATCCCGGAGACGAGCACGCGGCCGCCGGCTCCGCGGATCAGCGCCGCCGCGGCGCGCAGGTCCGGCGCGATGCGCTCCGTCGCGGCGGCGATGGCCGCCGCCTCGATCTCGAGCGCGCGCACACCGACCGCGACCGCGGCGTACAGGTCGTCCTCGACCATGCCTGTGTCCTCCACGACGTCAGGAATCGATTTCTGAGCACAGTAATCGATTTCTGCTTGCGAGGGAAGCCCACCGTCGTCACAGGTTGGTCACGCCGTCTGGCCGACTCCGGCGAGACGGCGTGGGGCGGGTCAGCGAGGGGCGGTGCGTGGGCCCGAGCTCTCGCGCACGAGCAGGCGCGGCGTCAGCAGCAGGTGGAGGGCCGGGGCGTCGGGTTCGGTGCCGCGCAGCAGCAGCTGCTCGGCCGCGCGCTCCCCCATCTCCTCGACGGGCTGCGCCACCAGCGTGACGGCGGGGCGCACCATCTGCGTCCACGGGTCGTCGTCGACACCGACGAGCGAGATGTCGTCGGGCATGGTGAGCCCGCTGTCCTGGATCGCGCGATAGGCGCCGGTGGTCACCGGTCCGTTCGTGGCGAAGATCGCGTCGGGCCTGCGAGCGCCGCGCAGCAGCTCCGCCACGGTCGCCTCGGCGCCGTCGGGCCGCAGGTCGGACCGGAGCATCCGACGGTCGTCGTGCGGGATGCCGGCCTCGTCCATGGCGTCGAGCGCGCCGCGGAGGCGGTCCTCGGTGGTGCTAACACCCGAAGGCCCGGCGAGACAGACGATGTCGCGGTGCCCGAGCTCGAGCAGGTGCTGCACGGCCATCCGGCCCGCCCGGACGTTGTCGAGCAGGATCGTGTCACCGGGGAAGTCGCGCACCCGGCGGTCGACGGCGACGGTCGGCACCCGCGACGCCAGCAGCGCCGCCAGCGAGGACTCCTGCTCCGAGGTCACGGACACGACCACGCCGGCCATCCGCTGCGCGATCGCCGTCTGCAGATAGCCGCGCTCGCGGTCGATCTGCTCGTCGGTGTTGCACAGCATCACCGAGTGACCCGACCTCACCGCGACGTGCTCGACGGCGGCGACCAGCGAGGTGAAGAACGGGTTCTGGAGGTCCGAGACGATCGCCGCCCAGACATCGGTGCGCTGACGGCGCAGCGCCCGCCCGCTGGGGTTCGGCACGTATCCGAGCTCGCGCGCCACGTCGCGCACCCGTTCGGCCATCGCCGGGTCGACCGTCGCGGCGCCGTTGAGCACGCGGGAGACGGTGGCACTGGACACCCCGGCGGCGCTGGCGACGTCGGTGATCCGGACGGTCCCCGGCACCGCCGTCGCTCGCTTGCTCACGCCGTGATCGTGCCACGGACCGGTGCCGGCCCGCGCGATTGCGGCTTCCCGGCGCTGCCGCACGGTCGTGGGGGGG
>JBMDXU010000038.1:0-8859 GCA_048594485.1 Pseudactinotalea sp. | reverse complement strand
GCGATGATCGCCTTGTCGACGTCGTCCGGTGTCACAGCCGTGACCCTGCCATGGTCAGCACGTCGCGGAGGACCGATTCGATCTCGTCGAAGTGCTGCTGGTCGCAGATGAGCGGCGGCGCGAGCTGGATCACCGGGTCGCCACGGTCGTCGGCGCGGCAGTACAGGCCGGCCTCGAAGAGCGCCCCGGACAGGAACCCGCGCAGCAGGCGCTCGCTCTCGGCCTCGTCGAACGTCGCCTTCGTGGCCTTGTCCTTGACGAGCTCGATGCCGTAGAAGAAGCCGTCGCCACGGACGTCGCCGACGATCGGCAGGTCGAGCAGCCGCTCGAGGGTCGACCGGAACGCCCCCTCGGTGGCCCGCACGTGCGCGAGCACCCCCTCGCGCTCGAACGCCTCCAGGTTGGCGAGCGCCACCGCTGTCGACACCGGGTGGCCGCCGAACGTGTAGCCGTGGGCGAACATCGTCGTCGGCTCCCGGAACGGCTCGAACAGCCGCTCGTCGGCGATCATCGCCCCGAGCGGGGTGTACCCGGAGGTGATGCCCTTGGCGCAGGTGATGATGTCGGGGCGGTAGCCGTAACGCTCCGCGCCGAACATGTGCCCCAGTCGCCCGAAGGCGCAGATCACCTCGTCGCTGACGAGCAGCACGTCGTAGACGTCGCAGATCTCGCGCACGCGCTGGAAGTACCCCGGTGGCGGCGGGAAGCAGCCGCCGGCGTTCTGCACCGGTTCGAGGAAGACCGCGGCGACCGTGTCGGGGCCCTCCTGCTCGATCGCCACCGCGATCTGGTCGGCCGCCCAGCGCCCGAACGCCACCGGGTCGTCGCCGTGCACCGGCGCCCGGTACAGGTTCGTGCTCGGCACCCGGAAGGTCGAGGGCACCAGCGGCTCGAACATCTGCTTCAGCGGCGGCAGCCCGGTGATCGAGAGCGCACCGTGCGTGGTGCCGTGATAGGCGACGGCGCGGCTGATCACCTTGTGCTTGAGCGGCTTGCCGACGAGCTTGAAGTAGTTCTTCGCGAGCTTCCAGGCGCTCTCGACGGCCTCGCCGCCGCCGCTGGTGAAGAAGACCCGGTCGAGGCCCTCGGGCGCGGCCGCGGCCACCCGGTCGGCGAGCTCGATCGCGCTGGGGTGCGCGTACGACCACAGCGGGAAGAAGGCGAGCTCACGGGCCTGGCGAGCGGCGGCGTCGGCCAGGTCCTCCCGCCCGTGGCCGAGCTGGCTGACGAACAGCCCGGCCAGTCCGTCGAGATACCGACGCCCCTGGGCGTCGAAGACGTAGGCGCCCTCGCCGCGGACGATGACCGGTGCGTGGGCCGCCCCCGCCATCCGCGTGAAGTGCAACCACAGGTGGTCGCGATCCGTGCTCATGCGCCCGGGCTGCTCACTCCGGCGCGGGCACGCAGAGCACCGGCCACCGGCTGACGTGCAACAGCTTGTGCGGGGTCGACCCGAGGATCGCGCCGCGCATCGGGCTCTCGCCGTAGGTGCCGACGACGATCACGCTGGCATCCTTCGCCTCCGCCTGCTCGACGAGGGCGTCGACGGGCTTGGCCGACACCAGCTCGACGACGGCCTCGACCCCCGCGGCCTCCGCCTCCTCCACGGCGTGTCCGACGGCCGTGCGCCCGATCTGCTCCAGCGCCTCCTGGTGGCTGCGGTACTCCTCGCCGAGCGAGCCCGGGGGAGCGGTGCCGTACACGATCACGAGCTGCTCGCCGTACCGCTTCGCGACGCTGATCGCGGCGGCCAGCGCGGCCCTTGCGCCCGGCGACTCGTCGTACCCGAGAACCACGCTGCTCATGCCTTCATGTCCTCCTCCACCTCGAGCGCACCACGCGCGAGGTCCTCGTCGACGGTGCTCGGCCGCTCGTCCCAGAAGCGTCGGTCGCGGAAGTACCAGACGATCATGATCACCACGCCGGTCACGAAGATGCCGATGCCGATGACCAGCGGCGGGCCCAGCCCGAACCAGGACGTCTCGGTGTAGGAGTTCTCGGGGTTGCCGTAGTCGATCACGGCCTGCACGAGCAGCCAGGCGAGCATGAGGGCCCCGAGCACCGGGCCGACGCCGATGAGCACGAAGTTCTTGACGCTGGCGGTCAGCCGCTTGCGGAAGTAGATCGCGCACGCGATCCCGGTGAGCGCGTAGTAGAAGGCGATGAGCAGGCCGAGCGCGGTGAGCGAGTCCCACAGGGCCGTCTCGCTCAGCGTGGCGAGGACGAGGTAGTAGACGATCGCGATGCCGGCCACCCACCACGTCGAGACGTCAGGGGTGCGGAAGCGCGGGTGGATGCGGCCGAACATTGCCGGCAGGGCCTTGCGTCGCGCCATGCTCAGCCCGGTGCGCGAGGCGGGGATGATCGTGGTCTGGGTCGACGCGATGGCCGACGTCGCCACCGACACCATCACCACCCAGGCCCAGGGGCCCATCGACTCGCTCGCCAGGATCTGGAAGATCGCGTCCTCCTCGCCGGCGTTGTCGGAGAGGAACGTCGTGCCCGCGAGGGCGACGACGGCGATCGCGACCGACAGGTAGGTCACGACCAGGACGACGGTGGACCAGATGGCGGCCTTGCCGGGAGCGGATGCCGAGTCGGTGGTCTCCTCGGTGAGGTTCACCGCCGACTCCCAGCCCCAGTAGGCGAACACACCCAGGAGCAGGCCGCCGGTCACGCCGGCCCACCCACCGCCGAACGGGTTGAGCCAGTCCCACGACGGCGTGATCGACTCGAACGGCGACGTCCCGTTGGCGACCTGCACCAGCGCGACCACCGCGAACGCCAGCAGCGAGAGCACCTGGAACACGATCAGGGCGTTCTGCAGCTTGGCCGACAGCTCCGTGCCCCAGACGCAGATCGCCGTCATCACGACGATGAGGACGACGGCGAGGATCCGCACCAGCCACGTGTTGTACGCGGCGTCCTCGAGGCCGAAGGTGAGGAACGTGTACCGCACCCCGACCTCGGCGAGCGAGCCGATGATGAGCACACCGGTCATCGCGATCGCCCAGCCGCCGATCCAGCCGAACCAGGGCCCCATCGCCCTCGTGACCCAGGAGAACGTCGTGCCGCAGTCCTGGTCGACGGTGTTGAGGTAGTAGAACGCCGACGCGATGAGCAGCATCGGGACGAAGCTCGCGAGCATGATGCCCGGGGCATGGACACCGACGAACAGCACCAGGCCACCGATGATCGCGGCCAGCGTGTACGCGGGCGAGGTGGCGGCGAGACCGATCACGAGGGCGTCGAAGAAGCTGATCGCTCCCGCCTTCAGCCCGGCCCCCTCCTCGTGCGAGCCGTCGGAGCGTCTCGGCTCACCGGCCGGCTCGGGCGACCCGGCGGGCAGTGCGGCGTCGGTCATCGGGCCTCCTGGAAGAGGCCACGGATCTCGACCTCGGGCAGCCGGGTGGCTGCGAGATCCGTGGGTGATGCCTGGGAACCCTACAGATTCCGCTTCGCCTTGGATAGAGTGCGCGCACCGCGAGCAGAGGAGCAGCGCATGAGGATCCTTCTGGTGGGTGCGGGCGGCGTCGGTGGCGCCTTCACCGCGATCGCCGCCCGTCGCGACTTCTTCGAGCTCGTGGTCGTCGCCGACTACGACGAGGCGCGCGCCCGGCGAGCCGCCGACGCCGTCGACGACCGGTTCGTCGCCGCCCAGGTCGACGCGTCCGCCCCCGAGTCGGTCGCCGCGCTCTGCCGCGAGCACGGCATCACGCACGTGATGAACGCCGTCGACCCTCGCTTCGTGATGCCGATCTTCGACGGTGCGTTCGCCGCCGGTGCGGACTATCTCGACATGGCGATGAGCCTGTCCACCCGGCACCCCGAGCACCCGTACAGCAGGGTGGGTGTCAAGCTCGGCGACGAGCAGTTCGCGAAGGCCGCGCAGTGGGAGGACGCCGGCCGGCTGGCGCTGGTCGGCATCGGTGTCGAGCCGGGGCTGTCCGACGTGTTCGCGCGGTACGCCTCCGACGAGCTGTTCTCGCACATCGACGAGCTCGGCACCCGCGACGGCGCGAACCTCGCCGTCCACGACGCCGAGGGCAACGAGATCTTCGCGCCGTCCTTCTCCATCTGGACCACCATCGAGGAGTGCCTCAACCCGCCGGTGATCTGGGAGCGCGGCCGACGCGACGAGGCCGACGGCGGGTGGTTCACGACGCCGCCGTTTTCCGAGCCCGAGGTGTTCGACTTCCCCGAGGGGATCGGGCCGGTCGAGTGCGTCAACGTCGAGCACGAGGAGGTGCTCCTCATGCCACGGTGGATCGACTGCGAGCGTGTGACCTTCAAGTACGGGCTGGGCGAGGAGTTCATCGGCGTCCTCAAGACCCTGCACACCCTCGGCCTGGACTCGACCAGGAAGCTCAAGGTCGGCGCGGTCGAGGTCGCGCCGCGCGACGTCGTCGCGGCCGCCCTCCCCGATCCGGCCACGATCGGGCCGCAGATGACCGGCAAGACGTGCGCGGGGGTCTGGGTGCGAGGCACCGGCACGGACGGGCAGCCTCGGTCGACCTACCTCTACCACGTGGTCGACAACGAGTGGTCGATGGCCGAGTACGGGCCCCAGTGCGTGGTGTGGCAGACCGCGATCAACCCGGTCGTCGCGCTGGAGCTGCTCGCCGCGGGCACGTGGTCGGGCAGCGGGGTGCTCGGCCCGGAGGCGTTTGCGCCGCAGCCGTTCCTCGACCTGCTCACCGCGTACGGCAGCCCGTGGGGTCGGATGGAGGTCCCGCAGGACTGAGGCGGTCGTCTCGGTCGTGCCCCGGCCCTGGACGCACGAGAGCCCCCGACGGTTACCGTCGGGGGCTCTGGCGTGCGGCTGGTGCCTGAGGTCAGCGCAGCCAGCCGAACCGGCGGACGATCCCGGTGTGCGCCCACCAGCGGCCGAGGCCCCAGGTGTCGCCGGACAGGGTGGCGGCCGCGATCAGCAGCAGCATGCCCTCCACCCAGTGCGAGTCGAGCACGGGGTTGGTGGTCGGCTCGCCGATCCACGGCAGGGTGACCGCGTACATGAACGCCATGAGGAGCGCACCGCCGACGCCGGCGAGCCGGACGCCGGCTCCGGTGATCATGGCGACGCCGATGCCGAGCAGGGCGACCATGAACACCGCGTCGCCGACCGGGTTGGAGAAGAGCGACTGGAACAGTCCCGCGAGCGGCTGCGCGGGGTCGAGGTTGTCGAGGAAGCCCTGGGCGGGGGTGCCGCCGTTGATCCAGGCGCGCTCGGACGGGGTGGTGAAGCCCAGGCCGACCAGCTTGTCGAGGAACGGCCAGAGGAAGAAGAAGCCGATGACGATCCGGGCGACCGCCAGCACCCTGCGGGCGAGGGGGCTGGTGACGACGGACTCCTGGGTGACCACGGCGTCGGACGCGGTGGCGGAGGTGGTGGTGGCCGAGGTGCTCATGACGTGTCCTAGCAGGAGGTGGGATGTGGTTGAGGCCTCACCATGAGTGTGGCCCTCCCGGTGCCCGGATTCCCGGGACCGAGGTCCCTGCTCCGAGCGTCCGTGTCACGACGTGCGCCACGGCTGGCAGACTCGACGGGTGGAGTCGAGCCCGGGACGCGGCACCGGTCGGATCGTGCTGGCAGGCACCCCGATCGGAGACGCGGCCGATGCACCGCCTCGTCTGCTGACGCTGCTGGCGCAGGCCGATGTCGTCGCAGCCGAGGACACCCGCCGGCTGCGGTCGCTCGCCGCACGTGTCGGAGTCGAGATCGGCGGCCGGCTGGTCAGCTATCACGAGCACAACGAGAGCGCGCGAGCCGCGGACCTCGTCGAGGCGGCCGCCGTCGGGCAGACCGTCCTCGTCGTGACCGACGCCGGGATGCCCGGCGTCTCCGACCCCGGGTACCGGGTGGTGCGGGCCGCCGTCGACGCCGGGATCGCGGTCACCGCGGTACCCGGACCGAGCGCGGTGCTGGCGGCTCTCGCCCTGTCCGGGCTGCCGACCGACCGGTTCTGCTTCGAGGGCTTCCTCCCGCGCCGACCGGGGGAGCGACGCCGTGCGCTGGCCGACCTCGCCGGCGAACCCCGGACGATGGTGGTCTTCGAGGCGACGCACCGCATCGCCGACACGCTCGCCGCGATGAGCGAGGCCTTCGGCGCCGACCGCGGTGCCGCCGTCTGCCGCGAGCTCACCAAGACCTACGAGGAGGTGCGGCGCGGACCGCTGGTCGATCTCGCGGCGTGGGCCGCCGACGGCGTCCGGGGCGAGATCACCGTCGTCGTCGCGGGGGCGCCGGTCGAGCAGGGCGAGGCCGCCGACCACGTCGGCGACGTGCTGGAGCGTGTCGCACGCGGGGAGCGGCTGAAGGATGCCGCGGCGGCGGTGGCCGACCGGACCGGGGCCAGCAAGCGCGAGCTGTACCAGGCGGCGCTCGCCGCGCGCGACACCACCCGGTGATCGCGCGCGCCGGCCCGGGTTATCGTGACGCAACCCCACGGGAGGACCGCTGATGGCCATGGACCGACGCAACCTCGTCAAGACCGTCGCCACGATCGTGGGAACCGCGGGCCCGGTGGTGGCGAAGTACCTCAAGGACCACCCCGAGATCGCCACCTCCGTGCAGGACACCGTGACGAAGCTCGTGAAGAAGCGCACGAGCGGGCCGGCCGGACTGCGCGAGACGATCGCGGTGCTGCGGGAGCAGGTGGAGTACCTGACCGCGAGCGCCGACGACGCCGCCGAGGCGGGCCGTGCTCGAGCGTGGTCGCGGCAGCTCGACAACCTCGATCACGCGGCGGCGATGCTCGCCAGCAGTGCCTCCCGCGCGGAGGTGAAGGCGCTGCGGGCGAAGGTGACCGCGGTGCGCGGCGAGATCCTCGCGGCGTTCATCGCCGAGCAGGCCGACGACGCGGCGCCGCCGCGTCAGATCGAGGGCTGAGCACCACGGAATCCGCGGTGCTGAGGCACCGCGCGGAGTCGATAGTCTCCCCCGCATGATCGTGTGGAGAGGTTTCGGGTTCCTGGCCGTCATCCTGGGCGCCCTGGGAGCACTGCTGGGGACGGGGCTCGCTTCGCTCGCGGGCGACGAGGGGAACGTGACGCTGATCGGCGTCGGGCTGGCGATCGGCGGTGTCGCCACCGCCGCGCTCGGCTGGTACCTCAACGTGATCAACCCGCAGAAGAAGGCGCAGACCTGGATCGCGCAGCGGCAGGCCGAGCTGCAGCAGGCGGTCGCAGCCGGGCGGTTCCAGCCCGCGCCCGGCATCGTCCCGTCCTCGCACGCGGAGGCGCAGGCCCAGGCCGACCAGATGCTCGCGCAGGAGTCGGCTCAGGTCACGAAGAAGCTGCGGAACATCCACACGCTCTTCTGGATCCCGATGCAGTTCATCGGGGTCGTCATCGTCGTGATCGGCATCGTCGTGGCGATCGCGGGCGCCACCAGCTGACGCGCGACGGGACCGCTCAGACGGGACCGCTCAGGAGAACGCCTCGCCCGAGCTGACGAGCCGGACGCCTGCGCGCGACATCTCCTCGCGTGCGGCCGCCCCCTGGTCGGGGGTCACCGGGACCGTCAGATCGGTGAGCACCCGGGTGCGCAGACCGTGCGCGACGGCGTCGAGCGCCGTCTGCTTGACGCAGTGCGACTCGGCGATGCCCACGACGTCCACGGACTCGATGCCGCGTGCCGCCAGCAGGGCGTCGAGAGGTCGACCTGCGACGTCGACACCCTCGAACCCCGAGTACGCCGCCTCGTACCGACCCTTCTTGACGGAGATGTCCGGCGCCAGGTCCGCCAGCGCCGGGTGCAGCTCGGCCTCGTCGGAGCCGGCGACGCCGTGCGGCGGCCACGTGTCGACGAAGTCGGGGTGGTCGCTGAAGTGGGTGCCCGGGTCGATGTGCCAGTCCTGCGTCGTGACGACGACGTCGTAGTCGCCCCGACGGGCCGCCGCGAAACCGGCCACGGCCTCGGCCACCGCGTTCCCGCCGTCGACGGCGAGGGCGCCGCCCTCGCAGAAGGTGGGCTGCACGTCGACGACGATCAGGCCGCGTCGCGACGGTGTCCGCTCGCTGCTCATGCCCCCACGGTAGGCGGCGGGTCGGTCGGGACGACGAGATCGCCGCTGGTCGGTGCGGCGCGGCTGTGGGCGCTGTCCCGCCGGTAGCCTTCACGTTCATGGAGTTCCGCCGGATCAACGGCCTGCCGCCGTACGTGTTCACCATCATCGACGGGCTCAAGCTGGACGCCCGCCGAGCCGGGCGCGACGTCGTCGACCTCGGGTTCGGCAACCCCGACCTGCCGAGCCCGCAGATCGCCGTCGACAAGCTCGCCGAGGCCGCGCAGAACACCCGCAACCACCGCTACTCCTCGTCCCGCGGCATCCCGAACCTGCGGCTCGCGGTGGCCAACCTCTACCAGCGCCGGTTCGGCGTCACGCTCGACCCCGATCACGAGGTGATCTCCACGATCGGCGCGAAGGAGGGCTTCAGCCACCTGATGTGGGTGCTGCTGCAGGCCGGCGACGCCGCGATCGTGCCCACGCCGAGCTACCCGATCCACATCTGGGGCCCCTACTTCGCGGGCGCCGACGCGCGCCAGGTCCCCATCGGCGACGGCACCGACGGCGCCGGCTACATCGACCGGGTGATGGAGGCGTGGGACCTCGGCTGGCCCAAGCCGCGGGTCGTGGTGCTGTCGTTCCCGCACAACCCGACGACGACGACGGTCGAGCTCGCCGACCTGCAGCGGCTGGTCGACTGGGCGCGCGAGCGCGACGTCGTGCTCGTCCACGACCTCGCCTACGCCGACATGTGCTTCGACGGCTGGCAGCCGCCGTCGATCATGCAGTGCGAGGGGGCGACCGAGGTCGCCGTCGAGCTGTACTCGATGACCAAGTCGTTCTCGATGGC
>JBMDXU010000037.1:0-27275 GCA_048594485.1 Pseudactinotalea sp. | reverse complement strand
CGCGACCAGCCCGGAGACGTCGTCCGCCGTCACGGCACGGGCGGACAGACCGGTCGGGACGTCGGGGAGCGGGCGCACGTCGCGATCCTTCCAGTCTCCGGCCGTGGGTGGGGTCGTGGACCAGGACCGGTCGGACGCGGTGCGATCGTCGGACCCCCGTAAGGTGGACGGCATGTCTTCGACCCTTCCCACTGCCAGCGGCTCCTTCGGTGACAAGCCGGAGCTGACCTTCCCCGCCGACCCCGCCCCCGCCGAGCTCGAGGTGCAGGTGCTCTCCGAGGGCGACGGCGCGATCGTCGAGGCCGGCCAGACGATCGAGGTCAACTACCTCGGTCAGGTCTGGGGCGGCAGCGTGTTCGACAACTCCTACGACCGCGGCAGCTCGATCGGCTTCCCGATCGGCATCGGCCGTGTCATCGGTGGATGGGACTCCGGTCTCGTGGGCCGCACGGTCGGCTCACGCGTGCTGCTCAGCATCCCGCCGCACGAGGGCTACGGCCCCAACGGCAACCCCCGCGCCGGCATCCGTGGCGACGACACCCTCGTGTTCGTCGTCGACATCCTCGACGCCCGCTGACCTCACTGCCCTCACGGCCGCGTCTCCTCCCGGAGACGCGGCCGTCGTCATGCTCCCGTGTGGGTCGGTGACAGGCCTGAGCCGGGGCAGCGGTGAGTGAGCGTCCACCGGGTGGCCCGCTGTGGACGCATGCTCACCGCTCCTGGGTGCGCAGGGCGGCGAGGAGGAGGTCGACGGCGGCGCGGACGTGGGCGGTCTGCTGGGCCGTGCTGGGGACGGCGTCGTCGCCGAGCATCATCGCGCGGTTCACCGGTCCGCCCATGACCAGCCAGTTGAGCTGCTCGGCAGCCGTCGTCGGGTCGGGAACCGTGAGCAGGCCGCGCTCGTCGGCACGCGCGAGGATCGTGGCGAACCCGTCGATCGCCCGTTGCGGGCCGGCGTCGAACAGAGCGCGCGCCAGCTCGGGGAAGCGGCCCACCTCGCCGATGACGAGGCGACGCACCTGCGTGAGCCGAGGCGTCAGCACGATGCTGAGCTGGCGTTCGGCCCGATCGGTCAGCAGCGATCGCAGCTCGTCGAGGTCCTCGACGTCGTCGGCGGGCTCGTGGATGCCGTCGCCGGCGCGGGTGGTCATGTCGGTCACGAGAGCCAGGAACAGGCCTTCCTTGGTCCCGAAGTGCCGGTAGATGGTCGGCTTGGACACACCGGCGCTCGACGCGATCTCGTCCATGTTGGTGCCGAGGTAGCCGTCCCGGAGAAAGGCGTGCTCGGCAGCGTCGAGGATCGCCGCGCGCTTGCGGGCGGACCGTCCCGAGGGTGGCGACGTCGACATGGTTGACAGACTACACGACACCGTTTAGTTTCGTTCTAACGACACCGACCGGTTTCGTTCGAGTCAGCCGAACGAGGAGACGACGATGAGTACGACGACCGCGCACGACCCGGGCGCGAGCGATCCCCAGGATGCCTGGCACCTGGACGTCCCCTTGATCGGCGGCGAGGGAAAGGGTGCCTGGACCTATGCGGCGCTGCCCGATTCCGCGGCGGTCCTCGGACACCGCGGGACCCTGAAGGTGCAGGCCGCCGTCGACGGCGTGGACGTTGCGGTGACCCTGCTGCCGTTGGGAGACGGCACCCACATGTTCCCGATGAAGGCGGCGACACGCAGGGCGATCGGCAAGGAAGCGGGCGACGTCGTGACGCTGAGGATCGACCGATGAGGGTCGAGGCCACGACCGAGCAGGTCACCACCGCTTCCGGCGATCGCGTCGTCATCGATCGTCGCGGACGAGGACCGGCGGTGATCTTCGTCGCCGGTGCGGGCCCGTTCCGCGCGATGGACCCCGTGACGACGGCGACTGCCGAGCTGATGCCCGACGTCACCACCGTGGTCTACGACCGCCTCGGTCGCGGCGACAGCCCGGCGGAGGGCGAGATCGGTCTCGATCGCGAGCTCGACGTCCTGCGCGCCCTGATCGCGCACGTGGGCGGCTCCGCGGTGCTGTGCGGGCACTCGTCGGGTGCGACGATCGCGCTCGCAGCCGCGGCGCGGGGACTCGCCGTCGACGGACTGGTGCTCTTCGAGACCCCGCTCGGGGACGGGCGGGAAGCCACCCGCGCCTGGATCGCGGAGTTCGAGCGGCGGCTCGACGCGGGCGCCCTCCGAGAGGCGATGGAGCAGTACATGAAGGACATGCCGCAGGAGTGGCGGGACATGCTTCTCGACGATCCGGTCTGGGTGGCCAACGCCCCGAGCCTGCGGGCCGACGGGGAGTCCCTCGTGTGGGCGGAGTCGGGAGACTACGCGTCGACCTTCGCCGAGATCACCGTCCCCGTGCTCGCCGTCGTCGGCAGCGACACGTTCCCGGGAATGCCCGAGACCGCGGCGGCGATCGCCGCGGCCATCCCGGGCGGCCGGAGCGCGGAGGTCGCCGGCACCGACCACTCCTGGGACCCGGCGGCGATGGCTGCCCTGCTCACCGAGTTCACGCTCGCGCGCTGAGCCACCCACCGCGCCGAGACCGGTGAGGTGTGCCGAGACCGGTGATCGCACGCACCGGCGTGTCGATCACCGATCTCGGCGATCGGTCAGGCCGTGGGCGGAGCGACCTCGACCTGGGCCGGGAGCTCGTCCTGCCGAACGATCCCGACCGGGCAGGTCATGCCGTTCGGGCCGTGGTTGCAGTAGCCACCGGGGTTCTTGTGGAGGTACTGCTGGTGGTAGCCCTCGGCGTAGTAGAACGGACCGGCGTCGGCGGCGGGGCGGAGCTCGGTCGTGATCTCGCCGTAGCCGTGCTCACGGACGACGGCGTTGAACGCCTCCCGGCTCGCGCGCACCACGGCCTCGTCGGCCGGGTCGGTCCAGTAGATCGCGCCGCGGTACTGGCTGCCGATGTCGTTGCCCTGGCGGTTCACCTGGGTCGGGTCGTGGTTCTCCCAGAAGGCCTTGAGCAGGTGCTCGACGTCGGTGGTCGCCGGGTCGTAGACGACCTGCACGGCCTCGGTGTGACCGGTGCGCCCGGTGCACGTCTCCTCGTAGGTCGGGTTGGGCGAGTAGCCGCCCATGTAGCCGACGGCGGTGCTGATGACACCGGGCTGCCGCCAGAAGATGCGCTCCGCACCCCAGAAGCAGCCCATCGCCACGTAGAGCACCTTGCTGCCCTCCGGGAACGGGCCTTGCAGCGGGGTGCCGAGCACCTCGTGCGTCGTCGGCACCGCGAAGACCGGCTCGGGGTGCCCCGGCAGTGCCTGGTCGGGGGTCACCATGGTGGTCGCTCGGCCGAAGATCATGCGGGGGTTCTCGCTTCCGTCGTGGGCGCCACCGGCTGTGGCGCGCCACCCACCACAACGCGTCGCCGTCGGGCCGTTGTTCCCGAGAAGGCGTCCTAGGCTGAGCCCATGCGTCTGTTCGGGAGGGGCCGGTCGCGCGAGATCGTCGTCATCGGCGACGCGCCCTCACCTCCGCCTGCCCCCGAGACCACGGCCGGGACCGCGGCCGAGGCCGTCGCACCCGAGAGCGCCTCGAGGTCCGCCGTCACCACGCCGGTGCGCGCGGCGTCGGAGTGGTCGTGGCGGATCCTCGTCATCGCGATCGGGGTCGGTGCCCTCATCTTCGGGCTGGTACAGCTCAAGACGGTGGTCGTGCCGGTGCTCGTCGCGACCCTGCTGGCCTCGCTGCTCGCACCGCTCACCGCCTGGCTGCACTCGCGGGTCGGGCTGCCGCGCGTGCTGTCGGTCGTCGTCACCCTGGTCGTCGTCATCGGCGCCGTCGTCGGGCTCGTCACCCTCGCCGGCAACTCGATCGCCAACGGCTTCCCCGAGCTCAAGGATCGCGCGATCAGCGGGTTCGAGGACGCCCTCGACTGGCTCAGCTCCAGCCCCCTCAACCTCGACCAGCAGACGCTGACCGGTTGGCTCGACCAGGTCCAGCAGCAGATCAGCGACAACGCCGAGGGCATCGTCAGCGGGGCGCTCTCGCTCACCTCGTCGGCCGGCCATATCGCCGCCGGTGCCCTCATCACGCTGTTCTGCCTGTTCTTCTTCCTCCTCGAGGGTCGCAGCATCTGGACGTGGGTCGTCGGCCTCTTCCCCCGCACGGCGCGGGCGCAGGTCGACGGCGCCGGGCTGCGCTCGTGGATCAGCCTCGGCTCCTACGCCCGCACGCAGATCCTCGTCGCGTTCGTCGACGGCCTCGGCATCGGTCTCGGAGCCTGGCTGCTCGGCGTCCCGCTGGCGATCCCGCTCGGCATCCTCGTCTTCGTCGGTGCCTTCATCCCCATCATCGGTGCGCTCGTGACCGGCGCGGTCGCCGTCGCCGTCGCGCTGGTCGACGGCGGCCTGGTCCGGGCGATCATCATGCTCGGCATCGTGCTGCTGGTGCAGCAGGTCGAGGGCCACCTGCTGCAGCCGATCCTCATGAGCAGAGCGCTCAAGCTCCACCCCGTCGCGGTGCTGCTCGCCGTCGCGACCGGCACCCTGGTAGGCGGGATCGTCGGCGCCCTCTTCGCTGTCCCGGTCGTCGCCGTCGTCAACACCGCGCTCAAGTACCTCACCGGCAACGACCCGGTGCCCGAACGCCTGCAGCTCGAGTTCGGCGAGCTGACGGACCGATGGCGACGGACCTGACCCTCGCCGCCGTCCACGAGGCGGCGGCGGCGCTGGACGGCGTGATCTCCCGGACCCCGGTCGAGGAGAGCGCCGCGCTCTCGTCGCTGGCCGGGACGCGCGTCGTGCTCAAGTGCGAGAACCTGCAGCGCGGCGGGTCGTTCAAGATCCGCGGCGCCTACCTGCGGATGTCGCGCCTGTCGCCGGAGGAGAAGGCTCGAGGTGTGGTCGCCGCCAGCGCGGGCAACCACGCGCAGGGTGTCGCGCTCGCCGCCCGAGCCCTCGGCATCGACGCCGTCGTCTACATGCCCGAGGGCGCGGCGCTCCCCAAGATCGCCGCGACCAAGGGCTACGGCGCCACCGTGCGCACGCACGGACGCACGGTCGACGCCGCACTCGTCGAGGCGCGCGCGGAGGCCGCGCGCACCGGACGCACCGTCATCCACCCGTTCGACCACCTCGACATCGTGACCGGCCAGGCGACGCTCGGTCTCGAGATCGCCGAGCAGGTGCCCGACGTGCGCACGGTCATCGTCCCGACCGGCGGAGGAGGTCTGCTGGCCGGGGTGGCCACGGCCGTGCACGGCGTCCTCGGCGACCACGTCGAGGTGATCGGCGTCCAGGCCGAGGGCGCGGCCGCGTACCCGACGTCGCTCGCCCAGGGGCGGCCCGTCGCACTCACCGAGATGGCCACGATGGCCGACGGCATCGCGATCGGGTGCCCGGGCGAGGTGCCCCTGGAGATCGTGGCCCGCGAGGTGGCCCGCGTCGAGACGGTCTCCGAGGAGGAGATCTCGCGCGCCCTGCTGCTGCTCGCCGAGCGCGCGAAGCTCGTGGTCGAGCCGTCAGGCGCCGCCGGCGTCGCCGCCCTCCTCAACCATCCGGGGGAGTGGGCGGGGCCCGTCGTCGTGGTCCTCTCCGGCGGCAACGTCGACCCGCTCGTCCTCATGCGTGTGCTGCAGCACGGGCTGGTCGCCGCGGGCCGCTACCTGCAGGTCAACGTGCGCACCAAGGACACCCCCGGGCACCTGGCCCGTCTGCTCGGCGACCTCGCCGCCCTGGGCACCAACGTGCTGACGGTGGGTCACGTGCGCACCGACGCCACCCTCGCGGTCGACGAGGTCGACATCGCCGTCGAGATCGAGACCCGGGGGCCCGACCACTGCCACGCCGTCGTCGAGGCGCTCGACAGCTCCGGCTACCGGGTCCTCACGCGCGAGACCCCGGCGGCTCTGTCCTGATCATCCGGCCGGAGCCGACGGCGACGTGCTCAGCCGGTGAAGGGTGTCGCCTTCGTGATCTTGACCTTGACGCTCGCGCCCGACGGCGTGGCGTACTCGACCGTGTCGCCGGCCTTCTTGCCGTGGATCGCGGCGCCGAGCGGCGACGACGCCGAGTAGACGTCGAGATCGGTGTCGCCCGCGACCTCGCGCGAGCCGAGGAGGAACGTCATCTTCTCGCCACCGACGGTCGCGGTGACGACCATGCCCGGCTCGACGACGCCGTCGTCCGGCGGGGCCTCACCCACCTGGGCGGTGCGCAGCAGGTCGTCGAGCTGGCGGATGCGGGCCTCCTGCTTCGCCTGCTCCTCGCGGGCGGCGTGATAGCCACCGTTCTCCTTGAGGTCGCCCTCCTCGCGGGCGGCCTCGATCTTGTCCGCGATCTCGGTGCGCCCCACCGTGGTCAGCTGGTCGTACTCCGCCTTCAGGCGGTCATAGCTCTCCTGGGTGAGCCATGTCGTCGTCTCGGACACGCGGATACTCCTTGTCGTTCGTGGGCCGCGGGGGACCGCTCTGTGCGGTGCCCGCGGGCTGCCTGGCTCCTGTGGTTCCTGCGTCGGACCCTCGGATCGCCCCGCGCCAGCCTGTGCGCCGGGTCGGCGCTGAGGGTGACGGCCAGGCCGATGGAAGCGGTCAGTTTACCAACGTTCCCGCGCGACGGCGTCGAGGCGGGCCCGGCACGCCGCCGCGCGGTACTCTGCCTGCTGTCGACGGCACTGAACTGGGAGAGGGCGGCGCGAGGCGATGACGTCAGTTCCGCCTTCGGGTGGCCAGCCGCCACCGTCGACATCCTGGCAGCCGCAGGCTCCCGCACCGCAGTGGCAGCAGCCGGCGCTCGTCGGCGCCGGCGCGCCGGCTCCGCAGCCGTTCCCGGCTTCGATGCCGTCCCAGCCCCAGCACGGCGGGTCGTACGGCTACGAGTACGGGCCGATGCCGCAGTACCCGACGCCGCAGTTCCCGCCTCCGCAGCGGCCGCCCCGGCGCGGCGCACCCGCATGGATGTGGGCGCTCGCGGCCGTGCTCGCCGTCGCCGTCGTCGTGGTGTTCGCCCTGCCCGCCGTCCTCGACCGCGACCCGGGTGGTGGGGGCGAGCCCGTCACGACCGCACCCCCCGACGACGGCTTCGGGCAGCCCAACACGAGCTCGTCCGGCGTCTTCACGGGCGACCACATGCTCGAGACGATGAACGTGGCGCTCACGGCTCAAGATCGTGGCGCGTTCTTCCGCTTCGTCGAGGGCGACGCGCTCGCGCCGCTGACGCTGTGGTGGGACAACATGGACGTCCTCGGGTGGACGGCGGGCGCGTTCTCGGTCGGTCCCGGTCAGCCCGAGGAGTACAGCGACGACACCATCGAGCTCGTCGTGAGCCTCGGTGCGGTGACCGCGGGGTCGCCCGTGATCCCGGAGGACAGCGACCACCCCGACGCCGGGCTCGCGTACGCGCCCAGCAACCTCTACGTCGCCACCATCCGCGTGACCGACGACGGCGCGAGCGGCGTGATCACCGGGTGGGAGCTGCGCACCACGGCGGCCCCGTGGGACCTCGAGCCGCTGTACGCCGTCATCGGCGACCACTCCGTGACGGCCGGGTACGCCGACGAGGCCGAGCTCGTGGACCGCATCGCCCCGCTCAGCGAGGCCGGCGCGACGTGGGTGATCGACACCTACACCGCCGAGACCGGGATGGCCAACGCGCAGCGGTTCACCACGTTCGTCACCGAGGACCGCGACGACTTCAACGACTGGTTCATCGAGGACACCTCGGGCTGGGTCGGGGACCGCGCGGGGACGATGTTCCCGCAACGGCGCCCCTGGCCGGCGCCGGGCCTGTCGGCGACGATCGCGACGGGCAACAGCCGCACCAACGCGGGTGGCGTCCTGACGATCGGTCCCAACGGGCTCCTGTACGGGGCCGAGGACACCCAGGACACGGTGGTGCACGAGTTCATCCACGCCATCCACACGACGAACGTCCCGAACGAGTCGTGGCCGGGGTCGACGGTGATGGAGGGGTGGGCGACGTACAACGAGTCGCTGTTCCGTGGCGAGGGCGAGTACGGCGCGCAGGGGACGTACATCGGCACGTCGGTGCGTCGGTGCGTCGACGGGGCGACGTTCGACGGGACCTTCCCGACCCAGGAGGACTTCGTCGGCGCCGAGACGGTCCAGTGCGCGTACATGCTGAGCAGCACCATCTACGCCTACGCCGACAGCATCGGAGTCGACGTCTACGAGCTGGCCGACGTCGCGCTGGAGGAGGGCATGTCCGTCCCCGAGGCCGCCGAGGCGATCGGTGCGCCGCAGGTGGACGAGACCGCCTGGGCGAGCTGGCTGACCCAGACCTTCGGCAGCTGACGACCCCTGCCGGTCAGGTCAGGTCACGTCAAGCGGCAGCTGCGGACCGTCGCGACGGTCGCGGACGCGCTGGTCGCGATCGACACCTCGACCTGGCTGAACGCCGTCGTCGCCGGGTCGACGACGATGTCGGCGAGACCCACCTGGGCGAATCCGGCGCCCAGCGCCTCGACCGTGCAGACGGCGGTCCGCCCCACCGGTCGGGTGACCTCCAGCACGAGGTCGACCCGCTCGTCCCCGACCACCTCGAACCGGCCCACCTCCCCGTCGGCACGCGGCTGCAGCATGCCCCACGCCACCCATCCGAGCGCGACGGCCACGACGATCGCCCCGACGACCACCGCGATCGTGACCGGCCGGCGCCGAGAGGGCCGGGCGCCGTACCGCTCCCGCGCGAGATCGCGCGGCGGCGCCGGAACGGCGTCGGCGGGGGGCGGCGGCATGACGTGACATCCTTGGAGCAGACGATCAGGGACTGGCCGGGCAGCCGGTGCGCCGGCCGCGGCCGGACCAGTCTCGCACCACCGACGACGACGGAGGACCCGTGGCCGAGCCGCTGCGGCTGATGGCCGTGCATGCACACCCTGACGACGAGTCGAGCAAGGGTGCGGCCACGATGGCGAGGTATGCCGCCGAGGGTGTCGAGGTCCTCGTCGTCACCTGCACCGGTGGTGAGCGCGGTGACGTCCTCAACCCCAAGCTCGCCGACGACCCCGAGGTCCTGCGCGACCTGCCCGGGCTGCGGCGTCGCGAGATGGCCGCCGCGGCGGCGGCGCTCGGGGTCCAGCAGCGATGGCTCGGCTTCGTCGACTCGGGGCTGCCCGAGGGCGACCCGTTGCCCGACCTACCCGCCGGCTGCTTCGCGCTGCAGCCGCTCGAGGTCGCCGCGGAGGCCCTCGTGCGGGTCGTGCGCGAGTTCCGCCCGCACGTGATGACGACGTACAACGAGAAGGGCGGCTACCCGCACCCCGACCACATCATGTGCCACCGGGTCTCGGTCGAGGCGTTCGACGCCGCTGCCGGCGCGGAGCGCTACCCGGACGCGGGCGAGCCGTGGCAGGTCGCCAAGCTCTACTACGACCACGGGTTCTCGCGCTCGCGGATCATGGCGGTGCACGAGGCGTTGCTGGCCCGGCAGATGGAGTCGCCGTTCACCCCGTGGCTGGAGCGGTGGTCGGACGACGAGCCCGAGCGTGAGGTCACCACGCGGATCGAGTGCGGCGACTACTTCGGGCAGCGCGACCAGGCGCTGCTCGCGCACGCCACGCAGATCGACCCCGACGGCTTCTTCTTCGCGGTTCCGCGCGAGCTCGAGAAGTCGGTGTGGACGGTGGAGGAGTTCGAGCTCGCCCAGAGCCGCGTGCCCACGTCGCTGCCCGAGACCGACCTCTTCACCGGGGTGCGTGAGGTCGCATGATGCTCGCCGACACCCAGCCTCCCGACCCGCTGACCGTCACACCCGGCGTCGGTGGCTTCCTGGTGTTCGGGCTGCTCGCACTCATCGTCATCCTCCTCGTCCTCAACATGAGCAAGCACCTGCGGCGCATCGACGCCCGCGCGGCGCAGCAGGAGGCCGACGAGGCGGAGCGTCGAGCTGCCGAGCAGGGGGAGGGCGCGGCCGACGCCCGGACGGCCGAGGGCATCCCCGAGACGTCCGACCCGCCCGAGGGGTCGTCCCCGGCGGCTCCCGACACCGACACCCGGCCCGAGGACCGATGACCGACCTGCGGGTCGCCGTCGCCCAGCTCGCCGCCACCGACGACGCGGGCGCGAACATCGCGCTGGCCCGCTCGTTGGTGGCCGACGCGGCGGACGCCGGGGCGCGCCTCGTCGTGCTCCCCGAGTACACCCTCGCCTGGGCGCCGCGACTGCGCGCCGACCTCGCCGATCACCATCGTGACCTCGCCGAGGCGCTCGCCGCCGCTGCTGCCGAGCACGACGTGGTCGTCGTCGTCGGGACCCTCGAGCCGACGGGCGAGCGCATCGGCAACGTCGCGCTCGTCCTCGGGCGCGACGGCACGCTCGGCGGCTACCGCAAGGTGCACCTGTTCGACGCCTTCGGTGTCACCGAGTCCGACGTGCTCGAGCCGGGGGAGCCCGGAGAAGGGCTCGTCGTGGACGTCGACGGATGGTCCGTCGGTGTCGCCACCTGCTACGACCTGCGCTTCCCCGAGACCTTCCGGATCCTCGTCGACGGCGGAGCGGACGTTCTCGCCGTCGGCGCGGCGTGGGCGTCGGGGCCCGGCAAGGCGGACCAGCTCGAGGTGCTCGCGCGGGCGCGGGCCCTGGAGAACACCAGCTTCCTGCTGCTGGCGAGCCAGTGCGGCGAGGGACGGACGGGCCGCAGCGCGGTCATCGGTCCGCTCGGCGAGGTGATGGCCGAGGCCGACGACCACCCGACCCTGCTGGTGACCGACCTCTCGCGCGAGCGGCTCACGACCGTCCGCCAGACCCTGCCCTCGCTCGAGCACCGCCGCTACGGCGTCGTGCCCCGCCGCTGATCGTCAGGCGCGGGACGTCGCCTTCAGCCGCTTCAGCTCGGCCTTCGGGTCGAAGTCGGCCGGCGGCCAGCCGAGGTCGAGCGCGCTGAGGGCGCCGTGAAGGAGCTCGGTGACCGCGAGGCGGGCGTACCACTTGCGATCGGCCGGGATCACGTACCAGGGCGCGTCGTCGGGCGAGGTGCGCGCGAACATCTCGGCGTACGCGGCCTGGTAGTCGTCCCACTTCTCGCGCACGTCGATGTCGCCGGGGTTGTACTTCCACCACTTGTCCGGGCGCTCGAGCCGGTCGGCCAGCCGCTCACCCTGCTCGGCGTGCGAGACCATCAGCGCGACCTTGATCAGGCTGGTGCCGCCCTCGACGATCCTGCGGTCGAAGCGGACGAGCTCGTCGTAGCGGGTCGCGTTGACGTCGGCGGGTTCGAGCCCGTCGACCTTGACGACGAGCACCTGCTCGTAGTGCGACCGGTCGAAGACGCCGATCTTGCCGGGCGTCGGCAGCGCGCGCCGGATCCGCCACAGGTGATGGTGCCGGCGCTCGATCTCGGTCGGCACCCCGAAGGAGGTCAGCGCCACTCCCTGCGGGTCGACCATGCCGATGACGTGGCGGACGATGCCGCCCTTGCCCGCCGTGTCGATGCCCTGCAGGAGCAGCAGCACGGACCGCTCGCCCCCGCTCTTGCCGTCGGCGAAGAGCCGCTCCTGGAGCTCCGACATCTCCTTGCCGCGGGCGAGCGTGAAGGACTCGGCAGCGGCCTTGCCGCCGTCCCACCCGGGCGTCGACGAACGGTCGAAGGAGGCCAGATCGAAGTCGGGGCCGACACGCAGCAGCTCAGCCGGGGAGGCGGTCCAGCCGCCGGACTTCTTCGCCATGCGCCCTCACAGTAGCGGGGTCAGCGGAGGGAGAACGCGGCGATCCCGACGGCGATCGCGTGGCTGACGTAGCCGAGCATCGTCCCGACGTGGAAGATCTCGTGGAAGCCGAAGAACCGGGGGCTCGGGTCGGGCCGCTTGAGACCGTAGACCAGGGCGCCGAGCGTGTAGGCGAGCCCTCCGACGATGACGAGCCCGACGATCGCCGCACCTCCGCTGGCGGCGAACGCCGGCAGGAACCAGACGGCGACCCAGCCGAGCGCGACGTAGATCGGCACGTACAGCCAGCGCGGGGCGCCGAGCCAGAGGACGCGCATGGCGATGCCGGCGACCGCACCCGACCAGACCACGAGGAGCAGCACCCTGGCGGTGCTCGCCGGGAGCAGCAGCACGGCCAGCGGGGTGTAGGTGCCGGCGATGACGAGGAAGATGTTGGAGTGGTCCAGGCGGCGCAGCACCGCTCCCACCCGCGGGCTCCACGTGCCCCGGTGGTAGACCGCGCTCGTGCCGAACAGCAGCACTGTGGTCAGGGCGAACACCCCGACGGCCAGCCGCGGTGCGCCCGCGGGTGTCAGTGCGACCAGCACGATCCCGTACGCGAGGGCGAGCGGCGCCAGGCCGGCGTGGATCCAGCCGCGCAGCCGGGGCTTGACGGCGTCCACGACCGTCTCGACGGCGTCCCGGACCAGGTCCTCGGCGCTCTCTGCCGACTCGTGCCGCACGGTGGCGAGATCGCCCTGCGGGCGCGTCGCGCCGGCGGGACGGGACGGGGTCTGAGGTCGTGCCATCGTGAGCTCTCGGATCGGAGGAAACCTACGCAAGCGTAACCTACGACTGCGTAGGTGTCGTGAGGATCGTGTGCGCAGCGAGCGCAGGTGACGTCGTCCGTCCACGACGCGTCCCGCGCGACCGACGCGGCGCGATAGTTTGTCACTCGCCCGTCGTACGAGGTGAGAGGGCGCGTGGGAGTGAAGAGTCCGGCTGCGTTCCTGTACGGGTTCTACGAGCGGCGCATCGCCGCAGGTCTGGACGACACGCTGCCCGGCCATGTCGGCGTCATGCTCGACGGCAACCGCCGCTGGGCCCGGTCGGTGGGGCTCGAGACCTCCGACGGCCACCGGGCCGGGGCCGACAAGATCGCCGACCTGCTCGGGTGGTGCGAGGAGGTCGGCATCGACCTCGTCACGCTCTGGCTGCTGTCGACCGACAACCTCAAGCGTGAGCCCGAGCAGGTCGCGCAGCTCCTCGAGATCATCGCCGCCGCGGTCGAGTCGCTCGCCGCGACAGGGCGCTGGCGGCTCCGGGTGGTGGGGGAGATCGACCAGCTGCCACCCGACGTCGCCGCGCGTCTGCAGGCCGCGGAGACCGCGACCGCCGAGGTGGAGGGTGTCCACGTCAACTGCGCGATCGGGTACGGGGGCCGTGACGAGATCGCCGGCGCGGTGCGGTCGCTGCTCAAGGAGCAGGCCAGGGCGGGTGTCTCGCTGGAGTCGCTGGCCGACGAGATCACCGTCGAGCACATCGCCGAGCATCTGTACACCCGGGGGCAGCCCGACCCCGACCTCGTGATCCGCACCTCGGGCGAGCAGCGGATCGGCGGGTTCCTGCTCTGGCAGAGCGTGCACACCGAGTTCTACTTCTGCGAGGCCTACTGGCCCGCCTTCCGCAAGGTCGACTTCCTCCGCGCCCTCCGCTCCTACGCCGCCCGCGAGCGCCGCCTCGGCCGCTGACCCCCTTCTCCGATGTGTCAGTCTTCTGAGACGTCCCGATCCGTCGGCGTGGTCGGGCCTGGCGTGGGGTGTCGTGGCCCCGGTCGGTCGACGCCGGGTCCCGACGGCGTCGGCACGTCGAGGCGGCCGACGGCGGTGTGTTGCGGTCAGGTGAACTCTTCACGACACGGCGCGGCGCAGCGCACCAGGTGCCCGAGCGGGACGTAGCGTGAGGAGCACGGTCGGCACTGTGCCGGTCGTCGGGAGGCAACGCGTGGAGCATCGCTCGATCGCACGACAGGGTTCTCGTCCCTGGCCGCCCGTCTCGCCCGCGGGGCTCGCCCTCACCGGTGAGCGCCGGCCTGGATAGGAGCAGCCTTGAAGGTTCAGCGCAGTGCCGCAGTGCTCGCCGAGGTGAACCAGCCGATGACGTCGGCCGGACAGGACGCGGGGGGTGACGCCGAGCCGCGCAGGACCTTCGTGCTGGACACCTCGGTGCTGCTGTCCGATCCGAAGGCGCTCCTGAGATTCGCCGAGCACGATGTCGTCCTCCCCGTCGTCGTCGTGACCGAGCTGGAGGCCAAACGGCACCACCCCGAGCTCGGCTACTTCGCCCGCAGCGCGCTCCGGGCCCTCGACGACCTGCGCCAGCAGCACGGGTATCTCGACCGGCCCGTCCCGGTGGGCGAGGTCGGCGGCACCGTGCGCGTCGAGCTCAACCACTCCGACCCGACGGTGCTGCCGTCGGGCATGCGCCTGGGCGACAACGACACACGGATCCTGTCGGTCGCCGCCAACCTGCGCGCCGAGGGCCACATGGTCACCGTCGTCTCCAAGGACCTGCCCATGCGGGTCAAGGCGTCCGCCGTCGGGCTGGCCGCCGAGGAGTACCGGGCCCAGCTCGCCGTCGACTCCGGGTGGCAGGGCATGGCCGAGGCGGAGATCGCCGAGGACGAGATGGCCCGGCTCTGGACCGACGAGCGACTCACCATCGCCGAGCTGACCGACGGCGACGGCGTGCGCGACCTCCCGTGCCACACCGGCCTCGTGCTCCACTCGCCGCGCGGGTCGGCGCTCGGGCGGGTCA
Organism: Pseudactinotalea sp.; assembly: GCA_048594485.1. Lineage (GTDB taxonomy): Bacteria > Actinomycetota > Actinomycetes > Actinomycetales > Beutenbergiaceae > Pseudactinotalea. Next base: position 12,852 of record JBMDXU010000037.1, on the reverse strand, counting down.
CCGCGGACAAGCAGATCCAGCTCGTGCGGGGCGACCGCGACCTGTTCGGCGTCCACGGTCGCAGCGCCGAGCAGCGCATCGCGATCGACCTGCTGCTGGACAACGAGATCGGCATCGTGTCCCTCGGGGGGCGTGCGGGAACGGGGAAGTCCGCGCTCGCCCTCTGCGCGGGGCTGGAGGCCGTGCTCGAGCGCAACGAGCACCGCAAGATCATGGTGTTCCGACCGCTCTACGCCGTCGGCGGCCAGGACCTCGGCTACCTGCCGGGCAGCGAGGCCGAGAAGATGAACCCCTGGGCCCAGGCGGTGTTCGACACCCTCGGTGCGCTCGTCTCGCGCGAGGTCGTCGAGGAGGTCATGGATCGCGGCATGCTCGAGGTGCTGCCGCTCACGCACATCCGTGGACGGTCGCTGCACGACGCGTTCGTGATCGTCGACGAGGCGCAGTCGCTGGAGCGGAACGTGCTGCTCACGGTGCTCTCGAGGATCGGCCAGGACTCGCGGGTGGTGCTCACCCACGACGTCGCCCAGCGGGACAACCTGCGGGTCGGCCGCCACGACGGCGTCGCGGCGGTCATCGAGGCGCTCAAGGGGCACCCGCTGTTCGCGCACGTCACCCTCACCCGCTCCGAGCGCTCCCCGGTGGCGGCGCTGGTCACCGAGCTGCTGGAGGGCCTCGACCTCTGACCGTCGGTCAGAGGATCGGCGTCGGGAGCACCCGCACTCGGCGCCGATCCGGACCGGTCCGCTCCGTCAGGGCTGGGTGCGTCGCAGGACGCCGTACGTGACGCCGGTCTGGGCAGCGAGCGCGAGCGCCGCGATCCCCGCCCAGCCGAGCAGGGGCAGCGCCTGCAACCACAGGACCGCCGGCAGCACACCGTCGACGGTGAACATCATCACCGCGACACCGATCACGACGGCGGAGCCGACGACCCAGATGACGGTCAACCACAGCGCACCGACGCGCTTGTACAGCGTCGCCGACAGCACCCCCGTGCTGAAGAACAGCAGCCCGATGACGAACAGCGTGAGCCAGGCGACCAGAGGCCCCTGCGACATCAGCGGCTCGAAGCCGAACAACCAGCCGTTCATTCCCCAACCGCCGGTGGCGCGCTCGATCTGACCCCCGATGACCACGGCCGTGGCCAAGCCGGCGGACGTGAGGGCCGCCGTCGTCATCGTCCCGACGAGATAGTCGCGGCGCGTGATGCTCAGGGCCTGGGAGAACGGGAAGGTCCGGGTGAGCGCCATCGCGCCGACGGCGAGCATGTACCACAACGGCGCCTGCCCGGCGCCGCTGTACTTGGGACCGTCGGTCGGGATCAGGGCGAACACGAGCATCGAGAGCAGCGTGACTCCCGCGAGGACGATCAACGGCATCCACACGAACGTCTGCTTGTTGACGAGCTGGACGCGGACGACGCGGACGACGCCGTTCATCGGGGCTCTCCTTCCGAGATGGGGGTGGCGGTGTCGTCAGCGCCCGCGCCGTCGGTGAGGCGCACGATCAGCTGCTGCAGCGAGACCGGAGCCAGGTCGAGCGAGAGGTCGCGGACCCGGCGGCGGTCGTCGTCGTCGAGGCGCCCGAGCACGGTCGCCGAGACGATGCCGCCGAGCGTGGTGCGGTGGATCACCTCGCGGGCATGGACGAACTCCTCGACGGCGGAGGCTCGCCCGACGACGGTCGTCGCCTGGTCGCGCAGGTCCTCGGTGTCGGAGTCCAGGAGCACGGCACCGTGATCGAGGACGATCACCCGCTCGACGAGGCTGGAGATCTCGTCGATGAGGTGCGAGGACAGGACGATCGTGCGGGGGTGCTCGGCGTAGTCGGCCAGCAGCCGGTCGTAGAAGATCTGGCGGGCGACGGCGTCGAGACCGAGGTACGGCTCGTCGAAGAAGGTGATCTCCGCGCGCGACGCGAGCCCGATGATCGCCCCGACGGCGGAGGTCTGCCCGCGTGAGAGCTTTTTGATCGTGCGGTTCATCGGCACCTCGAAGGCGGCCGCGAGCTCGGCCGCGAACGCGGCGTCCCAGTTCGGGAAGCTGAGCGCAGCCGCAGCGAACGCGTGCTTGGGCTTGGCGTCGTCGGGGTACTTCTGGCTCTCCCGGACGAAGCAGACCCGCCGCAGCACGGCGTCGTTCTCGTACGGGTCCTCGCCGAAGACCGTCACCGAGCCGCCGGTGGCGACGTTCTGGGCGGTGAGGATCGACATCAGCGTGGTCTTGCCGGCCCCGTTGCGGCCGAGCAGGCCGTAGATCACGTCGGCGTCGAACGTGAGGGTGACGTCGTCGAGTGCGAGCGTCTCGCGGTAGCGACGGGTGAGGTGCTCCACCTCGATCACTGCGGTCATGACTGTCCTTCGGTAGGTGTGCTCGTCGAGCGGGCGCGGAGGAGGTCGACGACGTCGTCCGGGTCCAGGCCGATCGAGCGAGCCTCGGCCAGGAGCGGCTCGAGGAAGGCGGTGGCGAAGTTGGCGCGACGCTCGGCCAGCAGCGTCGCGGGCGCGTCGGGCGAGACGAACATGCCGATGCCGCGGCGCTTGTGCAGCACACCCTTCTCGACGAGGAGATTCAGGCCCTTGGCTGCGGTCGCGGGGTTGATGCGGTGGAACGCCGCCAGCTCGTTCGTCGAGGGCGCCTGCGAGTCGGGGGCGAGCGAGCCGTCGAGGATCGCGTCCTCGATGCTCTGGGCGATCTGCAGGAAGATCGCCCGACCGTCGTCCAGCACAGCGCCCTCCGGTTCAGTGGTTAGTTACTGAACTAATGAACCACAGAACCGCGGCCGGCGTCAACCCACCGACGACGGCTCGTGCGCGTTGTCGGGCATCGCCGTCATCGCATCGAGGGACCGGGCCGCCGCCCGTGGCTCGCGAGGCACCCTCGTCGAGGACGACTCGGAGAACTGACCGATCGGGTGGGTGTCAGCGGAGGGGATCGAGGGGGCGGAGGAGGTCGGGGGTCTCGCCGGTGGTGACGAGCTCGGCGACGAGGCGGCCGGTGAGGGGGCCGAGGGTGATGCCCCACATGCCGTGGCCGCCCGCGGCGATGACGCGGGGGGAGCGAGTCGGGCCGATGAGCGGGAGGCCGTCGGTCGTGCACGGGCGCGAGCCCACCCACTCGTCCTCGCGATCGGTGAAGTCCGCGCCCGCCAGCAGCGGCCGGGCAGCACGGACGATCGCCTGGATCCGGCGTGGATCGAGAGGCTCGCCCGGGCGGCGGAACTCCATCATCCCCGCGACGCGGTAGCGGTCACCGAGCGGTGTGCAGGCCACACGCTGGATCGGGAAGTAGAGCGGGATCCGCGGCATCGGGTCCACCGGGACGGTGAACGAGTAGCCGCGGCCGGCCTGCACCACCATCCTCACGCCGAACGGACGCGCGAGCCGGCCCAGCCAGGCGCCGGTCGCGAGCACCACGACGTCGGTCTCGACGACGTCGGTGCCCTCGGCCCGTTGCAGTCGCACCGAGGCCCTGCTCGACGGCGTCCCACCCGAGACCTCGGTGGCGACGGTGTGCTCGTGGATCGTCACGCCGTCGCGGCGGACCGCGGCGGCGAGCGCCGCGAGGTAGCGCGGCGGGTCGAGGAAGCGGGTCCCTTCGAGCCGGATCGCGTTGGCGACCGCGGGTGAGACGGCCGGGGCGATCGACCGCACCTCGTCGCCGCTGATGAGGTCGGCCACGACGGGCTGACCCGCGGCGCGGATCTGGTCGAACTCCTCCATGAGCAGGTGGTGCTCGTCGGGCTGGGCGAAGCAGGCGAGGAACGGGTCGGCAGCGATCGTGGGGGAGTCCACGCCGCCGTCGGCCAGCTCGTCGAACGCTCCGAGCGCCTGCTGGTTGAGGGGGATGTACGCGCGCATCGCACGCAGCCAGGCCGCCGACGTCGAGTGGCGGAGGAAACCGAGCAGGAACCGGATCAGGTCGACGTCGGGGCGGATGGGGACGTAGAGCGGGGAGTCCACCGAGAACATCGCGCGCAGCCCCGTCCGCAGGATCGCCGGCTCGGGGAGCGGCGTCGTGATCGGCGGCGTGAGCCAGCCGGCGTTGCCCCAGGAGGACCCGGCTGCGACCTCGTCGGTCTCGACGACCGTGACGTCCAGCCCCGCCCGTCGGAGGTGCCACGCCGTCGCGAGGCCCACCATCCCGGCACCGACGACCACTGCTGAACGGGGCTCGGGGAAGCGTCGCGTCATGGCCCCATCTTGCATCGTGGACACCACCGAGGGACAGCCCCGCGCGCCGAGGCAGATGCCCTGCGTCCACCGGGAGGACGAGGCGGGCGCCGCCGTCCACCCCAGGTGGGACCACAGGACCACTCGACGGGCCGATGCCGCGCGACCTGGGCTCGGCGCACGCTGGAGTCATCCACCGACCCCGGAGGCTCCCATGGTCCAGCAGGTGCTCACCCGCCCCGCCCCGCGCCGCCAGCTCGCCGCGAGCGCCGTCGCCCTGACGCTCGTCGGCGCAGCGATCGCGACGCTGGTCGGGCTGATGCTCTCCGACGCCGACGCGCCCACCCCGCTGGCCGCGTTCGCCGGGCTGCTCACGTTCGTCGCGTTCGTGGGCGGCGGCCGCCTGCTCGGTCGCGACGGCGAGTGATCAGTCGATGCGGCCGACCGTCTCCACGGCGCTGACGCGACCCTCGGCGAGCCGGTACTCGGCGCCGACGATGGCCACCCGGCCCTCCTCCACGGCTGTGCTCAGCGCACGCGAGTAGTTGCCGAGCATCTGCACGGTGCCGCGCAGGTGGGCTCGTCCGAGCTCAGCCGCGTCGGGGACCTCGAGATCGAACGCGCCGCCGCCGGCCGCGTCACCGCGTGCGGGCGTGCGGGTGACGATGCTCGGGATCACGCGGTCGACGACGGCCCGGATCATGCCGGAGGGCATCACGCCCGTGACGAGCGCCTCGCGCGCCGCAGCGACCGCGCCGCAGCTGTCGTGACCGAGCACGACGATCAGCGGGGCGCCGAGCACCTCGACGCCGTACTCGATCGACCCGATGACGGTGGTGTCGATGACCGGCCCGGCGGTGCGCACCACGAACATGTCACCGAGCCCGCGATCGAAGATCAGCTCGGCGGCGACCCGCGAGTCGGAGCAGCCGAACAGGACGGAGAACGGGTGCTGCGCCGCGCTCACCTCGGTGCGGCGGTCGATGCCCTGGCTCGGGTGCTCGACCTCGCCCGAGACGAACCGTGCGTTGCCCGCCTGGAGCTCGGCCCACGCCTGTGCGGGGGTCATCCTCGACGTCATGACCGTGGCTCCAGCTCGACTCGACGGGGTGGGTCGGCTCCCGGCCGGGAGACCGTGATCGCCGCGATCCGCGCCGCCCACGTCATCGCGATCCTCAGCTGCTCCTGCGTGACGGCATGGAGCTGCTCGCGGCGGGAGGCGCCGACTAGCCCGGCCGTCCAGAGCGCGTCGATCAGTCCGGCCATGTAGGAGTCACCGGCACCCACGGTGTCGGCGATGGTGACCTCGGGCGCCGGGACGTGCACCTCCAGCCCCCCGCTCGTGAACGCCGTGGACCCGCGCTCGGCCTGCGTGACCACGACCACCGCCGGGCCCTGCTGCGCCCACTGCCGCGCGGCGTCGAGCGGGTCCAGGTGGGGGTAGAGCCACACGAAGTCCTCGTCGGACACCTTGATGAGGTCGGCGCGCGCGGCGAGGCGCTCGATGAGCGGCTCTGCCTCGACGGGCTGCCCCATGATCGAGGGTCGCGCGTTGACGTCGTACGTCACGGTGGCGTACTCGCGAGCGGCCAGCGCGATCTCGGCGACCGCGTCCGCACCGGGACGCAGGGTGGCGGCGATCGAGCCGGCATGCAGGACGAGGACGTCGTTGTCGAGGTGGACCTCGGGGACGTTCCACAGCAGGTCGAACGTGTAGGTGGCCGCGCCCTCGTCGTCGATCGTCGCCGCGGCGGTGGACGTGCGCTCGGCGGCGTCCGACCCCGGGACGAGGGTGACGTGGGATGCGCGCAGATGGTCGCGGACCACGTGCCCGCGCGGGTCGTGCCCGAACCACGTGGCGAGGTGCGCCTCGCGGCCGAGCCGCGCGAGCCCGAGGGCGACGTTCGCGGGCGATCCGCCGGGCAGCTCTCTCGAGCCCCCGGCGGCGTCGTTGACGATGTCGACGAGCGCTTCGCCGATCACGAGGGCGTGGCTCACGCGGACTCCTCCTCGTCGGTGTCGGTGTCGGTGCCGTCGTCCGCCTCGTCGGTCACGGCGACCGCCGCGTCACGGGCACCGGCCAACCGGACGCGGGCATCGTCGATCACACGCTGACAGCGATCGGCGAGCGCCTCGCCGCGCTCCCAGAGCGCGAGCGAGTCCTCCAGCGTCGCGGCACCCGACTCCAGGCGTGCGACGACGTCGATCAGCTCGTCTCTCGCCTGCTCGTAGCTGAGCTCGGCGACCTCGGATGCGTCGGTCACGACGTGCATCCAACCACTGCCGACCCGGTCTCGTCGTCAGGCCCGGTTGGCGAGACCGTGACCTCGAGACGCCCGGCCGCCACGAGCGCGGTCAGGTCGTCGCCGACGGCGACCTGGCGTGGCGATCTCACCACTTCCCCCTCCGCGGTGCGCAGGACCGCGTACCCGCGATCGAGCGTCGCCTGCGGCGAGAGCGTGCGCACGGCGGTCCGGAGCGTGTCGAGTCGTGCTGCCGCGGTGTCGACCCGGCCCGTCATCGTGCGGTGAGCACGATCGCGGAGGGCGTCGAGCGCAGCGGTGTGCCTCGTGAGGATCGTGGTCGGGTCGGTGAGGACGGGCCGCTGACGCAGCGCGGCGATGCGGTGCTGCTCGGTGTCGAGACGGTGCCGCATCACGGTGCGCAGGCGCTGACGGGCAGCGGCGAGGGCCGCGCGCTCGTGCACGATGTCGGGGACGACCCGTTTGGCGGCATCCGTCGGCGTGGACGCGCGATAGTCCGCGACCAGGTCGAGGAGGGGCGCATCCGTCTCGTGGCCGATGGCCGAGACGATCGGCGTACGGCAGGCGGCGGCCGCCCTGATCATCGCCTCGTTGGAGAAGGGCAGCAGGTCCTCGACGGACCCGCCGCCGCGCGTCACGACGATGACGTCGACGGCGGGGTCGGCGTCGAGGTCGGCGAGCGAGCGGACCACCTGACCCACGCAGTGCGGGCCCTGGACGGCGACCTCGCGGATCTCGAAGGCGACCTGCGGCCAGCGGTCGCGTGCGTTGACGACGACGTCGTCACGGGCCTTCGCCTTGGGCGCGCAGATCAGCCCGACGCGCTGCGGCAGGAACGGCAGCGGACGCTTGCGCTCGCGGTCGAAGAGCCCTTCTGCGGCCAGTACCCGCTTCAGCTGCTCCACACGTGCCAGCAGGTCGCCGATGCCGACGGCGCGGATGGTGCGGGCGGACAGCTGCAGCGTGCCGCGCTTGACCCAGTACTCGGGCTTGCCCTGCACCACGACGTGCGCGCCGATCCCGACGTCGGGGATCGAGCTCAGCACCCGCTTGGCCAGGGTGACCGTGATCGACATGTCGACATCGGTGTCACGGAGCGTGACCCACGCCGTCTTGCTCGAGTTGTGCGCGTTGAGCTCGACGATCTGACCCTCGACCCACACGCTCGGCATCTTCGCGACGTAGTCGGCGATCTTGCTCGACAGCAGCCTCACCGGCCACGCGTTCTCGGGTGTGGTCTCGAGCGCACGCGTCGGCAGCGGCGGGCGCTGGGCGGGCGACTCGGTCACGCGGCTAGCCTGCCCCATCCCGCCGACATCCGCCGACGTGGCGTCGTGTCATCCGACCCGATCGGTGCGTGGGGCGGCCCGCCCGGGCAGCGGGCGTGCAGATCCCGTGCAGACCGGACCGGGTGAGCGAGCGCACACGGTCGGTCCGTGAGCGGCATGGGACAATCGAGGCGTGACCGACGCGCCGACCAAGACGATCCTGCTGGCGGCCCCCCGCGGCTACTGCGCCGGGGTGGACCGCGCGGTCGAAGCCGTCGAGAAGGCGTTGGCGCACTACGGCGCCCCCGTGTACGTGCGCAAGGAGATCGTCCACAACAAGTACGTCGTGGAGACCCTGACCGAGCGGGGCGCGATCTTCGTGGAGGAGACCGATGAGGTCCCCGAGGGCGCTCGCGTGATCTTCTCCGCCCACGGCGTCTCGCCCGCTGTCCACGCCCAGGCGGCGGCCCGCAACCTCGACACGATCGACGCGACCTGCCCGCTCGTGACGAAGGTCCATAAGGAAGCCGTGCGCTTCGCGGCCGATGACTACGACATCCTGCTCATCGGCCACGAGGGTCACGAAGAGGTCGAGGGCACCGCAGGCGAGGCGCCCGAGCACATCCAGCTGGTCGACGGCCCGGACGCCGTCGACGACATCGAGGTGCGGGACCCGAGCAAGGTCGTCTGGCTGTCGCAGACGACGTTGTCGGTCGACGAGACGATGGAGACGGTTCGGCGGCTGCGCCAGAAGTTCCCCCAGCTCGCCGACCCGCCCAGCGACGACCTCTGCTACGCCACCCAGAATCGCCAGGTCGCGGTCAAGAAGATCGCGCCGCGTGCGGACGTGGTCATCGTCGTGGGGTCGGCGAACTCCTCGAACTCGGTCCGTCTCGTCGAGGTCGCGCTGGAGTCGGGCGCCGGTGCCTCGTACCGCGTCGACCAGGCGAGCGAGCTCGACCCGGCATGGTTCGACGGCGCGAGCACGGTCGGTCTCACCTCGGGCGCCTCGGTCCCGGAGATCCTCGTGCGCGATGTCATCACCCAGCTGGGCGAGTGGGGGTTCGCGGACGTCGAGGAGGTCCGGACCGCGACCGAGGACCTGATGTTCTCGCTTCCTCGCGAGTTGCGCGCGGACCTCAAGAAGGCCGGCGAGTCCACCAAGCGGCCGCGCCAGCTGGACCTGCGCCCCGTCTGAGGTCCGGTGTCGCAGCCCTGGTTGCTGTGATGCGTTGTCGGAGCGGCGGCTACGCGGCGCTCGGCGAGGAGACGACGAGCCGGTAGCCGATGCCGCGGACCGAGGCGACCTCGAGGCCGGACACCGTCGCGAGCCGCTTGCGGAGCCGCTTGACCGCCGAGGTGACGACATCGGGCGCACCGAGGTAGGCCGTCTTCCAGACGCGCATCGTCAGCTCGGCGAAGGACCACACCCGGCCGACCTCGGACGTCATGGTCGCGAGCAGGTCGAACTCGCGCGGCGACAGCTGCAGCGTGGTTCCCCCCACGATCGCCTCGCGTGCGGCGATGTCGATCCTGACCGGACCCTGCTCGAACGCGGTCGGACCGAGGTCGGGCGGCTCGGGCGACTCGGCCGGATGACCCAGGATCGCCCGGGCGCCGTCGGTGTCGGCGGCGGCGACGACCACGGCCTGGTCCTGGACGAGGCGCGCGACCTCGCCGCAGGCCTCCAACGACAACCCGACGCAGAGGACATAGCCACCATCGGTCTGAGCCACATCGAGCGACATCCTGCCCGTACCCCCAAGGAGACATTCAGTTACTTCTGTGATCTTGCTGTGACATTGGTTGACGCGTCAAGGGGTGGTCGGGGTGAAGAGCGATGCCGAGCCTGAGTCTTGCCTGATCGTCGCGTGACCGTGAACCGGCCGTGACCTGACCATGACCTGACCGGCGGGCGTCCTTGCTCGTCCAGCGCTGGAACGGGAGGTTGAAGCGTCCCCTTATCTGGGCGACGTCCCCCGGTGCCCGACACCCGGGTACCTCGACAGGAGGCACAGTGCGCGACCATAGGAACGCCAGATCCCTGGCGATCGCTGCCTTCGCGACAGCAGGGATGCTTGCGACACTCGTCGCAGGTGCCGTCCCCGCTGCCGCGGAACCGGATTCCGATCCGGTACCGGCGTCGGCCGACGACAAGTTCACCGCCGAGGCCATGTCACTCCTCAACGACGAGGAGAAGGCGGACTTCTGGGTCCGCTTCGCCGAACGAGCCGACCTGACGAGCGCCGCGTCGATCCCGGACTGGGACGAACGCGGCGCTGCTGTTTACGAGGCCCTGACCGCCACGGCGCAGAGCGCGCAGGCGGACACGATCGCCGAGCTCGAAGCGGCTGGCGCCAGCTTCGAGACGCGGTGGATCACCAACGCGATCCTCGTGCGCGGGGGCTCGCTCGAGCTCGCACAGCAGCTCGCCCAGAGCAACGAGGTCCTCGAGATCCGTGAGACCGCGCTCTACCCGGCGGAGGAGCCGGTGGAGAACTATTCGGCCGGGAACACGCGCAACGCCGTCGAGTGGGGCGTCGAGGCGATCAACGCCGACGACGTGTGGTCCGACTACGGGGTGACGGGCGAAGGCATCGTCGTCGCGAACATCGACTCCGGTGTCGACGGCGACCACCCGGCGCTCATCAACTCCTACCGCGGGTACGTCGACGGCGAGTTCGTCAACGACTACAACTGGTTCGACGCGACCGGCGCGTGCGGCGACATGCCGTGCGACACCGACAACCACGGCTCCCACACGATGGGCACCATGGTCGGCAGCGACGGCGGCGCCAACGAGATCGGCGTCGCGCCCGGAGCGCAGTGGATCGCGGCGAACGGCTGCGACACCTGCTCCGACGACGCCCTGATCCGCTCGGGTGAGTGGATCGTGGCTCCCACGGACAGCGCGGGCCAGAACCCCGACCCGAGCAAGCGGCCGCACATCGTCAACAACTCCTGGGGCTCGACGATCCCGACGAACGACCCGTTCATGGAGGACGTCATCGCCGCCTGGGAGGCCGCGGGCATCTTCGGTACCTGGTCCAACGGCAACAGCGGGCCGTCGTGCGAGACGAGCGGGTCGCCGGGCAGCCGGACCATCACCTACTCCGTGGGTGCGTACGACGTGAACGGCGCCATCGCGAGCTTCTCGGCCCGCGGGCCCGGTCAGGACGGCACCGTCAAGCCCAACATCGCGGCTCCGGGCGTCAACGTGCGCTCGGCGCTCGCGAACGGCAGCTACGGCACCGCCTCCGGCACCTCGATGGCGGCTCCCCACCTCGCGGGCGCGATCGCGCTCCTCTGGAGCGCGGCGCCGTCGCTGGTCGGTGACATCGCCGGCACGCAGGCGCTGCTCGACGAGACCGCGGTCGACGTCGACGACACCACCTGCGGCGGCACGGCCGAGGACAACAACGTCTGGGGCGAGGGCATGCTCGACGCGCTCGCGCTCGTGCAGGCTGCGCCGATCGGCGAGGCCGGCACGCTCGAGGGCACCGTCGTCGACGAGGCGGGGGAGCCGATCGCCGGCGCCGACGTCGCCGTCGAGGGCGAGACCACCCGCAACGTCACCACCGACTCCGAGGGCACCTTCTCGGTGGCCGTCGTCGCCGGCGACTACACGGTGACGGCCTCGGCCTTCGGGTACGAGACGGCGAGCGCCGACGCCACCGTGGTGGCGGAGGAGACGGCCACGGTCGCGCTCACGCTGGTGACCGCGGACCAGTTCTCGATCTCGGGCACGGTGACCAACGCCGACTCCGGCGACCCGGTCGCCGGTGCGACGGTGAGCATCAGCGCGCCGATCGAGGACGTCGTCACGGACGAGGACGGCAGCTACAGCTTCGCCGCGGTGCCGACGGGTGAGTACACGTTGTCGGTCAGCGCCGGAGCGTGCACCGACCCGGCCACGTCGGAGATCACGGTCGACGGCGACGAGATCGTCGACGTCGAGCTCACCTCACGGTCCGACGAGTTCGGGTACTACTGCGAGGTCAGCACCGGCGGGTACGTGCAGGGCACCGACCTGCTCGCGCTCACCGGCGATGACGCGTCCGCGACCGTGGACCTGCCGTTCGACGTGTCCATGTACGGGCAGTCGTACTCGCAGGCGCACGTGGCCACCAACGGGTACCTCAACTTCCTGGCGCCGAACGCGGCGTTCGGGAACGTGGCGCTTCCGGCCGCAGCGGCCCCGAACGCGGCGATCTACCCGTTCTGGGACGACCTGAACGTCGACTCCGAGGCGGCTGTCTACACCGGTGAGGCCGAGGTCGACGGCGCCGACGCGTTCGTCGTCGAGTGGCGCAACGTCATGCCGCTCAGCGCCACCGACGTCCGGATGAACTTCTCCGTCTCCCTGCTGGACGACGGGCGGATCGTGCTCGGGTACGGCGACATCGCTGACGACCCGCGGGGTCGTGGCAGCTCGGCGACGATCGGCATCGAGAACGAGGCGGGCTCGATCGCCCACCAGTACTCGTTCAACGAGGAGACGGTCAGCAGCGACCTGACGATCACCTACCAGCTGCCGCCGCACGGCTTCGTCAGCGGTGTCGTGACCGACGCCAACGACGGCCAGCCGATCGCGGGAGCGACCGTGACGGCGACGCCGAGCAACGGTGACGAGCCCGTGGTGGTCACCACCGGTGACGACGGCACGTACGAGGCGCTGCTGTTCTTCGGGTCGTACACGGTGGAGATCACCAAGACCGGCTACGCGACGCGGTCGAAGGACGTGATCATCAACGTCGACGGCGAGCGCAACACCTTCTCGCCGAAGCTCAAGACCGGGATCGCCGAGGTGGCTCCGTCGTCCTTCGACTGGGTGCTCACCGAGGGCGAGACCAGGTCGGCCGATCTGACGATCGAGAACACGGGCTCCGCGCGGCTCGGCTTCGAGATCGGTGAGCTGCCGCGGAACGTGCAGGTCCAGGGTGAGGCGCCGGCTCTGTCGATGGGGGCGCAGGACTCCGTGTCGGTGCCGTCGGGCCTCACCTCGGCCGATGATGCCGAGGCGGCGGTCGCCGAGATCGCCGAGGCCGCCGAGGCGGCCGACACCGAGGCGACGAGCGCCCGTGGTCTGTACACCGACGCCCAGGCCGAGGCCTACCGCGGCCGGGATCTCCAGCCCGACGCGGTGGGT
>JBMDXU010000036.1:0-14409 GCA_048594485.1 Pseudactinotalea sp. | reverse complement strand
CACGGCGCTGCGGGCGAGGCTCGACGTCGCTCTACCCGCCCTCGCCTGGTCCGGCCCCGACCGCGAGCGGTTCGCGCAGGAGTGGCAGGTGCGCTTCTCGCCCGCGCTCGTGGCGGTCTCCGAGGCGCTGTCGATGGCGGGCCGGGACGCGCGCGGCCACGCCGACCAGCAGGATGAGGCGTCCTCGGCCCACGGCGGGGCGTCGGGCTCCACGCCGGCCGGTCCGGGAGGCCCCGTCGACGCCGCGGGCAAGACCGGCGTCGCTGCCGGCGGGACCGGCCCGGCCGCGGACGGCGTCGGCAACGACCGGTACGGCGACCCGACCGGCGAGCTGTCGGCCCGGTACGAGTCGCGCGGCGACACCGGGACGGTGTCGAGCGGGCGCGGCGACCCCGGCGGCGTCTCGTACGGCACCTATCAGCTCTCGACCACCCGGGGAACCGCGGCCGAGTTCGTCGCGTGGTCGCGCGAGCACGCGCCCGACGTCCATGCGCGGCTCGACGGCCTCACCCCCGGCACCGCCGAGTTCGGCACCGCGTGGCGCGGGCTGGCCGCCGCGGACGCCGAGGGTTTCGCCGCCCAGCAGCACCAGTTCGTCGTCGAGACCCACTACCAGCCGGGGGTCGACCGGATCGTCGCCCGTGTGCCGGAGTTCACCCTGGAGGGCCGTAGCGACGTCGTGGCGGACGTCGTGTGGTCGACGACGGTGCAGCACGGCGCCCGCGGCGCCGGCACGGTGTTCGCGAACGCCCTCGCCGGCCAGGACGTCGCCGCCATGAGCGACGCCGACCTCGTCCGCGCGATCTACGCCGAGCGGGGCCGTGACAACGGCATGGCCTACTTCCCGAGCAGCCGGCCGAACGTGCGAGCCGGCGTCGTCGACCGGTTCGGCCGCGAGCAGGCCGACGCCCTCGCCCGGCTCGTCCCCGGCCACTGACACCCTCGAGCGCCGGGGGAGCGGTGCGTGAGCGTCCACCTGACCGCACCCGGTGGACGCCGGCTCACCGCTCGCGCAGGCCGGTCGCCCGGGACGACCGGGCCGCCGTCGAGCAGCGCGGGGCCGCGCCACGCGCGATGATCGAGGCATGATCATCGAGCTGCCCGATCGCGAAGGACCCGACATCGACGACGGCGCGTGGGTGGCGCCGAGCGCGACGGTCGTCGGGGCGGTCCGCCTCCACGAGGGCGCCAACGTCTGGTACGGCGCGGTGCTGCGGGGCGACGAGGACGAGATCGTCATCGGCGTGCGGTCGAACGTGCAGGACAACTGCGTCATGCACACCGACCCGGGGCACCCCGTCGTCGTCGGCGCCGACGTGACCATCGGGCACGGCGCGATCGTGCACGGCGCCACCGTCGAGGACGGCGTGCTCGTCGGGATGGGGTCGACGCTGCTGAACGGCGCCGTCGTCGGCGCCGGCTCGATCGTCGCCGCCGGGGCACTCGTGTCCGAGGGCGTCGTGATCCCGCCGAACTCGCTCGTCGTCGGGGTGCCGGGGAAGGTGCGCCGGGAGACCACGGAGGACGAGCGCGCCCACATCGCCGCGAGCGCCCCGGGCTACGTCGCGCGCGCGGACCGGCACCGCGGCGCGGTCGTGCGATGAGTGCGGTCGTGCGATGAGGATCGAGGCCGTCCAGGGCGACATCACCGCCGAGCACGTGGACGCGATCGTCAACGCCGCCAACTCCTCCCTGCTCGGTGGTGGTGGCGTCGACGGCGCGATCCATCGCGCCGCGGGCCCGGCGCTGCTCGAGCAGTGCCGTGCGTTGCGCAGCGAGTCCCTGCCCGACGGCCTGCCCACGGGGCACGCGGTCGCGACCGGCGCCGGAGACCTCGCGGCGCGGTGGGTGATCCACACGGTCGGGCCGGACCGACACCGCGGGCAGACCGACCCCGCCCTGCTGGCGTCCTGCTTCAGCGAGAGCCTGCGTGTCGCAGCCGAGCTGGGGGCACGGTCGATCGCGTTCCCGGCCGTCTCGGCCGGGGTGTACGGGTGGGACGTGCGCGAGGTGGCGCGGGTCGCCGTCGGCGTCGTGCGATCGGCCGGGGACGACGACGCAGCCGGCTCGGTCGAGCACGTCCGGTTCGTGCTGTTCTCGGCCGAGGCGCTCGCTGCGTTCGAGGCCGCGCTCGCCGACTGACGCGGACACGCTCTCCGCCTGCGGCGAACAGGGGCAGGAAGCGTCGGTGGTGCTGGTTAGCCTTGTCGAAAGCCGCCACCGGCCAGAGGGAGATGCGTCATGTTCGAGAGGTTCACGGACCGTGCTCGGCGCGTGGTCGTCCTCGCCCAAGAAGAGGCGAGGATGCTCAACCACAACTACATCGGCACCGAGCACATCCTGCTCGGGCTGATCCACGAGGGCGAGGGCATCGCCGCGAAGACGATGGAGTCGCTCAACATCTCGCTCGACGCCGTGCGTCAGCAGGTGCAGGACATCATCGGCGAGGGCCAGCAGGCGCCGGTCGGGCACATCCCGTTCACGCCGCGCGCCAAGAAGGTGCTGGAGCTGTCGTTGCGCGAGGCGCTGCAGCTCGGCCACAACTACATCGGGACCGAGCACATCCTGCTCGGCCTCATCCGCGAGGGCGAGGGCGTCGCCGCCCAGGTGCTGACCAAGCTCGGCGCGGATCTCAACCGTGTCCGCCAGCAGGTCATCCAGCTGATCTCCGGTCACCAGGGTGGCAAGGAGACGGTCGCCGCCGGCGGACCGGCCGAGGGGACGCCGTCGGGCTCCGCGGTGCTCGACCAGTTCGGGCGCAACCTCACCCAGGCCGCCCGCGAGGGCAAGCTCGACCCGGTCATCATGCGCAGCAACGAGATCGAGCGCGTGATGCAGGTGCTCAGCCGCCGCACGAAGAACAACCCCGTGCTGATCGGTGAGCCGGGCGTCGGCAAGACGGCCGTCGTCGAGGGCCTCGCGCAGGACATCGCCCGCGGCGACGTGCCCGAGACGCTCAAGGACAAGCAGCTCTACACGCTCGATCTCGGCGCTCTGGTGGCGGGCTCCCGCTACCGCGGTGACTTCGAGGAGCGCCTCAAGAAGGTGCTCAAGGAGATCTCCACCCGCGGCGACATCATCCTGTTCATCGACGAGATCCACACGCTCGTCGGGGCCGGTGCCGCGGAGGGCGCGATCGACGCCGCCAGCATCCTCAAGCCGAAGCTGGCGCGCGGCGAGCTGCAGACGATCGGCGCGACCACGCTCGACGAGTACCGCAAGTACATCGAGAAGGACGCCGCGCTGGAGCGCCGCTTCCAGCCGATCCAGGTGGCCGAGCCCACGCTCACCCACACGATCGAGATCCTCAAGGGTCTGCGCGACCGGTACGAGGCGCACCACCGCGTCACGATCACCGACGCCGCGATCGTCGCGGCCGCCAACCTCGCCGATCGCTACGTCAACGACCGGTTCCTGCCGGACAAGGCGATCGACCTGATCGACGAGGCGGGCGCCCGGCTGCGGATCCGTCGCATGACGGCCCCGCCGGAGCTGCGCGAGCTCGACGAGCAGATCGCGGAGGCGAAGCGGTCCAAGGAGTCGGCGATCGACGACCAGGACTTCGAGCGCGCGGCGCGTCTGCGTGACGAGGAGAAGCGGCTCGCCGGCACCCGCGCCGAGAAGGAGAAGGCCTGGCGCAACGGCGACATGGACAACGTCGCCGAGGTCGACGAGGAGCTGATCGCCGAGGTGCTGGCCGCCTCGACCGGCATCCCCGTGTTCAAGCTCACCGAGGAGGAGTCGAGCCGGCTGCTCCGCATGGAGGAGGAGCTGCACAAGCGGGTCATCGGTCAGGACGAGGCCATCAAGGCCCTGTCGCAGGCGATCCGCCGCACCCGCGCAGGTCTGAAGGACCCGCGCCGCCCGGGTGGCTCGTTCATCTTCGCCGGCCCCACCGGCGTCGGGAAGACGGAGCTGGCGCGCGCGCTCGCCGAGTTCCTGTTCGGCGACGAGGACTCCCTCATCCAGCTCGACATGTCCGAGTACGCGGAGAAGCACACGGTCTCGCGACTGTTCGGCTCCCCGCCCGGGTACGTCGGCTACGAGGAGGGCGGGCAGCTCACCGAGAAGGTGCGCCGTCGTCCGTTCTCAGTGGTGCTGTTCGACGAGGTCGAGAAGGCGCACGCCGACATCTTCAACTCGCTGTTGCAGATCCTGGAGGAGGGCAAGCTCACCGACTCCCAGGGCCGCATGGTCGACTTCAAGAACACCGTCATCATCATGACGACCAACCTCGGCACGCGGGACATCAGCAAGGGCCTGCTCACCGGCTTCCAGGCCGGCGGCGATCTGTCGACCAGCTACGACCGGATGAAGATCAAGGTCAACGACGAGCTGAAGCAGCACTTCCGCCCCGAGTTCCTCAACCGCGTCGACGACGTCATCGTCTTCCCGCAGCTGAGCAAGGAGGAGATCTACGCGATCGTCGATCTCATGATGGCCAAGCTGGCCACGCGTCTTGCCGACAAGGGCATGGCGATCGAGCTCTCGGCGGCCGCGAAGGACCTGCTCGCCGAGCGCGGCTTCGACCCGGTGCTGGGTGCACGGCCGTTGCGTCGAGCGATCCAGCGCGAGATCGAGGACCAGCTGAGCGAGAAGATCCTGTACGGCGAGCTCAAGAGCGGCCAGAAGGTGCTCGTGGACGCGCAGGGCGAGGGCCTGCTCGGCGAGTTCACCTTCGCCGGCGTCGACATCAGCGACGCGGTCGAGGGCACCCCGGTCGAGGAGGAGCCCGTGGTCGTCGGTGCGACGGCGGCGGACGTCCAGGCAGCCTCGGGGGACTCCTCCGGCTCGTGAGCCGCTGATCCGTCCTGCACACGAGGGGCCGCCGTCGAGAGATCGACGGCGGCCCTTCGTCGTACCGGGCACCGGACCGACGTGGAGAGATCGACGGCGGCCCCTCGTCGCAGGTGGCCAGGTCGGTCAGCCGAGCTGCGTGCCCGCGAGCGTGCCGATGAGGTAGGTCGCGGCCATGGCGACGACGCCGCCCAGCACGTTGCGCAGCACCGCACGCGGCCGGGGGCTCCGGCCCAGGGTGGCCGAGACCCAGCCGGTGAGCGCCAGCGCCACGACGACGGCGCCGACGGTGACCGGCAGCCGCGTGCTCGCCGACGCGAGTGCGATGGTGAGCAGGGGGAGCAGCGCGCCCAGCGCGAACGACGCCATCGAGGCCGCGGCCGCGGCCCAGGGACTCGTCAGGTCGTCGGGATCGACCCCCAGCTCGAACGCGGCGTGCGCCCCGAGGGCGTCCTTCGCCGTGAGCTCGACGGCCGCCTGCCGAGCGACGTCTGCGCTGAGCCCACGCTCCTGCAGGAGCGCTGTCAGCTCGTCGAGCTCCTGCTCGGGGATCTCGGCCAGCTCGCGACGCTCGAGCGCCAGCATCGCCTTCTCGGCGTCCCGCTGCGTGCTCACCGACACGTACTCGCCGGCCGCCATGCTCATCGCACCGGCGACCAGACCTGCGATGCCCGCGATGAGGATCGGCCCACGGTCCGCGGTGGCTCCCGCCACGCCGACGACGATGCCGGCCGTGGAGACGATGCCGTCGTTGGCCCCGAGGACGCCGGCCCGGAGCCAGTTCAGCCGACGGCCGACGCCGCCGTCGTGCGGTTCGTCCGGGTGAACGGGTGCGCTCATGGCGTCACTGTGGCGCGACCCGATGTGGCGCGCAACGTCGGTGAGGCTCGCCTCAGTCGGTCGAGGCGGACGACAGCCATCCCGCGTCCGCGGTGGCGTCCAGCCACAGATCGGCGAGCAGCCGGTGGCCGACCGGGGTGGGGTGGACGCCGTCGTCCGCCAGCGCGGCGGCGCCGAGGGTGGCGGCGCGCTGGGCCAGCGGGCCGTCGGTCGCCACGTACAGGGTGCCCAGCTCCTGCGCGATGCGCCGCACGGCCGCGATCTTGGGGTCGAGGTCCTCGCGCCAGGCCCACTGCTCCGCGCGGACGGGCAGCAGGAACGGCTCCACCAGCACGATCCGGTCGACGCCGGCCGCTCGCGCACGGCGGACGAGCTCGCGGTAGCCGGACTCGAAGTCCGCTGCCGACGTCGGGTCGTCGGCGTCGTACCGCCGCCAGGTGTCGTTGATGCCGATCTTGATCGAGAGGATGTCGGGGCCGGGGGCGAGCACATCGGTGTCCCAGCGCGCGAGCAGGTCCACGACGCGGTTGCCGCTGATGCCGGTGTTGAGCACGGTCCGGTCGGGGAGGTCGGCCGCGATCAGCGCGGCGTAGCCCTCGCCGAGGCTGGCCCGGTCGGCGCGGTCCCGGCCGGCATCGGTGATCGAGTCACCGGTGAGCACGATCGTCATGGCTCAAGTCTGCCGCCCAGGGCGAGGGCACGCGCGCGGTGGTTCGGATGGCGGGACCGCTCAGCCGGGCGGCGCGACCCACACGGTGGCCTCGGGGAGGACGACGGCCGGGTCCGCGCCCGGCGAACTCGACAGCGCGGCGGTACGGCCGTCCCGCAACCGGTACGGCTCGGACCCCGCGTTGACCACGACCGTCCAGCCGTTGGCGCGCTCGAACGCGAGCACGGCCTCGTCTCCGGTCTCGACCCACGCGAGCGACTCCTCGGTCTGCCACTGCGACCGCAGGGCGAGCGCTCGGCGATAGAGGTGGAGCATCGAGCCCGGGTCGTCCAGCTGACGCTCGACGCTCAGCGCGGCCATCCAGGGCGGCTGCGGCAGGTGCGGCGCCGCGTCGCCCGGGCCGAAGCCGAGGGATGCCCCGTCCGCGCGCCACGGCAGCGGGACGCGGCAGCCGTCACGCCCGATGTCGCGGCCGCCGGTCCGGAAGAAGTGCGGGTCCTGACGTTGGTCGGCGGTGATCTCCGCGACCTCGTGCAGCCCGAGCTCCTCACCCTGGTACAGGTAGGCCGATCCCGGCAGCCCGAGCACGAAGAGGGTCGCGGCCGCGGCCCGGCGGCGACCGCCGTCGACGTCCAGGATCGGCTCGACACCTCCCGAGCGCAGCCAGTCCTCGCCGTGCCGGACCACGGGCACCCCGTCGGGGCGGCGCTCCGGGCGTGGCAACCCGTACCGGGTGGCGTGACGCACGACGTCGTGGTTCGAGAGCACCCAGGTGCTCGAGGATCCCGAGCGTGCGGCGAGCTCGAGGTTGTCGGTGACGATCGTGCGGAACTGCTCGACGTCGAAGTCGGCCAGCAGCAGGTCGAAGTTGAAGGACTGCCCCAGCGAGGTCGGCCGGGCGTACAGGGGGACACGGGACCGATCCACCCAGGCCTCCGCCACAGCGGTCCGCGGCGGGTCGTAGGAGTCGAGCACCTCGCGCCACTGCGCGTAGACCTCGTGGACGTCGTCGCGGTCCACCAGGGGGTGGTGCCCGTCGACCGGGATCAGGGCGAGCTGCTCCCGGGTGGGGAGCGGCTCGGTGAGGTCCTTGGTGAGCATGTGCGCGACGTCCACCCGGAAGCCGTCGACCCCGCGGTCGGACCAGAACCTCAGGGTCGTCAGGAAGTCCTCCCGGACGTCCGGGTGGTTCCAGTTGAGGGCCGGCTGCTCCGGCGCGAAGTTGTGCAGGTACCACTGGCCGTCGTCCACCTGTCGCCAGGCCGGTCCGCCGAACATCGAGTGCCAGTCGGTCGGAGGCTCGCCGCCGTCTGGCCCGCTGCCCTCCCGGAAGATGTACCGCTCGCGCTCGGGCGAGCCTCGTCCGGCCGTCAGTGCCTCCTGGAACCACCGGTGCTGGTCGGAGGTGTGGTTCGGCACGATGTCGACGACCACCTTGATGCCGCGCACATGGAGCGCCGCGACCATCGCATCGAAGTCGTCCAGCGTGCCCAGACGAGGGTCGACGTCACGGTAGTCGGCGACGTCGTAGCCGCCGTCGGCGAGCTCGGAGGGGTAGAACGGCGAGAGCCAGACGGCGTCGACCCCCAGGTCCGCGAGGTAGTCGGCACGCGCGGTGACCCCGGCGAGGTTGCCGATGCCGTCGCCGTCGGTGTCGACGAAGCTGCGGGGATAGATCTGGTAGACGACGGCCTGCCGCCACCACGGTGCGTCCGTGGTGGCGCTGAGCGGGGTCGGCGATGGGGCGAGGGACATGGTGGCTCCGGGGTCGGGGTGCGGGTGTCAGCCCTTGACGGCGCCCTGGGTGACGCCTTCCATCACCCAGCGCTGTGCGAACAGGTAGGCGATGATCGCGGGCGCCATCGCCATCAGGTAGGACGCGAAGGCGACGTTGTAGTTGCTGCTGAACTGGGTCTGGAACAGGTTCTGCCGCACGGGAAGGGTCTGCAGCGCCGGGTCCGAGATGATGAGCGACGGCATCATGAAGTCGTTCCAGGCGTAGAGGAACGCGAAGATGCCGACGGTCGCGCTCATCGGCGCCAGCAACGGGAAGACCAGCTTCCAGAACGTCTGCCACGTGGTGGCGCCGTCGATGCGGGCGCTCTCCTCGAGCTCCATGGGGATCGACCGCAGGAACGCCGTGTAGAGCAGGACCGAGAAGCTCAGCTGGAACATGCTGGCCAGCAGGATCACGCCGAACGGGTTGTCCAGCCCGACGCGCCCGGTGAGCTGGATCTGCGGCAGCGCCACCACCGGGAACGGGATGAACATCGCCGCCAGCAGGTAGAAGAACGACCCCTTGAACAGCTTCCGGTCCCAGTTGCGCATGATGGCGTAGGACGCGAACGAGGCCAGCACGATGGTCGCGAGCACGGTCCCCGCGGTGACGAGCACGGACACACCGAACCCGACCGGGGCGTCGGTGAGCGTCCAGGCGTCGATGAAGCCCTGCACGCTCAGCGGCGTCGGCAGCGAGAAGGCGTTCCCGTCGACCGCCTGCTCCGAGGACTTGAAGGCCATCGAGACGGTCACGTAGAGCGGCAGCAGCACGGTGACGGCGCAGAGCAGCAGGATGATCGTCGTCGACCAGCTGATGCGCTCGGGCTTGACGCGCGGCCGGCGGCGGTCGCCGCGGTCGGCGGCGACGTCGGCCGGGGGAGCAGCGATGGTGGCCATCAGACCGAGCTCCTTCCTCGTGTCACCACGAGTTGTACGACGGCGATGAGCACGGTGACGACGAAGAACAGCGTCGCGGTGGCCATCTGGTAGCTGTAGTCGCCGGCGTTGAAGCCGGAGATGATCGTCATCGCGATGCTGCGGGTGGCGGTGCCCGGACCGCCGTTGGTCAGTCCGACGATGATGTCGTAGGCGTTGAGGAAGTTCTTGAAGCCCAGGATGACGTTGATGACGACGTACCCGGCCACGAGCGGGAGCGTGATCCGGAGCAGCTGCTGCCGGTGGGTGGCGCCGTCGATCGACGCGGCCTCGTAGACCTCCCCCGGGATCGACAGCAGCCCCGCGATGTAGATGAGGAGCGTGCCCGGGATCGCCTGCCACGCCGTGACGATGACGATGGCGATCCAGGCGAGGTCGGCGTTGGCGAGGAGGCTCGTCGAGAGCGGGCCGATGCCGAGCGCGGACCCGATGGCGGGGAGCGAGTTCTGGAACAGGAACTGGAAGACGTAGGCGATGATGATGCCGGAGATCACCATCGGGATCACGAACACCGCGCGCAACGCCGTCTTGAGCCGGATCCTGCTCGTGAGACCGACGGCCAGCAGGAACGCGATCAGGTTGACGACCACGACGGTGGCGAGCGCGAACCCGAACGTGAAGAGGAAGCTGCCGAGGATGGCAGGGTCGCTGAAGGCGGCGATGTAGTTCGTCAGCCCGCGGAACTCCCAGGTGCCGATGCCGATCGAGTCCGTGAAGCTGAAGAAGATCCCCACGATGCCGGGCACCGTGATCGCGAGCGTGAACAGGATGACCGAGGGCAACAGGAACAGGTAGTAGATCGGCTCGACCTTGCGGCGCCGGTCGGCGCGTGGTGCCGGTCGTTCCATCGTCGTCGTCGCCATGCTAGGAATCTCCGTCCTGGCTCGAGACCGCGGGTTGTCGGAAGGCGATCCGGGCCCAGTCCTCGTCGAGGGTGGCGAGCTGGGCGGTGGGATCGGCGCCGAGCACCATCGCCTGCGCGTAGTTCTCGGTCGGGATGGCGCGAGGGATGAGCACGCCCGGGCCCTGGTAGACCTGGCCGGCCTGGTAGTACTCGACCATGCCCTCGACCCGCGGGTCGCTCGGCGCGGAGCCGTCCTCCTGCGGGATGAAGCCCAGCTGCGACTCGTTGTAGGCGGTGATCACCTCGGGCTGGAAGAGGTACTCGAGGAAGTCGCGTGCCTCCTCCTGGTGGCGCGAGCCCTCGGGGATCATCGCCGCGAGGTCCATGTTGACGCGGACGGCGAGATCGTCCGGGTCGTCGGTCATCGGGAGCGGGAACGTGCCGAGCTCGAGGTCCGGTGCGGTCTTGGCGATCTCGCTGAAGGCCCACGGCCCCTGCAGGTACATCGCGCCCGCGCCGTTGGCGAAGTCGACGTTGCCGCGGTCGTAGGTGCGCGAGCTGGCGTCGGCGTTGGTGTAGTTCTGCGCGAGCTCGATCATCCGGTCCATCGGCTCGGCGAAGTCCTGCTGGAACGAGACCGCCGAGTCGGGCCCGACGTCGGTGCCCTCGGCCGCGAGCCGGTCGAAGAAGTCCAGCACGTCCAGAGAGCCGCCGATCGAGTAGTCGAACCAGCCCTGGTTGACCGTCCACGGGTCGGCGAACGTGGCGTAGAAGGGGTCGACACCGGCCGCCTGCAGCGTCTCGCAGACCTCGATCAGCTCGTCCCAGGTCTGCGGCACCTCGAGGTCGTGCTCGGCGAAGATCTCCTTGTTGTAGATGACGGCGGCACCCATCACGGAGTAGGGGAGCGCCGAGGTGCGGCCCTCGCAGACGCCGTACTGGTCCATCAGCGGCTGCAGGTCGGTCTGCGTCCGCGCCGCGGCCTCGGTGTCGGAGAGATCGGTCAGGACGCACCGCTGCACGAACCGTGCGACCTCGAAGTTGTAGTTGGCCAGCATCAGGTCCGGCGGGTTGCCGCGCACGAAGCTGGCGGAGATGACGTCGGGGCCGGACGTGTCCATGACCACCCGCACGTCATCCTGCGAGGCGTTGTAGTCGGCGACGACGCCCGACATGAACTCGATCGCCTCGCGCTTGCTGAAGGTGAAGCGGATCTCCTGGGGTCCGTCCGCGGGGCTGCAGGCACCGGCGACGGCGACCGCCGCGAGGGTGAGTGCCCCGGCGACCCAGCGCGTCAGAGGGCGGGACCGAGGCATCGCGGCGTCCTCTCGGTCCGGTCGTGCCGCGTCCTCGCGGCGGGTGAGTTGCGCATGCTGTCTGCTCCTGTCTCGCGCATCGCGGCCCTCGTCGGTCGTCGGTGCGGGTGGGCGGGACCCTCGTTGGTGGCGCCGTCTCGTCGTGTCGACTCCAGGTGGAGCGCGACGCCGTCGAGTAGATTTGATCAGCGAATCAAGTGTGACTGTAGCAGTGCGACCCGGGTGGGGCAAGGCATGATGTGCGGCGGCAGGTGAGGCAGGCGATGGCGACGGAGAGCACGCGCGGGTCGAGCGCCCCGGGAAGTCTGGAGGCGGCGCTCGCGCACGCATGGGCGGCCCGGGAGTTCACGGCGGCCGATGCCATGGCCGGCACCGGCCTCACCCGGTCCACGACGATCGAGGCGCTGGACCGCCTCATCGACCTCGGACTGCTGCGCGAGCTCCCGAACGCCCGCGCGGTCGGCGACTACCGCAAGGGTCGACCATCACGACGGTTCGAGCTGCGCGCGGACGCCGCCGTCGTCGTCGGTGTCGACGCGGGTCGGTTCCATCTCACCGCGGTCGTCGCCGACCTGCGTGGGGCTCCGCTCGGTCGGGTGGCGACGATGACCGACAGCGATCGTGACGACCCGACGGCCCGACGCGCCCAGATCGACGAGGTGGTCGCCGAGGCGGTCGCGGCGGCCGGGGTCGAGCGGGAGGACGTGCTCGCGATCTGCGTGGGTGTCCCGGCCGCGGTCGACGCCGCCGGGGCGTCGCCGACGCACCGCCAGGGTTTCTGGCAGCAGATGAACCCCGATCTCGTCTCGGTGCTCGCGACGCGGGTGCCCCTGGTGCGGATCGAGAACGACGCCGCGCTCGCGGCGGTCGCCGAGGGAGCAGTGGGGGAGGCGGCGGGCGTGCGCGACTTCGTGGCCCTGCTGGCGGGAGAGCGCTTCGGGGTGGGGGTGGTGCACGAGGGTCGGCTGGTGCGCGGCGCCCGCGGCGCCGCGGGTGAGGCGCACCTGCTGCGGTGGGTGGCCGGTGTCGAGAGCGAGGCGGGGATCGGCGCGCAGCTGGCGACCTGGGCGCGAGCGGAGGCCGAGGCGGGCGTGCTGCCCGAGGGGCACGCGCTCGCCGGCGTGGCGGTCGAGGAGCTGACCGCCCCGACCGTGCTCGAGCTGGCGGCCGCCGGCGACGCCTGGGCGACCGGGCTCGTCGAGCGTGCGGGGTCGGTGCTCGCGCGTGTGGCGGCGGTGCTGGCCACGATGCACGACCCGGAGCTGATCGTCGTCTGCGGTGGTGTGGCGGACGGGCTGGGCCAGGTCGTGGCGCTGGCCAACGACGGCGTCGCGACCGATCTTTTCGGCCCCGCGCCCCGCATCGTCGCCTCGTCGCTGGGCGCCGACGTCGTGGTGACGGGTGCCGTCATGGGTGCGGTGCAGACGGCGCGGGACGGCGCGCTGGCGCTCGCGCTGCAGCGCTCGGCCGCGGCGCGCTGACGTCGCCCGGGAGAAGGAGACGGCGCTCACACGCCGAGGGGGGCGCCGTCGGGCCCGTGATCTGCGACAATGGGATCAGCGAGCCGCGCCTGCGGCTCGTGGCATCGCGGTTCCGAATGCGCCGGCCGTCCGCGGCCAGGTCGCACCAGTGACATCTGCACTGCGGTGAACCCCCACGATCTGAAGGATCTTTCGTTGTCCCAGTCTTTCGGCGCGCTCGGCGTGCCTTCCTCCCTGGTGTCCTCGCTGCAGCAGCGGGGGATCACCGACCCCTTCCCCATCCAGACGGCGACGCTGCCCGACACCCTGGCCGGCCGCGACGTGCTCGGCCGCGGCCGCACCGGCTCGGGCAAGACCCTCGCGTTCTCGATCCCGATGG
The DNA here is from genome assembly GCA_048594485.1 of Pseudactinotalea sp. Lineage (GTDB taxonomy): Bacteria > Actinomycetota > Actinomycetes > Actinomycetales > Beutenbergiaceae > Pseudactinotalea. Next base: position 1,367 of record JBMDXU010000036.1, on the reverse strand, counting down.
TCGCGCGGCTGGCTGCCGGCCAGCGGGCGCGCTCGAAGCAGCCGCGCGGGCTGGTGCTCGCGCCGACGCGCGAGCTCGCCACCCAGATCGCCGACACGCTCGGCCCGCTGGCGGCGGCGGCCGGGCTGAACCACACCGTCATCTTCGGCGGCGTCGGGCAGAACCCGCAGGTGCAGGCGCTGGCGCGCGGCGTCGACATCGTCGTCGCCTGCCCCGGGCGGCTGGAGGACCTGATGGGTCAGGGCGCGCTGCGTCTGGACGCCATCGAGGTCACCGTGCTCGACGAGGCCGACCACATGGCCGACCTCGGCTTCCTGCCCGGCGTCAAGCGCATCATGGACAAGACGCCCGGCAAGGGGCAGCGCATGCTGTTCTCGGCGACGCTGGACAACGGTGTCGACATCCTCGTCAAGCGGTACCTGCACGACCCGGTCACGCACTCGGTCGACCCGGCCAGCTCGCCGGTCGCCGCCATGACGCACCACGTGTTCACGGTCGGTGGCAAGGACGAGAAGCGCGACGTCGTCGAGACGCTCGCCTCCGGCGTCGGCAAGCGGCTGCTGTTCACGCGGACCAAGCACCAGGCGAAGCGGTGGGCCAAGCAGCTGACGACGGCGGGGATCCCGGCCGTCGACCTGCACGGGAACCTGTCGCAGAACGCGCGTCAGCGCAACCTCGAGGCGTTCCACACCGGTGCGGTGAAGGTGCTGGTCGCGACCGACATCGCGGCGCGCGGCATCCACGTCGACGACGTCGAGCTCGTGGTGCACGTCGACCCGCCGGCGGAGCACAAGGCCTACCTGCACCGGTCCGGACGGACCGCGCGCGCCGGGTCCGGTGGTGACGTCGTCACGATCGTCATGCCCGAGGAGCGCGGCGACTTCCGCTCGCTCGCACGGGCCGCGAAGATCTCGGTCGAGCCGACCCGCGCGACGGCGGACGTGCTCGCCCCGCTGGTCGGCGAGGTCGCGGCGAAGGTCGCGCCGGTGGCGCCGACCACCGCCCCCTCGGGTCGCACCGAGCCCGCCGCACGCGGCCCCCGCCCCTCCGGGAGCTCCGAGGGTGGCCGGTCGCGCCGCTCGCGCGGGCGCCGGGGTGGTCAGGGTGTCGGCGGCGGTGCCGGTGGCGGCGCCTCGCAGGGCGCCGGTGGTCGTCGCGGCGGCGGCCAGGGCGGCGGCGCGGGGCGCGGTCGTCAGGGCGCGGGCTCTGGCTCGGGCGGGTCGGCCCGCTCGGGCGGCTCGTCGGTCGCGTGGACGTCCTCCACGACCGGGGGCTCGAGCGGTGCCTGCGGCTCCTACGGCTCGGGGTCCGGCAGCAGCGGCGCGTCCCAGCGCCGCGGCCCCCGCCGCGCGACCCGCGACTCGGGC
>JBMDXU010000035.1:0-2320 GCA_048594485.1 Pseudactinotalea sp. | reverse complement strand
GCAACCGATTTCCCCATTTCATCGACCTTGGCTCGAAGAGGAGACAGAGTGAGATCACGCACACCCCGGTCGTCGCGCACTACGCGCCGCCGATCGCTGACCCTGGGCGGAGCGCTCATCGCGGTGGGCGCCCTCGCGCTTCCCGCGGCGGCCGTCGCCGCCGACACGACGATCGGCGTGGAGGACCTGGCCGGCTGGTCGGCCACCGCCTTCGACGGCACGACCGTGTCGCCGAGCACCCCTCGCGCGGCGGACCGCGGGCACACCGGCTCGTCGTCGGTCGAGGTTCTGCTCGACACCGCGGTGCGCGGCACCGACAGCTGGGAGATGGTCGCCCGCTCGCTCGGCGGCGTCGACCTCGACTCGGCGTCGTTCTGGATCGACGCCGAGAACCTGCACACGATCGGCGTGCAGCTCGTCGACGCCACCGGGCAGACGCACCAGACCTTCCTGCCGGTGCCTGACGTGGACGGCTGGCAGGAGATCACGCTCGCCTCGCCCACCGACGACCCGAGCCATGGGGCCTGGGGCGGCGCGGCCGATGGCGAATGGCACGGGCCGGCGCAGCAGATCGGGTTCGTCGTGAACTCCTGGGCGCGACCCGACACCACCTCGACCACCGCCCGCGCTCTCATCGACGACATCACGATCAGCGCCGCCGACGTGACCCCCGGCTTCGCGCTGTCGGCGGGCGCCTTCGGCAACCTCTTCACGGTCGGGGATGCCGTGACGCTGCCCTACGAGACGACGGCCGACACGGTCGCCTGGCGCACCACGGCGGCCGACGGGCGCGTGGTGGCCTCTGGGCAGGAGCCCGCCGACGGCGCGCTCGACCTCGGAGCGCTCGGCCGCGGCTGGTACGGCCTCACGGTCGACGCCCTCGCCGACGGCACCCGCATCGGCGGCGCGCAGACGACGATCGCGGTGCTCGCCGCCACCGACGTCGCCGAGACCGCCGACGGTCGATTCGGAGCGGTGACCCACTACGGACAGCACCGCGACTTCGCCTCGATGCCGGCGCTGGCCGTCGGAGGAGTGGCGCAGTTCCGCGACGAGCCCTACTGGAGCGACGTCGAGAAGACACCCGGCGTCTACGACTGGTCGGTCGCCCGCGCGGAGTTCCTCGACCAGGCCCGCAGCAGCGGCGTCCGTCCTCTGCTGCTCGCCGGCTACGGGAACCCGCTCTACGACGGAGGCAACGGACCCGTGAGCGCGGAAGCCGTCGCGGCGTACTCCGCCTACGCCGCCGAGATGGCGACGGAGTTCGGCGACATGGCCTCGGGCATCGAGATCTGGAACGAGTGGGACCTCGGGCTCGGCGGCAACACGAACGTCGCCCCCGAGCACTACGTGAACCTGCTCAAGTCGGCGTCGCCGGCGGTCAAGGCGGTCGACCCAGACCTGCCCGTCATCGGACCGGCCGTCGCGATCCTCAACACCGACTGGCTCGAGGACACCTTCCGCCTCGGCGCGCTGGACTACCTCGACGGCATCGTGCTGCACCCCTACAGCTACCCGGTGGGGGCCGAGGCCCTCGACGAGACGCTGACCCGCATCGACGCGCTCGTGCGCGAGTACAACGACGGTCAGTCGATCCCGCTGTGGGTCACCGAGCACGGGTGGCCGACCGGCACCAACGCCCGCGCTGTCGACGAGCAGACGCAGGCGGCGAACATCGCGAAGTCGGCGGTCATCACCGCGCTGCACGACGTCGAGCGCTACTACGTCTACGACCTCGTGAACGACGGCGTCGACGCGGCGGAGACCGAGGAGAACTTCGGTCTGCTGCACGCCGCGAACGACCCGCTGGGCGCGTACACGCCGAAGCCCGCCTTCGTGAGCTACTCGACGGCGGCCGACGTGCTGGCCGGTGCGCACTCCGCGACCCGCGACACCTCGATCGCCGACCTGTGGAACATCGGATTCGAGACTTCGGGCGGTCCGGTGCGGGCGCTGTGGTCGACGTCGCCGCGGGCTGTCACCGTGACGCTCCAGGGCGACGTCACCCTGACCGACATGTACGGCTCGTCGCGGGTCGTGCAGGCGGGCGCGGGCTCGGAGCTCGTGATCGACCTGCGTCAGGGGCCCGTGTACCTGCAGGGCGCTGTGACGGGCGTGACCGCGTCGGCCACCGCCCTCACGCTGGACCCCGCCTACCTCGGGCAGCCGATCGCCGCGCACTGGAGCATCGACAACGCCGCGTCGAGCACCGAGGGCGCGTATCGTCTCGTGTTCCCCGACGGGCAGGAGGTCGCGCAGACCGTGGCCGCCGGCCAGGTCGGCGCGATGGACTTCGCCCTGCCCGCCGCCACGGCGCTCG
>JBMDXU010000034.1:0-7987 GCA_048594485.1 Pseudactinotalea sp. | reverse complement strand
GTGGGTGTTGCGGTGGTCATGACCGGCTCCTGCTCAGCTGTAGAAGACGAAGCGACGGGACAGGCGGAACTGCAGCGCGGTGATGCCGATGATGACGAGCGTCAGCACGATGCCGATGGCCGAGGCGCGGCCGAACTGGAGCTGCTGGAACGCCGACTCGAAGATCACCATGACGGCGGTCCGGGTGGCGTCGCCCGGCCCGCCCCGTGTGAGGACGTACGGCTGGTCGAAGATCTGCAGCGCGGAGATGATCGCCATCACGGAGGCGACCAGCAGGGTGGGCGACAGCAACGGCAGCGTGATGGAGCGCAGCTGCGTCCACCCGGTGGCGCCGTCGATCGACGACGCCTCGTGGACCTCGCGCGGGATCGAGGCCAGGCCGCCGACGAAGAGCAGGAAGGTGAAGCCGAAGCTCTGCCACACGCAGACGAGGATCACCACGGTGATCGCGCCGCCCGCGGTGGTGAGCCACCCGACGTCGGGCAGGTTGACCGCCGTCAGCACCCGGTTGACGAGGCCGAACTCCTCGTTGAACAGGTACGCCATCACCAGCGACACCGACGCTGCCGACAGGATCAGCGGGAAGAAGAACGCCGATCGGAAGAACGTGCGCAGCCACACGGGCATCCGAGACTGGACGAGCACCGCGAGGGCGAGCGCGACGAGCATCTGCAGGGTGACGGCGACGAGCACGAACCCGAAGGTGTTGAGGAACGAGACGCGGACGGTCGGGTCGGTGGCGATCTCGGCGAAGTTCCGCAGGCCGACGAACTGTGGCGCGCTGATGATGTCCCAGCGGAAGAACGCGAGCACGACCGAGCCCACGATCGGGACCATCGTGAACAGACCGAGCCCGACGAGGGTCGGGGCGAGGAACAGCCAGGTGAGCCAGCGGGCGGCCCGGCGGTCGCCACGGGCGGCGGTGACGGGCGTCGATCCGGGCGCACGCGCCGCGGTGGTCGCGGCGACGGGGGCGATGGCGGTGCTCATGCGTTCCTCCGGAGGGCGAGGGAGAGGTCGCGCTGCAGGGTTCCGAGCGCGGATCGCACACCGGCGTCCGAGCGTGCGGTCACCGCGCCGACCACGTTCTTGATGAGGGCGGACTCGACGGCGGCCTGCTGGGGCGGCGCTGGGATGGGGCCGCTGGGCAGGGTGTCGAGGGTGTCGTAGAAGACCTTCCAGTGCGCGGGCCCGATCTCGCCGTAGAGACTCTCGTTGCACATCGAGCGCCGCACGGGGGTGGTGTTCGGGGTGGGGAACGCGAGCTGCATGCCCTCGCGCGTGGTGCAGAACTTGATCCACTCCCACGCCTCGTCCTTGCGCCGGCTGGTCGACATCATCGCGTAGCCGGCGGCTCCGAACTGGTGCCGCTGACCGTTCCACTCCGGGAAGTAGGTGACGTCGTAGTCCGACGGCGTCATGCCACCCTCGGAGAGTCCCTGCACCCAGAAGCCGCCGGCGGGGGTCATGCCGATCTGACCCTGGGCGAAGCGGGCCACCAGCTCACCGCCGCCGCCCTGGGCGGGGCTGGAGCCCAGCCCTTCGGCGACGATCGTGCGCAGGTAGTCGACGCTCTCGAACACCTTGGGGTCGTCGGCGTTCGGCTCGAGCCAGCGGTAGCCGCCGGACCGGCCGGCCTCGCCCGGGTAGAACTGGCTCCACAGCCAGTCCCCGCCGGGCGCGGCGGTCTCGGCGAGGAAGCTGGTGTCGTTGATGTACAGCCAGGGCACCACCCCGCCCCAGAGCCTGTTCGTCCAGAAGAAGGGGAGGAACCCGGACGGGTTGGCGCGACCCATCTCGCGGGCGTAGTGCAGGAAGTCGTCCTGGTTCCAGTGGTCGTCGGGTCGGTCCAGACCCGCGGCCTGCAGCGCGCTCGTGTTGTAGTAGACGTTGGCGGCGTTGAAGTCGATCGGCAGCTGGTAGAGGCTGCCCTCGTACATGAAGGACTCGATGAGCGAGGGGTGGACGTCGCTGAAGTAGTCGGTCAGCTCGTCGGCGTCGCGCTTGACGTACTCGTCGAGGGGGTGGGCGAGCCGGTCGGCGAAGAGCTGTGCGCCCTCGGTGGCGACGACCACGACGTCCGGCGGTGTTCCCGCGGCGACCAGCGTGAGGATCTTCGCGAAGAAGTTGCTCCAGTCCTGGCCCTGGATGGGCATGATCCGCACGCCGATGTCGGGGTGCTTCTCGGTGAACGCGGCGACCAGGCCCGCTCGAGAGGCGGCGTCCTGGGCGTTGCCGAGGATCGCGACGGTGAGCACGTCGTCGCCCCGGCCGGGGATGTCGGCGGCGGTGAGCCGGTTGGCCGAGAGCGCGGTACCGACCACGCCCGCGCCCGCCAGCCCGAGTACCGCTCGGCGGCTGAGTTCCATGAGTCGCTCCCTCACGTCGTCGTGGGTGGGTCAGCCCGAGAGTGGCTGACACGTGTCTGGTGAGAATGGCAGGCGCGTCAGACACGTGTCAAGTACCAGTTTCGTCGGCAGACGCGCACGCCGAGATCACGTGGGCGGATCGGGAGCGCGTGCGTGCTCGGTCGCTGGAAGGTGCCGAGTGCGAGCGACGTGCCGGGGGGTCGGCGTCAGTCGGAGCCGCCGCCTCCGGAGTCGCCACCTCCGGAGTCGCCACCGCCGGAGTCGCCACCGCCGGAGTCGCCACCGCCGGAGTCGCCGGCGCCGAGGTCCCCGCCGTCCCCGCCGTCCGACGTTGCGTCGTCGAAGGATCCGAGGCCCTTGCCGCCGTCGCCGGACCCCGGTCCGTCCTCGGAGGCGAACGCTCCCGCACGGGTGGCATCGTCGCCTGCCGACCCCCAGGCCTTGCCGGCGTCGCCACCGGCCTCGCCGCCGGCGGCCAGACCCCCGGTCATGAGGCCCGTGGTGCCGGGATCCTGGTACGACGGCGGAGAGCTCGACCCTCCGCCTCGGCCGCCGGCGCCGCGGGACCGCGAGATCGCGACCCCGACGACGACGAGGACGACGGCGAGGCCGATCACGACGACGATCGGGATCAGCGTGGTGCTGCTGGACATGGTGCTCCCCTCAGGACTCCTCGGCCGGGTCGGTCGAGCGGGATCGGACGAGCTCGGTGAGCTCCGCGATCTGCTCGCGCAGCGCGTGGATCTCCTGGTGGACGCTGTGCGTCGTGGCGAGCTGCGGCACCGCGTCCTCGAGCGGACCGTCGACGGGCGCAGCGGCGGGTGTCTCGTCGCCGTCCATGGTGTCCTCGCGCATGTTCTGCATCGCGTCGACGATGACCGCGATGAAGAGGTTCAGCACGGTGAACGCGCTCAGCAGGATGTACGGCACGAAGAACGCGGGCGCCCACGGGTAGACGGGGAGCACGCGGCGGGTGAGGTCGCTCCAGCCGTCGAGCGTCATGATCTGGAACAGGCTGAACAGGGAGCTGTCGAGGCCGCCGAACTCGGTCGGGAACTCGTCGCCGAACAGCATCGTCGCCATCACGGCGCTCACGTAGAAGAGAAGCATCAGGAGGGCGCCGATCGACAGGATGCCCGGGACGGCCTTGACGAGCGCCTCGACCACCCGCCGCAGCTGCGGCACCATCGAGATCAGGCGCAGCACCCGGAGCACCCGGAGCGATCGCAGCACCCCGAACGCACCTGACCCCGGCACCAGCGCGATGCCGACGACGATCAGGTCGAACACGTTCCAGCTCCTGCGGAAGAAGTCGAGCCGGAAGGCGTAGAGCTTGACGAGCAGCTCGGCGACGAAGATCGCGAGGCACACGTGGTCGATGGTGTGGAGCAGGTCGGCGTACCGGGCCATGACTGCGTCGGAGGTCTCGAACCCGAGCGTCGCGGCGTTGATCACGATGACGACGATGACGACGTTCTGCACCCTCGAGGACTCGATCCACCGACCTAGCCGCGCGCGGCCGAACCAGCGGTCGGGAGCGTCCGGTGTCGCCGTCTCGTCGGTGGTCGTGGTCGTCGTGCTGCTCGTGCTCGTCATGTCGCTCGCGTGATCCGTCGGGCCGGCGTGGTCGGCGGCAGCATGGTGGGCGCGGGCCGTTCGCGGCAAGTGGAGATGTGCCCGAGCGGGCCCGTGCCACCATGACGGCGTGAGTGGGTCGTGCTGTGCGCCGGGTCGGGATGCTGGGGCGGGTCGGGACGCTGGGACGGCGAGGATCGCGTCACCGGTGGTCCCGCGCTCGCCCGCCGGACCGGGGCGAGCGGACGCCGTCGACATCCCCGCAGGGACGTTCCTCATGGGCACGACGGATGCCGATGCCAACCCCCTCGACGGTGAGGGGCCGGTGCGCGAGGTGGAGCTGTCGGCCTTCGCGATCGCACCCACCCAGGTCACGACGGCGGAGTTCGCCACGTTCGTCGACGCGACCGGGTATGTGACCGAGGCGGAGGAGATCGGCTGGTCGTTCGTGTTCGCCTCGTTCCTTCCGGCAGCACTGCGTGCCAGCTCGCCGCGCGTGCCCGAGGCGCCGTGGTGGTGCGCCGTCGACGGCGCGACCTGGCGCTCGCCGGAAGGTCCGGGCTCGGACGTCGCCGATCGGGCGGACCACCCGGTCGTGCACGTGTCGTGGCGCGATGCCGAGGCCTACGCGCGCTGGGTCGGCGGGCGGCTTCCGACCGAGGCCGAGTGGGAGAGGGCGGCGCGCGGCGGGCTGGTCGGCGCGCGCTTCCCCTGGGGCGACGAGCTGGAGCCGGGCGGGGTGCACGTCTGCAACATCTGGCAGGGCCGGTTCCCGGTCAAGAACACCGCCGACGACGGTTTCGTCGGCACCTGTGGTGTTCGGGCGTTCCCGGCCAACGGGTTCGGTCTTTTCGGCGTCGCCGGAAATGTGTGGGAGATGGTCGCGGACAGGTGGAGCACCGATCACGGTGCGACGAGGGTGCGCGATCCGCGCGGGCCGGATGTCGGCACGTCGCGGGTCATGCGCGGCGGCTCGTACCTGTGCCACGACTCCTACTGCAACCGCTACCGCGTCGCGGCCCGCACCCAGAACACCCCGGACTCGTCGTCGGGGAACCAGGGCTTCAGGGTGGCGTTCGACGCCGTCGACGTCATTTGAGGAAGGCGCGACATTAACAATTGCCGCGCATTTCGATAAGTTTGCTGAAACGGATATCCGGCGCACTCAGGTAAGCCTCGCCTTGCTATCCATTTCTCGCTCTCACGCCTATTCTTCGAGAAATTGTTCGTATCGATGACGAGGAGATCGTGATGGCCACGCTTGCCGAGCTTCCCCAGGTGTCCGAGTGCTCCGTCTCCGGGTGCTCCTACAACGACCACTCCAGCTGCCACGCCGGCGCCGTCACCATCGGCGGCCAGGGCAGCGACGCCCAGTGCGCCACCTTCATCCCGCTCGGCGTCAAGGGCGGCCTCGACACCGTGCTCGCGAGTGTCGGCGCCTGCCAGCGCGCCGAGTGCGCCCACAACGAGGCGCTCGAGTGCACCGCGTCCTCCGTGCGCATCGGCTCCGGTACCGACACCGCGGACTGCCTCACCTACTCCGCCCGCTGAGCCACCAGCGGACCATCCTCGAGATCGCACCTTCTGGGTCGAGATCGCACCATCGACGGTGCGATCTCGGCCCAGACGTGCGATGTGGGCCATCAACGCTTGAACGCGACGGCGCTCACGAGACGCTGAGGACGCCGTCGACCACGCTCGCAGGCCGGACCTCGGCGACGGCGGACGTCGGCAGCGGCCCGTACAGGTGCGGGAAGAGGTCGTCCGAGCCCGGCGCGCCGGGCTCGAGGATGACCGGTGAGCCGACGGCGTCCGGGTCGATCTCCAGCACCACGAGATCCTCGTCGACCTCGGCGTAGAAGCGCGCGGCGACGCCGGCGAGCTGGTGCGGCAGCGACAGGTGGATGAACCCCTGCTGCTCGAGCGTCAGGCCCAGACTCGACACCCGGTACTCGCCGACCGCGGCGGCGCCCTCCCAGTCGCGACGGAGAGCGAGATGCAGGAGCCGGTCGTGGGTCACGCCCTCGACGGTAGTGCGCGCGGATGAATCGGCTTGCGATGCCCTGGCAGGATCGAGCCGCATGACGACGATCGCCGAGGTCTTCCCGGTTCTGGGTCTGCGGATCCGTGCCGGATCGCTCGAGCTGCGCGGGCTCACCGACTCCGACCTCGTGCTGCTGGGTGAGCTCGCGCAACGCGGCGTGCACCCGCCGGAGCGGATGCCGTTCTACCACCCGTGGACCGACGCCCCCGCCGAGCAGATCCCGCTCGGCATGGTGCAGTACCACTGGGGCGAGCGTGCGGCGCTCTCGCCCGCGCGGTGGTCGCTGGACCTCGGCGTCTGGGTCGACGGCGAGCTGGTCGGCACCCAAGGTCTCGGCACGAGGGACTTCCTCCTCACGCGGACCGGTGAGACGGGGTCGTGGCTCGGGCTCGCGCACCAGGGACGAGGCATCGGGACGCGCATGCGGCAGGCGATGTGCGCGTTCGCGTTCGACCACCTCGGCGCGGTCCAGCTCACGTCCGGTGCGTTCGTCGACAACCCCGCCTCGATCGCCGTCAGCCACAAGGTCGGCTACGTCGACAACGGCATCACGATCAAGAAGCGGCGCGAGGAGGCGGCCGAGCACCTGGCGCTCCGCCTCACGCCGGAGACCTTCGTGCGCGGCGAGCCGATCGAGGTCGAGGGACTGGCGCCCGTCAGGCGGCTGCTGGGCCTCGACTGAGACCCGAGCTCCCGCAGCTCACTGCCGGCTCGCGGCGAGCACGAAGCCGCCGAACACGAGGAACAGCACGACGTAGGCCAGGATCGCCAGGTACCCGAGCACGAGCCCCGCGATCGCGAGTCCGGCGCCCTGCTGCCCGGTGCGCTTGATCTGCGACAGGGCGAGGTGCCCGGCGATCACCGGCAGGATCGCTCCGCCCATCAGCCCGAGCACGAGGGCGGCGATCGCCCAGGGGTTCGTGCTCTGCGGAGGCACCCCGCCGTAGTACCCCTGCGGCGAGCCGTACTGCGGCTGACCGGGCTGCCCGGTCAGGTACGTGCTCTGCTGCGGTCCGCCGTACTGGATCTGCGTCGGCTCGGTGCCGTACGGCTGCTGCTGGCTCATGGTGATCCCCTCTCCGCGCCGATCCTGTCAGAACGCCGGGACGAAGATCTCGACGCGCCGGTTCTGCTGACGCCCGGCGTCCGTGTCGTTGCTCGCGACCGGACTCCTCTCGCCGTAGCCCACGGTGCTCAGCTCGCTCGTGACACCCCGCTCGGTCAGCGCGGCGGCGACCGAGGCCGCGCGATCCTCCGAGAGCTGCTGGTTCCACGCCTCGTCGCGCATCGAGTCGGTGTGGCCGGCGATCTGCGCCTCGGGCACGTCGCCGTCGATGAGCGCGTCGGCGAGCGAGTCGAGCACCGCGGCGGCGTCGGGGCGGATCGAGTACTGGTCGATGTCGAACAGCACGGCCGAGTCGAGCGTGATCGTGGTGCCGCACGCGGTGATCGGCTCGAGCGCACCCATCGGAGGGAAGCTCCCGATCGTCGCGACCTCGTCGATCGGCTCCACCTCGATCGGGGTGCCGTCCACGGTGCCGGTGCCGTCGCCGTAGTTGACGATCTCGATCTCGCCGTCGGAGTAGCGCCCGGAGCCGTCGCCGTAGTTGACGATCTCGACCCCGCCGCCGTCGAACCGACCCGACCCGTCGCCGTAGTTGGTGATCGTCCCCTCGGGCGTGGTCTCCTCGCCCGACCCGTCGCCGTTGGCGACGACGGAACGCTTCTCGTCGATATAGCGGCCGGATCCGTCGCCGTAGTTCGTGATCGAGACTCCGTCGCCCTCATAGCTCCCGGAGCCGTCGCCGTAGTTGACGACCTCGACGCCGTCGATCGTGTACCGGCCGGACCCGTCGCCGTAGTTGTAGGTCTCGCCGTCGGGCCCGGTGTAGGTGCCGGATCCGTCGCCGTAGAGCAGGAGCGATCCCGGTCCCGAGACGAGCTCGCCGGCCTCGTCGCAGCGAGCGGGGCTGATCGTCAGGCCGGGGTAGTCGCCGAC
>JBMDXU010000330.1:0-7432 GCA_048594485.1 Pseudactinotalea sp. | reverse complement strand
CCTGACCGCCGTCGCCAACCACTTCGGAGTCTGGCCCAACGTCATCTCCACCATCGAACGCGGCACCCGCCGCGACGACGACTTCACCAACAGCTACCGGCAATGGCTCCTCACCGGTTGACAACCGATAGGAGCGTCATCCGACCCGGCTCCCAGCTCTAGGCTCCCAACCATGGACGTCGTCATCGTCGGTGGTGGGCACAACGCGCTCGTGGCGGCGACGTACCTGGCGCGCGCCGGCCACGCCGTCGAGGTCCTCGAACGGCTCGACCACGTCGGCGGCGCCGCGGTGAGCGAGCGACCGTTCCCCGGTGTCGACGTGCGACTGTCGCGGTACGCCTATCTCGTCAGCCTCATGCCGGACGCCCTGATCGCCGACCTCGGGCTCGACCTCGATCTGCGCCACCGCAGCGTGGCGTCCTGCACGCCCTACGAGACCAGCGACGGCGCCGCGGCACTGCTCGTGACGGACGACCTCGAGCAGACCCGGGCGTCGTTCGCCCCACTCACCCGGAGCGACGCCGAGCACGATGCGTGGACGGCGGTCTACGACGACACCCAGGTCCTCGTCGACGCGCTCGCCCCGACGCTCCTGCAGCCGCTCCCCCACGCCGCGCAGGTCCGCGCGCAGGTCCCGGACGCCGTCTGGACCGACCTCGTGGCACGCCCGCTGGGTGAGGCCCTGGAGCGGCGGTTCGACGACGACCTGGTGCGCGGCGTCGTCGCCACCGACGCCCTCATCGGCACCTTCGCCTCGCTGCACGAGCCCTCGCTCGTGCAGAACCGCTGCTTCCTCTACCACGTGCTCGGCGGCCCGTGGCGGGTGCCCGTCGGCGGCACGGGCGCCGTCAGCGGCGAGCTCGAGCGTGCAGCCCGCGCCGCCGGCGCGCGCATCACCACCGGCGTCGAGGTCACCGCGATCGACGCCCGCCCCGACGGCGTCACGATTCACGCCACCGGGTCCGACGGCGTCCCCCAGGTCCGTGAGGCCGCCTGGGTGCTCTCGGGGGTCGCCCCGGCCGTCCTCGCCGAGCTCGCCGGGTCGCCCGACGCCGTCGACCGGCCGATCGGGTCCCAGCTCAAGCTCAACATGGTGCTGCGACGACTCCCCGAGCTGCGCAGCGGCATCGACCCGGCGATCGCCTTCGCCGGCACGTTCCACACCGGCGAGGGCTACACCGAGCTCGAGCGCGCCCACGCGGCCGCGCGTGACGGCGCGGCGCTGGGGCTGCCGGCGTCACCTCCGGGCGAGGTCTACTGCCACACCCTCACCGACCGCAGCATCCTCGGCGCCGACCTGGCGGCGTCCGGGGCGCACACCCTCACCTACTTCGGGCTGCACGTCCGCGCCGACGACCCGACGCCACGCGAGCGGCTCGTGGCCGACGCGATCGCGGGTCTCGAGCAGCACCTCGTCGAGCCCCTCGCCCCGCTCCTGCTCGCCGATGCCGACGGCCGCCCCTGCCTGGAGGCCCGCGTCCCGACCGACATCGAGGCCGACCTCGCGATGCCCGGCGGTCACATCTTCCACGGTGACCTCGCGTGGCCGTGGATCGACGACCCCACCCACGACGCCGATCCGGCACACGCCTGGGGCGTCGCGACGCCCTTCCCCCGCGTGCTCGTCTGCGGATCGGGTGCCGTCCGCGGCGGTGCGGTGAGCGGCATCGCCGGCCACAACGCCGCACACGCGCTGCTCAGCCTTCTGTGAGCAGGGCGACGGCGGGACCGATGCGCTCGGCCAGCTCGGCATCGGCGTGGCGCACCTCCGCCATGAGCAGGCCGAGCAAGCCGGCGAACCGCCTCGCGAGCTCGTCGTCGTCGAGCGTCCGGGCGTGGGTCGCCGCGAGCGCCCCCCGCAGCTCGGTCGGCAGCCGGTCGGCGCCCTTGCCGTGATGTCGCGGCAGGCCGTGTCGTGCGCACGCGAGCACGACGACGGCATCGCGCAGCAGGTCGAGCATCGAGACGGCCTGCCACGTCCGGCCGCGGGCCAGCGCCGATCGTGCGTGCAGCGCGTACAGCCAGGCCCAGCCGATGTCGACACGCGGGTCGTGCTCGCGCGGCGGCTCCGGTCGACCGACCGTCCCGAACTGCACCAGGAACCCTGGCTCCGTGGCCCGGACCTCGTCCTGCGGCCAGAACGAGACGTCGACCTGGAGCGAGCTCGCGAGCAGGAACACCCGGTAGAGGATCCCGCCGGCGACGACGTCGAGGTGGTGCACGGCGCCGTGGTCGGCGTACATCGCCGCCGTCCAGCGCTGAGCGACCACGCCGGGGTCCGTGCCCCCGTCGATCCCGAGCACGAGGTCGATGTCGGACCAGCGGTCCTCCTCACCGCGCGCCACCGATCCGACGAGCGATGCCGAGGTCACGGACTCGTCCTCACGTGCAGCCTGCACGAGCCGCTCCCGCAGCCTCGACCGCTCGGCCGGTGCGAACACCGCGCTCATCCCGGGAAGCACTCGCCGCCGACGGCGTCGAACAGTCGCGCGGCCACGGCGTCGAGATCGGCGCGGAGCTCGACGGGATCGCGCACCGGCAACAGGTCGTCCCAGTGGGACAGGAAGGTCCCGCGCAGCTGCAGAACCCGCGACGGCCGTCCGTAGAGCCACCAGTGCAGGTGCTCCGAGCCGTCGCCCCACCGGATCAGGTGCAGCCTCGGCACGTCGAGGACCGCGCACACCGCCCGCTCGACCTCGACCTGCAGCACACCCATCCTGGCGGCCTCCTCGGCGGTGAGGTCGCTCAGATCGGCGTGACGCCGCGGCATGAGGAACCCGAGGAACGGCAACGACGTGCTGCCGAACGGCACCCCGAGCATGGCGACGTCGTCGCGCCAGAACACGTAGCGGCTCGGGTCGTCGAGCGCAGCCTTCTCGCACTGCGCGCAGTCGACGCCCGCCGCACCGTGGCGCGGCGGCTCGGTCTCGGCCGGCGGGTCCAGCGGCCGGGGCGACAGGTCCCGGTCGAACGGCCAGGTGGACCAGCCCGTCGGGTCCCACGGTCGATGACCGTCGCGCTCGATCGCGGCGATGGTGCGTGCGTACCAGTCCTCCGCCGACGCCGTCATCCGGCCATCCTGCCTCAGCTCAGCTGCGTGAACCGGCCCTCAGCCCCAGCGGCCCGTGCGGGACGCGAGCACCGCGAGCGCCGCCGGACCGGCCGTGGAGGCGCGGAGCACATGCGGGCCAAGGAGCACGGCGCGCCCGCCCGCGGTCGTGAGCGCCGCGACCTCGGCGTCGCTCAACCCGCCCTCGGGCCCGACGACGACCACCACCTCGGCGGCGTCGTCGAGATCGACGTCGATGAGCGGCTGAACGGCGACCTCGTGCAGCACGAGCACGACGGCGCCACGGGCGACGGCGTCGCGCACCACGTCGACGAGCGCGGCGCCACGGGCGAACGGCAGCACCTGAGGGAGACGGGTCCGGCGGGCGACCTTCGTCGCCGCGTGCACGAGCGCCTGCCAACGCTGCTCGCCCTTGGCCGCCTTGTCCCCCCGCCACTGCACGACCGACCGCTCGGACTGCCACGGCAGCACGGCGTCGACGCCGAGCTCGGTCGCCGCCTCCACCGCCATCTCGTCGCGCCCGCCCTTGGCGAGCGCCTGGACGAGCACGAGCCGGGGCGTCGGCGACGGCTCCACCTCCACCGCGTCCACCTCGATCACGACCGCCGACGGGTCCGAGCCCTCGGCGACGACCCCGCGCAGACGCACCCCGGCGCCGTCGACCACCTCGATGGGCTCGCCCGCGCGCAAGCGCTGCACGGCGATCGCGTGACGGGCCTCAGGCCCGGTGAGCGTCCAGACCGAGCCCGCGACGACGCCGTCGAACGTTCCGGCGTCGACGACGAAGACCGGCGCCGTCACCGGTCAGCGTCCGGCGAGCGTGTCGCGCAGCTTCCGGAAGACCGAGCTCTTCGCGGGTGCCACGCGCGCCTCGGGACGCTCCTCGCCACGAAGCCTCGCCAGCTCGCGGATCATGCCCTCCTGGTCGGGGGTGAGCCCCTTCGGCACCGTCACCTGGACGTGCACGTGAAGGTCGCCACGACCGGACGCCTGCAGGTGACCGACACCGAATCCGCGGAGCGTCACCACCTCGTCGGGCTGCGTGCCGGGCCGGATGTCGACGTCCTGGGGGCCGTCGAGCGTCTCGAGCGAGAGCACGGTGCCGAGCGCCGCCGCCGTCATCGGCAGCTCGACGGTGCAGTGGATGTCGTCGCCGCGGCGCAGGAAGGTCTCGTGCTTGCGCTCGCGCACCTCGACGAAGAGGTCACCCGCGGGGCCGCCACCGGGGCCGACCTCGCCCTGGCCCGTCAGATTGATGCGGGTGCCGGAGTCGACGCCGGCCGGCACGTTGACGGTGAGCGTGCGGCGCGTGCGCACGCGGCCCTCGCCCGAGCACTCCGGGCAGGGGTCGGGGATGATCGTGCCGAAGCCGCCGCACTCCGCGCAGGGCGCCGTCGTCATGACATTCCCGAGGAACGAGCGCGCGACTCGCTGGACAGAGCCGCGGCCCTGGCACGTCGGGCAGGTCTGCGGTCCGCTACCGGGACGGCAGCAGGAGCCGTGACACACGGTGCACACGACGGCGGTGTCGACCGTGATCTCGCGGGCGACGCCGAACGCCGCCTCGCGGAGGTCGACGTCGATGCGCAGCAAGGCGTCCTGACCGCGCCGCACCCGCGACGCTGGCCCGCGCGACGCGCCACCGGCGGCCGCCTGGAAGAAGGTCTCGAAGATGTCGCCGAAGCCGCCGAAGCCGGCGGCGCCTCCCGACATCCCGGGCATGCCACCGCCCATGTCGTAGGCCCGCCGCTTCTCCGGGCTGGAGAGCACCTCGTGGGCCGCGGTGACCTCCTTGAACTTCTCGGCGAACTCGGGGCCGGCGACGTCGGGGTGGTACTGGCGGGCGAGCTTGCGATAGGCCCGCTTGATCTCCTCGGCGCTCGCCTCGCGGGACACCCCGAGGACCTCGTAGTAGTCGGTCACGCTTCTCGTCTCGTCTGCTCGTGCATGGTGGTCGGGAGGATCGACGGCGTCAGGTCGCCACGATCTTGGAGAGGTAGCGGGCGACGGCGCGCACCGCTGCCATCGTGGAGGGATAGTCCATCCGGGTGGGACCCACGACGCCCACATGTCCGAACGCGGCGCCCAGGTCCGATGTTCCGTAGGCGCCGGCGACGATCGCCGTCTCGCTGAGGCCCTCGGTGTGCGTCTCGGCGCCGATGCGGACGGCGAGCGGGGACTCCTCGGCCATCTCCGAGAGCAGCCGCAGCAGCACGACCTGCTGCTCCAGCGCCTCCAGCACCGGGGAGATCGTGCGAGGGAAGTCGATGTCGGCGCGGGCGAGGTGCGCGGTGCCCGCCATCACGATCCGCTCCTCGACCTCCTCGGACAGGGTGTCGGTCACGACCGCCGTCACCTCGCGCACCAGCGCCTCGTCCGCGGGCGGGAAGGCCTCGACCAGATCGGCGAACTCGCGCACCAGCTCCGGCATCCGACGTCCGACGCCGGCCGCGTTCAGGCGGGCCCGCAGCTCGGCGAGCAGCACCTCGTCGATGTCACCGGCGTGCTCGACCGTCCGCTGCTCGACACGCCCGGTGTCGGTGATGATGACGACCATGATCCGGCGTGTGCCCGCGGGCACCAGCTCCACGTGGCGCAGCGTGGACCGGCGCAGCGACGGGTACTGCACGACCGCCACCTGCTGCGTGAGCTGCGCCAGCAGCCGCACGGTGCGCTCGAGGACGTCGTCGAGGTCGACGGCGGAGTCCAGCAGCTCGGAGATCGCGCGTCGCTCGGCGGCCGAGAGCGGCTTGACGACGTTGATCTGGTCGACGAAGGCGCGGTAGCCCTTGTCGGTCGGGATGCGTCCTGCCGAGGTGTGCGGCTGGGCGATGTAGCCCGCCTCTTCCAGCGCCGCCATGTCGTTGCGGATCGTGGCCGGGGAGACGCCGAGGTCGTAGCGCTCGACGAGAGCGCGCGAGCCGACGGGCTCGCGGCTGCGCACGTAGTCCTGGACGAGCGCACGCAGCACGTCCAGCTGACGGTCGTTCCGTTCCATCGGTCGCACCTCCCCGCGCCTGACGCCCGCGATAGCACTCGCGCGGGCCGAGTGCCAATTCTACGCGGCGCCGCCGCCGGGGTCGTCCGGTGTCGTCCCGCGGTTGCGGACCGCCGCCTCGATCGCCTGCGCCAGCGCCGCGGCCCCGTAGCAACGCACCTTGAGAACCTGGTACCCGAGGCCGACGACGACGATGTTGGTGATCGTCGCCTTCGTCACGTGCACGGAGGTGATCGCCTCGAGCGGCACCGTGACGTCGAGGGTGCCGCTCTGGACCATCCGGTTCATGGCGTTGGGCGCGAACGTGAGGTCGACGGTGGTCAGGGTGACCCGGCCACCCACCCACAGCCCGCCGTAGGTCCGCTTGAACCAGTCGAGCACCGGCTCGACGGCGGCCGGGACCCCGCCGAGCGGCGCGAGCGCGGCCTCGGCCCCGGGGTGGAGCTTGAGATCGGCGTCGGCGACGAGCGCGTTGGCCGCCTTCGTCATCAGCACCTCGCGCGGCACCGGTGGCGGCGTCGGCTCGACCCAGAACTGCCAGCACGGGGGCGCGGGAGGCCAGCTCGGCGGCGGCTGCCAGTCGGCGTCGGGCTGCCATCCCGGCGGCGGTGGCGGCCACCCCGGCGGCGGGTTGAACGGCATCGGGCATCCTCCTGCGGCGCACGGGGACCGGCCTTGGCGCGACCGGCCTCTCAGCCTCCCACGCCCGCGGTCGGCGGGTGCGTACTCTCGCGCGGGTGAGCGACCGTTACGGCACCGATGTCCTGTCCAGCGACCCGCACCGCGACCGACGTCCGCGCACCGTCGACCTCCCCGCCGAGCGCGGCCTGGTCGTCGAGGACGTGACGAGCGGCTGGGTGGGCGCCGTCGTCAGGGTCGAGAAGAGCGGCGGTGAGCACGTCGTCGTCCTGGAGGATCGTCACGGGCGCACGCGCACGTTCACCCTCGGCGCCGGGTTCTGGGTCGAGGGCAAGCCGGTGCGCCTGGTCCCGCCCACCGCGACGCCGAAGCAGCACGGACCGGCACGGACGGCGAGCGGGTCGCTCGCGGTCGCCCACGCCCGCGCCCGGGTCGCGCGCGCCTCCCGGATCTGGGTGGAGGGCAAGCACGATGCCGAGCTGGTCGAACGGGTGTGGGGCGAGGACCTGCGGATCGAGGGCGTCGTGGTCGAGATGCTCGACGGCGTCGACCACCTGGCGGATCGTCTCGCGGACTTCGAGCCGGGGCCGCAGCGACGTGTCGGCGTGCTCGTCGACCACCTCGTGCCGGGATCGAAGGAGAGCCGGATCGCCGAGCAGGTGAGCTCGAGGTTCTCGGGTGTGCTCGTGCTCGGGCACCCGTACGTCGACGTCTGGCAGGCGGTG
>JBMDXU010000033.1:0-2276 GCA_048594485.1 Pseudactinotalea sp. | reverse complement strand
CCGCGGAAGTTCACCTGCAGCACGGCGTACCCGCGGTTCGCGAGCCACTGCGTCCACGGGTTGTAGTCGAGCACGTCGCGGGCCCAGGGGCCGCCGTGCACGAACAGCACCATCGGGCTCGTGGCGCTCGCGCGGCCGTCGACGAGGTCGACACCGGCCGGCAGCGTGACGTAGCTGGGCAGCGTCAGCCCGTCGCGGGCGACGATCTCGACGCCGGTCGACGGCACCAGGGGGGCACCCGCGAGAGCGGGGCGGCCGTCGAACAGGTGCCGCAGCTCGCCGCCGGCCCGTTCGTAGAGGTAGTACGCGAGCGGCGAGTCCGGTGCCGACACCGCGAGCACCCAGCGGGCGTCGTCGAGCGTGCGGGTGTTGACGCGCACCTGCCCCGGCAGGGTGGCGAGAGTGGCGAGATCGTCGGCGACGGCGTCGTCGATCACCGTCCACTCGGTCTCGAGGTAGTCGACCGCGACCGCCTGCACGACGCCGGTCGTGGGATGACGCAGCAGGCCGCCGGTGACATCGGCGCGGGTGTCGGCGTGGACGACCGTCGTCTCCCCGCTGGCCTGGTCGACCGCGACGAGCGCCGCCGTGTCCCGGCCGCGTGAGTCGATGGCGTAGAGCGTGCTGCCGTCGGAGGTGAGCTCGAGCGGCGTCGTGGTCATCGAGTCCTCGAACCCCACCTCGTCGACGACGGTCCAGCCCTCACCCTCCGGTGCGAGCAGCTCCGCCCCGGCGTCCGGCGTCTGCCTCACCGCGTACCGCAACCGGAAGTCGTCGTCGGCGAGGTAGCCGGCCATGCCGTCCTCGTTCTGCTCCACGAGCGTGCGCTCGCCAGTCGCGAGATCCACGCGGTAGATGTCGTGCAGCTCGGCGTCGCGATCGTTCATCCCGATGAGGACGGCGTCCGGCACGCGGTGACTGAGGCCGACGATCTCCGCGGTGGTGTGCGCGTAGGGAGTCAGGTCGAGGGCGTCGCCGCCGGTGACGTCGACGCGGAAGGCGTGGAAGTCCTCGTCGCCTCCGCTGTCGCGCAGGTAGAGCAGGACGTCGGGGCGGTACGTCCAGAAGTAGCCCCGGATGCCTCGGGCGTCGTCGCGCGTGACGGGCCGACCGGCGCCGACGTCGTCGACCGGCGCGACCCAGACGTTGAGCACGCCGTCGAGGGGAGCGAGCCAGGACAGGTGCCGCCCGTCGGGGCTCAGCTGGACCGACGCCCGCTCGGGGTTGCCGAAGAGGGCGTCGCGAGGGATCAGGTCGACGTCGGTGCTCATGCGTGCAGTATCTCGCGATGGCCTGGCCGTCGGCTCAGCGTGGTTCGCGTCGACCGCGCGCCCCGCTCACCAGATGCTGACGCGCTGGTCGGGCGCCAGCCACATCCCGTCGCCCGGCTCCACGCCGAAGGCCTCGTGGAACTCGTCGAGGTTGCGCACCACCTGGTTGCACCGGAACTCGTCGGGGGAGTGCGGGTCGACCGAGAGCAGCCGGATGACCTCCTCGTCGCGGCCGACGAAGCGCCACGACGCGGCCCAGCTGGTGAAGATGAGACGCAGCTGCTCTGCCGCCGGCTCGGCGTTCTCGCGCGCGAGCGCGATGCGGTAGGCGTCGATCGCGATGCCGAGGCCGCCGAGGTCGCCGATGTTCTCGCCGATCGTCAGGGCGCCGTTGACGTGGTGCGACCCGCCCAGCTGGGCGGGGGAGAGCGCGTCGTACTGGTCGATGAGCGCGCGCGTCCGCTTCTCGAACTCGGCACGGTCCTGCTCGGTCCACCAGTCCTGCAGACGCCCGTCACCGTCGTAGCGAGAGCCCTGGTCGTCGAAGCCGTGACCGATCTCGTGGCCGATGACGGCGCCGATGCTGCCGTAGTTGGCGGCGTGATCGGCGGCGACGTCGAAGAAGGGCGGCTGCAGGATCGCCGCGGGGAAGACGATCTCGTTCATGCCCGGGTTGTAGTAGGCGTTGACGGTCTGCGGGGGCATCAGCCATTCGTCGCGGTCCACCGGGCCGCCCAGCTTGCCCAGCTGGTAGTCCCTCTCGAAGGCGGCCACGGCGCGGACGTTGCCGACCAGGTCGTCGACGCTCACCGTGAGGCCCGAGAAGTCGCGCCAGCGATCCGGGTAGCCGATCTTCGTGCGGAACGTGCTCAGCTTGGCGAGGGCGCGTTCGCGGGTCTCCTCCGACATCCAGGAGAGCTCGCCGATCGAGCGGCGGTACGCCTCCAGCAGGTCGGCGACGAGCACCTCCATCCGCTCCTTGTGCGTCGGCGGGAAGTGCTGGGC
>JBMDXU010000329.1:0-7416 GCA_048594485.1 Pseudactinotalea sp. | reverse complement strand
GTCGGCGCGGCGCTCGCAGATCGAGCCGCTCGCCGAGCAGGGCGTGCGAGGCGCGAAGACCGTGCTGTGGGCGATGGAGAACGTGTCGCTGATGCTCGCGTGCGCGCAGCTCGGCATCACCGTCTGCTCGACCGGTCTGGGCGTGGTCGCCGAACCGGCGCTGGCACGACTCGTCGAAGAGCCTCTCGTCGCCGTCGGCGCACCGCGGGAAGCCGCTCACGCCGTCGCGTTCGCGTTCGCGCTGGCGATCGTCGTCTACCTCCACGTCGTGCTGGGGGAGATGGTGCCCAAGAACCTCGCGGTGTCGACGCCCGAGCGCGCGGCACTGTGGTTCGGCCCGCCGCTGGTGTGGGTGAGCCGGGTGATGTCGCCGGTCATCCGCCTGCTCAACTGGATCGCCAACGTGCTGCTCCGTCCCGTGGGTGTGGAGCCGAAGGACGAGGTGGCTTCGGCCTTCACCGCGGAGGAGGTCGCCTCGATCGTCGAGCGGTCGCGCGCCGAGGGCGTCCTCGACGACGAGGTCGGACTGATCACCGGCGCGATCGAGTTCTCCGAGGCCACCGCGGGCACCGTGATGGTCGGCTTCGACGAGCTGACCACGGTGCCGGTGGGCGCCACGCCCGAGGAGGTGGAGCAGGCGGTGACCCGGACCGGTTTCTCGCGCTACCCCGTCGAGGCCGACGGCGGCCAGCTGGTCGGCTACCTCCACGTCAAGGACATCCTCTACGCGACGACCGACGAGCAGCGCGCTGCCCCGGTGCCCTCCTGGCGGGTGCGGCCGATGTCGATGGTCGGCGCCACCGACGAGGTCGAGAGCGTGCTGGCCAGCATGCAGGCCAGGGGTGGGCACCTCGCGCTCGTCTCGGCGGCCGACGGTGCCCCGGGTGGTGTCGTGTTCCTGGAGGACATCCTCGAGGAGCTGGTGGGCGAGGTCCGCGACCTCATGCAACGGGACCAGCATCAGCCACGCCGCTGAGCGGTGACCGACGATCTGTGTGTCGCACATCACATCGCCCGTGAAGAACATGTGGCAATCGCTCTCCGCGCACTTGGACGCACGACGTTTCTCCGTTACGTTCCTGTGATATCCAGTCCGCGTGGGGGCGCTGGACGCCCGACATGTACGCAACGGACGACTCCGCATCTCGCGGATCGCGTCCGGTCTGCCCGACGGAGACTGTTTTCAGGTGAGTCAGGACAACGAGGACGCCGCTGCGGCGTTCCCGACCCGACGCGCGCTGCGCGAGGCCGGACGTGCCGCCGCGCGTGAGCAGGCTCGCCGATTAGACCCCGCGGACGACCCGACGACGACGGCGCTCGCGAGCGCCGAGAGCGATGCGGTCGACCCTGATGTCAGCCCGATCGGTGTGGGCTCCGCGGACTCGAGCGTCGTCGACCGACGCTCGACTCCGGCGGCCGACAGGTACGCCTCGCCCCGGGCACGCATCGCTCGCCGGTGGGTGCCGCGGATCGCGGTGCTCGGCGCGCTCGCGATCGCGACCACGGCGATCCCCCTGAGCGGAGCGGCGCTACCGACGTCGCCGTCCTCGTCGTCGACGTTCGGCGCGCTGAGCGGGCTCGACGTGCTCGCCGCCGAGCAGGTCGACGGGACCGACGCGTTCGACACGTCCGACCCCTTCGCCGCCGACCCGCTGGCGGCCGCCCGGGCTCTCCTCGGATCGAGCCGGTCGGAGGGCGATCGCCCGACGCTCCAGTGCGGCAGCTCCGAGCTCGAGGCCAACGGCAACCTCTCCGCCGACGCCACCACCGAGCCGGTGCAGATCATGATGCCGCTGACGACCGGGTCCTACCGGCTGACGTCCCAGTACGGCTATCGCTGGGGCGGCATGCACGAGGGCATGGACATGGCGGCACCCGCGGGCACCCCGATCCACGCCGTCGCCGCCGGAGAGGTCACCTACGTCGGCTACGGCCTCGGCGGGCGCAGCGGGATGATCATCGTGCTCAAGCACGAGGTCGACGGACAGACCTTCTGGACCTGGTACATCCACATGTACCCGGACGGCATCTTCGTGCAGGAGGGCCAGCAGGTCGCTGCCGGCGAGGTCATCGGCGAGGTCGGCTCCTACGGCAACTCGACCGGGCCCCACCTGCACCTCGAGGTGCACATCGACGACGAGTTCACCACCGTCGACCCGGCGGTCTGGCTGGCCGAGAACAACGCCGCGCCGCTGACCGACGAGAACCTCGCCTGCGCCGCAGGCAGCTGACAGCGACGACGAGCCCACCGGTCCGCCGGTGGCATCCGCTCCTCAGAGCAGCGACATTCCCCACCGCACCGAGTGCGAGGCGCCGGGCGTGAGCCGGACGAGGTCGTCGCCGGTGCGGAAGGCGTCCGCGATGCAGGTCATGGGCTCGGCCGCCAGCCCCGACCTACGGGCCTCGACGGCGCTGACGTGGTCGCCGGTGCACATCTGCCAGCAGGGCAACGAGGAGTCCATCCAGACGGCGGCCGTGCGCCCGTCGGTGCCGCGCAGTCGCAGCCACGAGAGGCCGTCGGCGTCACGGGTGGCGTCGACGAACGCGTCGTCGATGTCGGTGTCGCCGAGCGGGCGTTCCGCGGAGAAGTCCAGCCGCTCCGGGAGCGGCTCGACTCCCGTCGGCAGCAACCGGTCGTCGGTCGGGATCCAGGCCTGCGCGTCGAGCTGCAGCACCGCGTCGTCCAACCGGCCCGGGCCGGGCGAGAGCCACGGGTGGAAGCCGACGCCGTAGGGGGCGTCGGCCGCACCGACGTTCGTGGTGGTGAGGTCGATCGTCAGACCCGAGGCGTCGATCGTGTACGTGATCTCGACCCGCAGCGGGAACGGGTACCCCGGGATCGGCACCGTGTCGATCGACAACGTTGCGGAGTCGGCCTCGTGCCGTGCGACCGTCCACCGCTCCCAGCACACCAGCCCGTGCAGCGCGGTGGCTCGTGAGGGCTCCGTGATCGGGAGCTGGTAGTCGACGCCGTCCCAGGAGTACTGCCCGTCGCGGAGCCGGTTCGGCCACGGCACCAGCACCGCGCCGTGCGACGCCGGAGGCAGCACCTGCTCGTCGAACGGGACCACCACGTCCCGCCCGCCGACGTCGAACCTGCGCAGATGCGCGCCGACCTCGGTGATGACAGCCGTGCTCTCACCTGAGGTGATCGTCACCTGACGTCCTGTCGGGGGGATCTTCTCGATCGTCACGCCGTGAGGTTACCGGGCCACGGCGCCCGAGAACTTCGGTGCCCCCGACTGGAGCCGCCGTCTGCGTGCGCTCGTCCCTCGCGCTCGCTTCCGGCTCCCGTCATCGAATCGGGGCAGCAGACTCCGTCTGGTGCCCCCGACTGGATTCGAACCAGCGACCTTCTGCTCCGGAGGCAGACGCTCTATCCACTGAGCTACAGGGGCGGGGCCGAGGACGAGGCCTCGGACCGATCGGCGAGCCTACCAGCCCGTTGCGGCCGAATCGTGACCTGGGCCTGGGCACCCCTGGACACGCGAGGGTGGCCAGCGGTCCCTAGGATGAGCCCGACGCGCCTCGGAGCGAGGCACCGGGACCACGAGGAGCATCGTATGAGCCAGCCGCCCACAGGGCCGGCGCCCGACTCGGGAGAGCCGACGCCCGAGCAGCCCGCCGCGGGTCAGCCGCCCGCCTCCGAGGCGGACGAGATGACCCGTCTCAATCCGATGAGCGCCCCCACGGGCGAGCCCACGGAGGTGTTCGGCGCCACGCCGCCCGCGGCGTCGACCCCGCCGGCCGACCCGCAGCCGTGGCAGCCCTCGCCCCCTGCGGCCGAGCAGCCGTCGTACGGCCAGCAGCAGCCCGGCTACTCGGCTCCGCAGGGGCAGCCGAGCTTCGGTGGCTCGTCGCAGCCGTCCTACGGCCAGCAGGACCAGCAGGGTCAGCCGGGCTTCGGTGCGTCGTCGCAGCCGTCCTACGGTCAGCAGGGCCAGCCGAGCTTCGGCGGGTCGTCGCAGCCGTCCTACGGGCAGCCCACGCAGCAGCAGCCCGCGCAGCCGTCCTACGGCCAGTCGAGCCAGCCGAGCCAGCCCGGTTTCGGTGCGGCACCCCAGCCGAGCTACGGCGCCCCGTCGCAGCAGCCGTCCTACGGCCAGCCCCCGCAGCCCGGGTTCGGCGGCCCCAGCCAGCCCGGCTTCGGGCAGCCCGGGTTCGGTGGTCCTGGTGGCCCGCCGCCCAAGAAGAACACCGGCGTCATCATCGGAGCCATCATCGGCGGCGTGGTGCTGCTGGCGCTCATCATCTGGGCCGTCACGGCTGCCCTCGGCGGCGGGGACGACCCGGAGCCGACCGGCGGTCCCACGACGTCGCAGGGACCCACCGACGAGCCCACGGACGAGCCGACGGACGAGCCGACCGACGAGCCCACGGACACCGCCGGCGAGTGCGGTGACCTCTGCACCACCACCGCCGGCGAGGTGACCGACGCGGTCTCGGGTTACGACGGGACCACGTGGGTGCTCGAGCAGGACTGGGCGAACGCCGAGCCCGTCGACGGCGCGAGCGAGACGGCGTCGGCGAGCTACAGCTCCGACTTCGGCACGGCGACGCTGAGCGTGGCCCAGTTCGGGTCTGTCGAGGACGCGGCGGCGTACGCCGACGGCCTGGCGGGCGGCCTCGGCGAGGTCATCGTCGAGGGCAAGGTGTGGGAGGAGTCCCAGCCCGATCGTGGCGACGGTGTGCTCGCGGTCTACGCCGACGGGACCACCGAGACCGTCGTCTGGTACGACGACCTCGGCGTCGTGTGCGTGCTCACCGGACCGCAGGCGCCGGACGCCGACCTCGGCGTCATCGAGACGGACCCGATCTACGGGTTCTACTTCTCGCTGCCGGCGATCTAGGACCACGTGCCCGCAGGACCCACGACGGAACGAGCGCGGCCACAGGACTCCATGAGTCCGTGGTCGCGCTCGTGCCACGTCGTCGACGGCGTCCTCCGGATCGCGGGCGAGAGCGTCACCGACCTCGCCGAGCGGTTCGGGACGCCGTCCTACCTCCTGGACGTCGCCGACGCCCGCAGCCGGTGCCGTGACGTCGTGACGGCGGCTCGCGACGCCGGGGCGCTGCACGGCGTCGACGTGGCCGTGTACTACGCGAGCAAGGCGTTCAGCGCGACGGCGATGCTGCGCTGGGTGCACGAGGAGGGTCTGCGCGTCGACGTCGCGAGTCTCGGCGAGCTCGTCACGGTACTGCGCGCCGGCGTGCCGGGCTCCGACATCGGCCTGCACGGCAACAACAAGTCGATCGAAGAGATCGACCTCGCGCTCGAGCACGGTGTCGGACGCATCGTCATCGACTCGCTCCCCGAGATCGAGCTCGTCGCCGGGCGCGCCCGCGCGACGGGCCGGGTCGCGCCGGTGATGGTGCGGGTCACGACCGGCGTGCACGCCGGGGGCCACGAGTACATCGCGACCGCGCACGAGGACCAGAAGTTCGGGCTCTCCCTCGCCGCCGGCGCCGCCCACGAGGCCGCCGAGCGGATCATCGCCTCACCCGATCTGGAGCTGCTCGGGCTGCACTCCCACATCGGCAGCCAGATCGTCGCGACCGAGGGGTTCGTCGAGGCCGCCCGTGCGCTCCTCGGGCTGCGCTCGCAGATCGCGGCGAGCACCGGGGTCATGCTCGCCGAGCTCGACCTCGGCGGCGGCTTCGGCGTCGCCTACACCGCCGACGACGACGCCCCCGACGTGCCGGCGCTCATCGCCGCACTCGTGGGCACCGTCGCCGAGGTGGCCGCCGAACGGACCGAGCCCGTGCCGGCGCTCTCGTTCGAGCCCGGGCGCGCGCTGATCGGTCCCGCCGTCACGACGCTGTACCGCGTCGGGACGGTCAAGCCGGTCCGGCTCGACAGCGGTGGCGAGCGGCTGTACGTCTCCGTCGACGGCGGCATGAGCGACAACATCCGCACCGTCCAGTACGACGCCACCTACACCGCCGCGCTGGTCTCCCGGAGCTCGACGGCGCCCCGTGTCCTCGCGAGGGTCGTGGGCAAGCACTGCGAGAGCGGCGACATCGTGGTGCGCGACGTCATGCTCCCCGCCGACATCGGACCGGGCGACCTGCTGGCGGTGCCCGTCACCGGCGCGTACGGCCGGAGCCTGGCCAGCAACTACAACCAGCTGCCGCGACCGGGTGTCGTCGCGATCGGTGACGGCGAGCCGCGCGAGATCGTGCGTCGGGAGACGATCGAGGACCTGCTCGCGCTCGACCTGGGGTGACGAAAGGCGATCCGTCCGACGTCGGACGGCCGTCCTCGGGTGTCCCGCGGGGCCCTATCCTTGCTGCCGATGAGTGAGTCTGTGCCGCACGCGCGGCTGCGCGTCGGGATGCTCGGCTGCGGAACCGTGGGCACGGAGGTGGTCCGCCAGCTCCTCACCCACGGCGCGGAGCTGAGCCAACGCGCGGGTGTGACGCTCGAGCTGACCGGCATCGCGGTGCGCTCGATCGACAGCGAGCGGGACGGCGTCGTCCCGCGTGAGCTGCTCACCACCGACGTCGATGCCGTCATCGACGGCGCGGACGTCGTCGTCGAGCTCATCGCCGGTGCCGATCCGGCCCGGGAGCTGCTCGCACGCGCCCTGACCGCGGGCAGGACCGTGGTGTCGGCCAACAAGGCGGCGCTGGCCACCTCCGGTCCGGAGCTCTACGAGGCCGCCGAGGCCTCGGGTGCCGGAGTGTTCTTCGAGGCGGCCGTCGCCGGTGCGGTGCCCGTCGTCCGAGGCATCCGGGAGTCGCTCGCAGGCGACCGCGTCACGCGTGTGCTCGGGATCGTGAACGGCACGACCAACTTCATCCTCGACGAGATGACCCGGGAGGGGAGCGACTTCGCCGCCGCCCTCGCCCAGGCCCAGGAGCTCGGGTACGCCGAGGCGGACCCGACGGCCGACGTCGGCGGCCACGACGCCGCCGCGAAGGCGGCCATCCTCGCCTCGCTGGCGTTCCACACCCGGGTGGCGCAGAGCGACGTGCCGACGACGGGGATCGCCGACATCTCGGCGGCCGACGTCGCCGCAGCGACGCAGATGGGCTTCGTGATCAAGCTGCTCGCGATCGCCGAGCGCGACGCCGACGGCGTGGCCGTGCGCGTGCACCCGGCACTGGTGCCGTCCGACCACCCTCTCGCCGCCGTCCACGGCGCCTTCAACGCCGTCCACGTCGACGCCGAGTCCGCCGGGACGCTGATGTTCTACGGCCGGGGCGCCGGCGGGCAGCCGACGGCGAGCGCGGTGCTCGGTGATCTCGTGGCCGCCGCGCGGATGCGCGCCGGCGGTGCGCGGCCGCTGCCGGAGTCGCGCTACGCCGACCTGTCGATCCTGGGCGCGGACCGGGTCCGCACCCGGTACCTGATCCGCCTCGACGTCGCCGACCGCGCGGGCGTCCTCGCCGAGATCGCCACGGTCTTCGCCC
>JBMDXU010000328.1:0-3626 GCA_048594485.1 Pseudactinotalea sp. | reverse complement strand
ACCGGTGAGGTCGCGACGCCGGACGACGCGCAGGAGGTCTGCGGGGCGATCCGCGACCAGCTCGCGCGCCTGTACTCGCGAGACGTCGCCGACAAGATCCGCGTCCTCTACGGCGGGTCCGTCAAGTCCGGCAACGTGGCGTCGATCATGGCTCAGCCCGACGTCGACGGCGCCCTGGTCGGAGGCGCGAGCCTCGACGCCGACGAGTTCGCCGCGATCGTGCGCTACCAGTCGCACCAGGTCGGCCTGTAGCGACGGCAGCCCCGCCGTCCTCCGGGTAAACTCGTCCGGTCCGGCGGGTCGTCCCGACCCGAGCTAGTCCAGTGAGGAGCCGCGCGTGACCGCGCTGACCATCGTCCTGCAGGTGCTGCTGGTGCTCACCAGCCTCTTGCTGACCCTGACCATCCTCATGCACAAGGGCAAGGGCGGCGGTCTGTCCGACATGTTCGGCGGTGGCATGTCCTCGAGCATCGGCAGCTCCGGCGTCGCCGAGCGCAACCTCAACCGGATCACGATCGGTACCGCACTCGTCTGGGCCGTCGTCATCGTTCTGCTGGGCCTGATCCAGCGCGTCAGCCTGTAAGGCAAGGGAGACAACGTGGCTGGAGGCAGTGCGATCCGTGGCTCGCGCGTCGGCGCAGGGCCGATGGGTGAGGCCGAGCGTGGCGAGGCGGCACCCCGCGTCTGGGTGTCCTACTGGTGCTCGTCGGGTCACGAGACCCGCCCGAGCTTCGCGGAGGAGCCGGGCATGACGGTCCCCGAGACGTGGGACTGCCCCCGCTGCGGTCTGCCGGCCGGGCAGGACAAGGACAACCCGCCGTTGCCGCCGAAGAACGAGCCCTACAAGACGCATCTCGCCTACGTGAAGGAGCGTCGCACCGACGCCGACGGGGCGGCTCTGCTCGACGAGGCCCTCGCCGCGCTCCGCGCACGACGCGGCGGCTGAACGGGCCGGACGTGATCGTCCATCCGCAGATCCAGACGGTCGCCGATCACGGAGCCGTCGTGGCCCTCATGGGTCAGCGCCGTCTATCGGAGAAGCTCGAGACCGAGCTGGGGGAGTACCGGCTTGACGGCGACCCGTCGGTCGGACAGCTCTCGTTCGTCTCGACAGCCGACCCGTCCCGCCGCGTCGACACGCGGATGCGGATGGTCGCGAGCATCGCGCCAGGCCCCCGCTCGCTGCTGTGGGGGTGGGCGCACCCGCAGGCCGTGGACCGGTCTGCCGCCGAGCAGCTGCGCGCCCTGGGCCAGCAGCACGGCCTCGACGCGCTCACCACGGCCGAGGTGCCGTTCACGACGGACGCCACCGGCGACGAGCTCGGGGCGGAGCTCGCTCGGCTCGGGCACGCCGTCGCGGCCGCTGCCGTCGAGGCGACGGGCGCGACGCCCTACTACCTCGCTCCGATCGGCGGCGGCAGTCTCGTGGTCGCTCTGCTCGACGGCGTCGAGCTGCGCCCGCTGAGCCTCGCCCTCGACGGCGCCGGCCTGACCAGCGCGCTGGTCGAGGTGCCGACGACGAACCCGCGCGCGTCGCTGATGGGCTTCGCGCGGCACGGCGGCTTCGGTGTCCGTACCGAGGGTGACGTCGACACGATCGCCGATGGCGGCTCGAGCGTCGAGGTCACCTGGGACGAGCTCGGACGGCTCAGCGGCATCCGCGCGAACCTTCGGTCCTGACCGACCGGCGTCGTTCGGTCAGCGCCCCGCAGCGGCGGCGTCGAGCAGCCAGAGTGTGACGTCCTGACCGTGCACACGGGCGGCCGGGAGGTCGGAGCCCCCGCGCAGCACGGCGTCGACGGCGTCGTGCTTGTCCGCCCCGGCGACGACGAACCACACCTGCCGGGAGGAGCGGAGCACCGGGAGCGTGAGCGAGAGCCGCTCGGGCGGAGGCTTGGGGGAGTCCGGTTCGGCGACGACGGAGGCGTCGTCGACGTCCAGGGTCGCCTTGCCGGGGAAGAGCGACGCGACGTGGCCGTCGGGGCCGACGCCGAGCAGCGTGACGTCGAACACCGGCCACGCGTCGTCGCCGGCGGCGTGGGCGGCGAGCGTGCTCGCGAAGGCCTCGGCGGCCTCCGAGAGGCCGAGGCCGTCGTCGGTCGACCCGAACGGGTGCACGTTCTCGGCCGGGATCGGCAACCCGGCGATGAGCGCCTCGTGCGCCTGGGTGGCGTTCCGATCGCCGGACGACGCAGCGACGAATCGTTCGTCGCCCCACCACAGGTGGACGCCGGTCCAGTCGACGAGGTCCAGCAGATCCGACGCAGCGACGGCGGCGAGCGTCGCGGTGCCGACGGTCCCGCCGGTCAGGCACAGGTGCACGGGACGGCGCACCGCCTGCGCGTCGACGACGGCCAGCAGCAACCGCGCCGCCGTGGCGCGCGCCACGGCGTCGGCGTCCGGATGAACGATCACGGCCTGCTCCGCGCGCGTCATCCGTCGACCGTCACTTTCGGCAGGCCCTTGGTGAGCACGAGCTGGTACACCTCGTCCGGGTCGAGCCGGCGCAGATCCTCCATCAGGCAGTCCTCCAGCGGCCGCTTGGCCATCGCGATCCGCTGCTCGGGCTGACCGGGTGTGTTGATCGTGACGACGGCGCCGCCGATCGGGCGGCGCATCGTGATGGTGCCGCTGCGGCGCTCGATGTCGATGCCGTCGACGGCGGAGCTGCCGGGCACGTGCTCAAGCGTCACCGGGATCTTGAGCGCGTAGGCGAGCCACCCGCTGAAGAGGTGAGCCGAAGGACGGCTCTTGCTCCCGTAGACCCGAACCGACCTGACCGGCTCGTACGGGGGGTTGTCGAGCGCAGCGGCGACGAGGCCGCGCCACAGCGTGGTGCGCGCCCATCCCAGATCGGTGTCGCCGGGCGCATAGGTCTCGGCGAGATGGTGCAGCTGCTCGATCGGCTTGCTGCACTCGCCGACGTCGGAGATCCGTCGCTGCGCCATGCGTCCGACGAGGTCGGTCGCCATGTCCTCGGGCGGGTCCGTCGGCCACCAGACGACGATCGGGGCATCGGGCAGAAGCAGCGGCGTGACGAGCGTGTCGACCTCGTGACGACCCGGTCCGAACGGCTTGAGGACGACGACGTCGCTGGCGCCGGCGTCGCCGCCGACACGGATCTCGGCGTCCATCCCGGCCGACCGACGCCCGTCGCCGGGCTCGATCACGATGACGCGGCAGGGGTGCTCGCGGCTGGCTGCGTTCGCCGCCTCGATGGCCGTCTCGATGTCGTGGCCGCCGCGTCTGTCGTCGGCCACGACGATGAGCGTCAGCACCCGCCCGAGCGCGACAGCGCCGCCCTCCTCACGCAGCTTCACCAGCCTGCTGGCGATCTGCGAGGTGGTCGTGTCCTTGAGCGTGATGATCACGGGAGCCTCCAGACGTGGCCGTCGCGGGCGAGCATCTCGTCGGCCGACGCCGGCCCCCAGATCCCCGGGCGGTACTCCTGGGGGGAGCCGTGGGTCGCCCAGTAGTCGAGCACCGGGTCGAGGATCTCCCACGAGAGCTCGACCTCGCGCTGGCGCGGGAACAGCGGCGGGTCGCCGAGCAGCACGTCGAGGATGAGCCGCTCGTACGCCTCGGGCGAGGACTCCGTGAAGGCGTGCCCGTAGCCGAAGTCCATC
>JBMDXU010000327.1:0-2359 GCA_048594485.1 Pseudactinotalea sp. | reverse complement strand
GAACCGCTCGGCCGACGCCTGCGGCATGCCGAGATAGCCGCGTGCGACTGTCGGGCCGGCGATCACCAGCTCACCGCGGACGCCGTCGGGCACCGGCCGTCCGAGCGGGTCGACGACGTGCGCGCGCGTCCCGGGGAAGGGCGTGCCGATCGGCGCCACCGCCCCCTCGCCCCGAGGTGGTGCGCCGGGGCCGGAGACCTGGCGACCCATCGTCGACACCGTCGTCTCGGTCGGGCCGTAGTGGTTGTGGACGACCAGCTCGGGCGCGGCCCGCGCGATCGAGGCGACGAGCGACCACGGGCACGGCTCGCCGGCGAGCACGAGCAGCCGGCGGGGGAGCACCGCGGTCGGGTCGCCGTCGTCCCACAACGCCTGCAGGTGGGACGGGACGAGCTTCATCGCGTCGATGCGGTGGCGACGGAAGTACCCGACGACCTGCTCGGGGTCGGTGACCTGCTCGTAGGTGAGCAGGTGCACCCGGCCGCCGGTGCTGAGCGCGCCGAACAGGTTGGTCAGTCCCAGATCGGCCGACGGCGTGGTCATCATCGCCCACGACCACCCGGGCTCGACGGCGACCTTGCCCGTCAGCCCCGCGAGATAGCCGAGCAGGTGCCGGTGCTCCACCTCGACTCCCTTGGGGGCGCCGGTGGTGCCGGAGGTGAAGAGGACGTACGCGACGTCGCCGGGCTCGGCGTGGTCGACGAGCTCACGACGCTCGGCGGGCTCGACCGGCGTGGGGAGGTCGACGACGGGCGGAGTCTGCTGCGGCAACCGCTTCAGAAGGTGCGGTTGCACGAGGACGGCGCTCGCGGCGGCGGCCTCGATCAGGCCGGCCACCCGAGCGTCGGGGTACAGGGGGTCGATCGGGACATAGGCCGCACCGAGACTGGCGACGGCGATCATCGCCGTCACCACCTCGACCGACCGGTCGGCCAGCAGGGCGACCCGGTCGCCACGCCGGACACCGGCGGCGGTCAGCTCGTCGGCGAGGCGGGCGGACTCGGAGACGAGGGCGCCGTAGGTGAGGTCGTGCCCGCGGGAGGTCACCGCCACCGCGTCCGGGTGACGACGGGCGGTCGAGGCCACCATCGACGCGATGGTCGTGGCTGCCGCAGGCACCTCGGCGACCTCGGCGCCGAGCGGCAGCTGCTCGCGCTCGGCGCGCGTGAGCATCGGGAGGTCGGCGAGCGGTCGGTCGAGGTGCTCGGCGAGGTCGAGCAGCACCTGCTCGACGTGTCCCAGCATCCGCCTGACCGTGCTCTCGTCGAACAGGCTCGTGCGATAGGAGACGGTGACGGTGGCGGCGACGTCGTCGAGCCCGGCGCCGTGCGCGACGAGCGGGCCGTCGACGTGGATGCCGAGGTCGGCCTTGGCGACAGGCGGCAGGGCGTCGACCCACGTGGCCGTGACGGGTCCGAGGTCGATCTCGACGCCGGGCTCGCTGTGCACGGTGAGGGAGACCTGGTAGATCGGCGTGGTCGAGACATCGCGCGCCACCCCCAGCGCGTCAACGACCTCCTCGAACCCGACGGCCTGGTGCGCGAGCCCGTCGATCGTGACGTCGCGGACATGCCCGAGCAGCTCGCGCACGCTCTGCCCGGGCTGCGAGCGGGTGCGCAGCGCGATCGTCGTCACGCAGCACCCGACGAGGTCCTCCCACACCGGGAGCGACCTGCCGGCGACCGGTGTGCCGACGACGACGTCGTCGGTGCCGGCCCAGCGGCCGAGCACCACGTGCCAGGCCGCGAGCATCGTCAT
Organism: Pseudactinotalea sp.; assembly: GCA_048594485.1. Lineage (GTDB taxonomy): Bacteria > Actinomycetota > Actinomycetes > Actinomycetales > Beutenbergiaceae > Pseudactinotalea. The sequence goes on along the minus strand of JBMDXU010000327.1, from coordinate 601 downwards.
GAACGGAGTCAGACCGGTAGCCGCTCCGAGCCGTCGCACGGCGTGCCCGGCCTCGGGGCGCATCGGCAGCCTGACGGTGTCGCCGTTCTCGTCGACGACGGAAGGACGGGGCCGGTCGGTCGGGAGGTCGAGCAGAGCGGGAGCGCCGTCGAGGTGAGTGCGCCAGTAGTCGATGTCGGCGCCCTCGCGGCCGGCGTCCGAGCGCCGGTACCGCGCGAAGTCGGAGTACTGCGCCCCGGCGTCGCCCAGCGTGTCACCCCGGTAGGCGGCGGCAAGATCCCTGCCGATCACCCCGACCGACCAGCCGTCCGCCGCGATGTGGTGCACGACGACGACCAGGCGGTGCCGTCCGGCGTCGCCGGGGTCGGTCAGCAGCACGGCGCGCCATGGCTGCTCGGTCGCGAGATCGAACGGTGCCTCCAGGGCCTGCGCGGTAACCGGCCCCCAGTCCTGCCCGAGCTCGCTCCACGCGTCGGCGGGGGCGTCGTCGACGACCGGCTCGGGGTCGCCCTCGACCTCGACGTACCGGGTGCGCAGGACCTGATGACGGCTCACCACCGCTGCCCACGCCCGGCGCAGCCGGTCGCGGTCCAGGGGCCCG
>JBMDXU010000326.1:0-12683 GCA_048594485.1 Pseudactinotalea sp. | reverse complement strand
CGTCGTCGTCGAGATCGACGAGGTCCCCACCGGGATCGCTCTCCGCGCGGCCGAGCGCGGCGGTGGACCTCGTCGCCGCACGATGTGCGCCTGGTGCGAGGACGTCGTCGAGACCGAGTCCGTCCAGCTGTTCACCGCGCGCCGCGCCGGCGCGCCGGGCCGCAAGGGCGACAGCATCGGGACGCTGCTGTGCAGCGACTTCCGGTGCTCGGCCAACGTGCGCCGAGAACCGACGTCCATCGAGGCCGGGCCGCTGTCGCCGGCCGAGCGCGACCTCATGGTCGAGCTCCGGGTGGACGGCCTGCGCGAGCGCAGCCGCCGCTTCGTCGCCGAGGTCGCCAGCACCCGCTGACCCGACCACCACCGCCGCCGAGCAGGTGCTTCCGCCCGGTACGCGCCCCCTAGCGGGCGCACACACCTGCTCGGCCCGGTCGAGCGGCGTGTGATGCATGTCGCCGGGGTCTGGCTGCTCGGCACTACTCTCGGGGCTGACGCGAGGAGGCGCACATGACCACGCTCGAGCCGAGCGCGCTGGTCGCCCGGGTCCGCGACCTGGGGATCCAGTTCCAGGACAACCCGGTCGACATCACCGGGCAGGACGCCGTCACATCCGTCGAGCTGCCGGACGGGCAGACGTTCTGGGTGTTCGGCGACACCATCGAGGGTCCCTTCGACTCGATCCGTGGCTTCGAGCTCACCGAGGTGCTCTCCAACACGGGCGCGATCGTGCCCCAGCAGGACATCTCCGACGGCGTGCGCGAGTTCCGCTACCTCACCGACCCCAGCGGCGCACGCGCCCGCCAGCTCATCGAGTTCGTCGAGCCCGAGCACCGGTCGCGCCAGCGGCTGTGGGCGATCGGGGGCGTCCACACCGGCGGGCACCTGTACCTCTACTACCACCGCATCACGATGGACCCCGCGGTGGACGTCTTCGAGACCTTCCAGCTCGACGGCATGGGTGTGGCGCGCGCCGACGAGGAGTACCGGTTCGACCGGCTCCGTGCTCCCGACGGCACGTTCGAGTGGTGGAAGGGCGATCAGCCCGGTTTCGGCGTCTGGGTGCAGCCGCAGGGTGACCACCTGTACCTGTGGGGTTCGATCCAGCCCGAGTCGAAGTCCTCGGGCGACATGTACCTCGCCCGTGTCCGTCCCGACGCGATCGAGGACCTGGGCGCCTACGAGTACCTGGTCTCGGCACCCACGCTCGCGCAGCCGGACCTGCCCGTCGTGTGGTCCGACACGTTCGCACCCACGGCCTGTCTGTTCTCCGACGTGCCGAACGAGATGTCTTCGTCGTGGAACGATCACCTCGGGTGCTACATCTCGCTGACGACGTACCGCCGGGACAACACGCTGGTGATCCGGACCGCCCCCGAGCTGACCGGGCCGTGGAGCGAGCCCGAGGTGGTGTTCCGGCCCGAGCGGACCTCCGACGCGGCGCTGTTCAACGCCGGCAAGGAGCACCCGGAGTTCGCCCGCGACGGCGGCAAGGTGACCTACATGACCTTCATCGACTCCACGGTGTACGCGCCCCACCTGATCGAGATCACCTTCGCCTGAGGGCGCCCGGCGCTACTGTCGCGAGAAGCCCCGCTCGGGGGAACGCGGCGGAAGGATCGGCACGATGGCGTCATCCACCTCTCGGCTCAACGCCAGGGTCGTCGGGATCGCGGTCGGCGCCGCGCTCGGCGGATTCCTCTTCGGGTTCGACACCGCCGTCATCAATGGCGCCGTCGACGCGCTGACGGCCGAGTTCTCGCTCAGCGCCGGACTGTCGGGCTTCGCGGTCTCGTCCGCGCTGCTCGGGTGCGTCGTCGGCGCGTGGTTCGCCGGAGGGCTGGCCAACCGCTTCGGCCGGATCCCGGTGATGGTCATCGCGGCGATCCTCTTCCTGCTCTCCTCGATCGGCTCCGGGCTGGCGTTCGGCGTCGCCGACCTCATCGTCTGGCGCGTCGTCGGCGGGCTCGGTGTCGGGGCGGCGTCGGTGATCGCTCCGGCGTACATCGCCGAGGTCTCGCCTGCGGGCGTGCGCGGCCGCCTCGGATCGCTCCAGCAGCTCGCCATCGTCACCGGCATCTTCGTCGCCCTGCTGTCCGACGCCTGGCTCGCGAGCCAGGCCGGCGGGGCGGCCGAGGTGCTCTGGCTGGGCCGCGAGGCGTGGCGGTGGATGTTCATCGCCGAGGCGATCCCCGCCGTCGTCTACGGCCTGTGCGCGCTCCGGCTGCCGGAGTCACCTCGGTTCCTCGTCGCCCGCGGCGACGTCGACCGCGCCAGCCAGGTGCTCTACGACTTCACGGGAGAGCCGGACGTCAACCTCAAGATCGAGCAGATCCGCGCCTCCCTGGGGCAGGAGAAGCGTCAACGGATCTCCGACCTCAAGGGTCGGCTGCTCGGTCTCAAGCCCGTCGTCTGGGTGGGGATCGCACTGTCGGTGTTCCAGCAGTTCGTGGGCATCAACGTGATCTTCTACTACTCCACGACGCTGTGGCGCTCGGTGGGCTTCGACGAGTCGAACGCGCTGCTCATCACGGTGATCACCTCGGTGACGAACATCGTCGTCACCGTCGTCGCGATCGCCCTCGTGGACCGTGTCGGCCGCCGCCCGATGTTGCTCGCGGGCTCGGTCGGCATGGTGCTCTCGCTCGGTCTGATGGCGCTGGCCTTCTCCCATGCCACCCTCGTCGAGGGCGCCGACGGCACCACCACCGCCGATCTGGCCGCGCCCTGGTCGACGGTCGCGCTGGTCTGCGCGAACGTGTTCGTGGTGGCCTTCGGGGCGAGCTGGGGTCCCCTCGTCTGGGTGCTGCTCGGCGAGATGTTCCCCAACGGCATCCGTGCCTGGGCGCTCGCCGTGGCCGCCGCCGCCCAGTGGGTGGCGAACTTCGCGATCTCCACCACCTTCCCGGTCTTCGCCGAGATCGGCCTCAGCTTCGCCTACGGCTTCTACGCCTTCTTCGCGCTCGCCTCGTTCGTGTTCGTGCTGCTCAAGGTTCCCGAGACGAAGGGCAAGGAGCTGGAGGACATGGACGCCGAGGTCGTCGTCGAACGGCGACGGCGAGCGCGCCCGGCCGCCTGACCGCTCCTCATCCCACGGGGACGGGCGCCGGCGCGAGCACGTCGTCGATCACCCGGCGGACCCAGGCCATCAACGGCTCGCCGGTGAGCGGCTGCCCACCCACCTTGGAGGTTGTCGGCGTCGGAACGAGCACCGTCCGCACGCCCGGCTTGAGGACCGCCCCCGGGTGCAGCCGCTTGAGCCGCACCTGTCGGGAGTCGGCCAGGTCCACGGGGCCGAACCGCACGTACTTGCCCTGCTGGGTGATCTCGGCGAGCCCGACGGCGCGGGCCGCCGCACGCAGCCGCGCGACCTCGAACAACCGCTGCACGGGCTCCGGCGGTGCGCCGTACCGGTCGTCGAGCTCCTCGGCGACGGCGGCGATCGCCTCGTCGGTCGCCGCGGTCGAGAGCTTGGCATAGGCCTCGAGCCGCAGTCGCTCGTGGTCGATGTAGGACTCGGGGATGTGCGCGTCGACCGGCAGCTCGATGCGCAGCTCGGGGAGCTCCTCCTCGCTCTCGCCGCGATACCCGGCGACGGCGTCGGCCACCATCCTGACGTAGAGGTCGAAGCCCACGCCGGCGATGTGGCCGGACTGCTCGCCACCGAGCAGGTTGCCCGCACCGCGGATCTCGAGGTCCTTCATCGCCACCTGCATACCGGCGCCGAGGTCGGTGTTGGCGGCGATGGTCTGGAGGCGGTCGTGCGCCGTCTCGGTCAGCGGCCGCTCGGGTGGGTAGAGGAAGTAGGCGTAGGCCCGCTCGCGACCGCGGCCCACGCGGCCCCGCAGCTGGTGCAGCTGCGACAGGCCCAGCACCTCGGAGCGCTCGACGATCAGCGTGTTCGCGTTCGAGATGTCGAGCCCGGTCTCGACGATGGTGGTGCACACGAGCACGTCGAACCGCTTCTCCCAGAAGTCGGCGATCACCCGTTCGAGCTGGTGCTCGTTCATCTTCCCGTGCGCGACCTCGACGCGCGCATCGGGGACGAGCTCGCGGATCCGGGCCGCGGCCCGCTCGATCGACTCGACCCGGTTGTGGACGTAGAACACCTGGCCCTCACGCAGGAGCTCGCGACGCACCGCCGCCGCGATCTGCTTCTCCTGGTACGGGCCGACGAACGTCAGCACCGGGTGGCGCTCCTCGGGCGGTGTCTGCAGCGTCGACATCTCGCGGATGCCGGTGACCGCCATCTCGAGCGTGCGCGGGATCGGCGTCGCGCTCATCGAGAGCACGTCGACGTTCGTCCGGAGCTGCTTGAGCGTCTCCTTGTGCTCGACGCCGAACCGCTGCTCCTCGTCGACGACGACCAGTCCGAGGTCCTTGAACCGAACCTCGCCCGTGATGAGGCGGTGCGTGCCGATGACGACGTCGACCGAGCCCTCCTGCACCCCCTCGCGGATCGCGGCCGCCTCGGCGTCGGTCTGGAACCGCGAGAGCCCCTTGACCACCACCGGGAAGCCCGAGTACCGCTCGCTGAAGGTCTCCAGGTGCTGCTGCACCAGCAGCGTCGTCGGCACCAGCACGGCGACCTGCTTGCCGTCCTGCACGGCCTTGAACGCGGCGCGGACGGCGATCTCGGTCTTGCCGTACCCGACGTCGCCGCAGACCAGACGGTCCATCGGCACCGTCTTCTCCATGTCGGCCTTGACCTCGTCGATCGTGGCCAGCTGGTCGGGGGTCTCGACGAAGGCGAAGGCGTCCTCGAGCTCCGCCTGCCACGGCGTGTCCGCCCCGAAGGCGTGCCCCTGGGTGGCCATCCGGGCGGCGTAGAGCCGGATCAGCTCCGCCGCGATCTCCTTGACGGCCTTGCGCGCCCGCCCCTTCGTCTTCGCCCAGTCCGCACCGCCCATGCGGTTGAGCGACGGCGCCTCGCCGCCGGTGTACTTGGTCACCTGGTCCAGCGACTCGGTCGGCACGAACAGCCGGTCGCCGGGGGGGCCCCGCTTGGACGAGGCGTACTCGATGACCAGGTACTCCCGGCTCGCCGCGGCAGCCCCGGTGCCGACGGTCCGCTGCACCAGCTCGATGAACCGGCCCACGCCGTGCTGCTCGTGGACGACGTAGTCGCCGGCCTTGAGCGCCAGCGGGTCGACGACGTTGCGACGGCGGGAGGGGAGGCTCCGCATGTCACGTGTCGTCGCACCGGTCCGCCCGGTGAGGTCCGCCTCGGTCAGCACGGCGAGCCTGAGCGGCTCCGACACGAACCCCTTGCCCACGCTCGCGGTGGTGACGAGCACGATCCCCGCGGGTGGCTGCGCCGGGTCCTCGCCGTCGCGCGCGTCGGCACCGGCGGGCTGGATGGACGACACGAGGCGGGCCGGCACGTCCGCGGCCAGCAGCTGCTCGACCATCCTCTTCGCCGGGCCGGCGCCCTCGGTGACGAGCACGAGCCGCCAGCCGTCGCTCGTCAGCGCCCGCAGGTCGGTGACGGCCTGCTCGATGTCTCCCCGGTACCCGACGACGTCGCGCGAGGCGACGGTGATCGAGGGCGCGGGGTCGCCGTCGGCCCAGGTGACGTCGTCCCCCGCACCGGCACTGTCGTCGACGCCGGCCAGCTCGGCCAGCTCGGCGTCGACCTCGAACGCCCCGAGGGTCCACCATCCGAGGCCGCGTCGCGCGCTGACGTCGCGCGTCGCGCCCAGCGTCGCGAACGAGGCCTGCGACAGGTCGAGCGGCGTCTGGGCGCCGGCCGCCGCCGACGTCCACGCCGCCTCCAGGAACTCCTGCGTCGTCGCGACCAGGTCGTGCGCGCGGCGCCGCAGCCGCTCCGGGTCGTCGAGCACGAGCAGGGAGCTCTCGGGCACGAGCTCCAGGACCGGGACCATGTCGTCGACGAGTGCCGGCGCGAGCGACTCCATCCCGTCGACGGCGATCCCGGCGGCGAGCTTGTCGAGCATGTCGGCCGCCCCGGGCAGCTGCGGCAGCAGGGCCGCGGCCCGCTCCCGCACCCGGTCCGTGAGCAGGATCTCTCGGCACGGCGGGGCCCACACGCCGTCCTCGGAGATCTCGAGCGACCGCTGGTCGGCGGCCGAGAACCACCGGATCTCCTCGACCTCGTCACCCCAGAACTCGATGCGCTGCGGATGGTCCTCCGTCGGGGCGAAGACGTCGAGCAGACCGCCGCGAACGGCGAACTCGCCCCGCCTGGTCACCATGTCGACCCGGGTGTACGCCGCTCCCGCGAGGCCGCGGACGACGTCGTCCATCGACACCGTGTCGCCGGCGCGCAGGGCTACCGGCTCCAGGTCTCCCAGACCCGCGACCACCGGTTGCAGCAGGGCGCGGACCGGCATCACGAGCACCCGGATTGCCCGCGTCGAGCCGGCCGCGCCGGCGTCGACGTCGCCGGGGTGCGCGAGGCGGCGCAGGACGGCGATCCGGCGCGCGACCGTGTCGCTGCGGGGCGACAGCCGCTCGTGGGGAAGGGTCTCCCACGCGGGGAACACCGCGACGTCGTCGGCGGGGAGATAGGCGCGCAACGCCGCGGCACGCTCGTCCGCGTCCCGGCCCGTCGCGGTCACGACCACCAGGGGGCGACCGCCGCGCTCGGCGAGCTCGGCGAGCACAGCGGCGCGGGCACCCACCGAGGCGGCGACGTCCAGGGGGCCGCGTGCCGGCACGGCCTCCACGAGCTCCGCCAGACCGGTGTCGTGGCGCAAAGACGTCAGCAGCGTGGACAGGTTCTGGGGCATCGGGTCCTCGAGGCATGGGCAGCACGATCGGCCCGCAGCCGACGGCGAGGGGTGGCTCGACCGGGATGCGGGTTAACCCCGAGTCTAGGCCGGTTTCACCCGGGGGCCCTGCGTCGCGGGACGTCTCGGGAGCGCCGTGCGGACGTACCTTCATCCGGGAGGGGAGCTCCGCGTCGACGCACCGTGACACCTGGCCGTCCCACGGCCAGGCGCGGCGTGCTCGCGAGCTCAGGTCCGCACGCCCGGGCGACCGATCTCAGCAACGGGCACCAACCACGTTCGGGGGAACCACCGTGACCATGCTTGCTGATCTCGAGGCCGAGGTGCGCACCGAGCGCGCCGAGCGCGCCGAGACCCGTCCGACTCGTCGCCGCCGCCGCGGGCTGCTGCTGGTGGCGTGCGTCGTCGCCGTCACGATCGCCGGGGTGCTCGGCACCCTCGGCATCGTCCAGCACCGCATCACCAGCCAGTTCGAGTATCTCGACGACCCGTTCGCGAGCGTCGCCGACCGGCCCGACGCCGTCGAGCCCGCCGCGGGTGCCGATGCGCCGGTGAACATCCTCGTGCTCGGTTCGGACAGCCGCATCTCCGCCGGCGACCCGAACCAGTGGGAGTACGGCGCCCAGCGCACCGACGCCATCATGCTCGTGCACATCTCGGGCGACCGGCAGAGCGTGCAGGTCATGTCGATCCCCCGCGACTCCTGGGTCCCGATCCCCGGACACGGCACCGCCAAGATCAACGCCGCCTTCTCCTGGGGCGGGGCGCCCCTCATGATCGAGACCGTCGAGCACCTCACCGGAGTCCGGATCGACCACGTCGCCATCGCCGACTTCGAGTCCTTCGCGGCCATGACCGATCAGCTGGGCGGCGTCGAGATCACGCTGCCCGAGGGCATGGACTCGGCCGGGGTGAAGCTCGAACCGGGCACGCACCAGCTCTCGGGGGACGAGGCGCTCGCGTACGTCCGTGAGCGCTACTCGCTCCCGCGCGGCGACTTCGATCGCGTCGAGCGTCAGCAGAACTGGATGCGGGCGATCATGCGTGCGGCGTTCGACTCCGGTATCACGACCGACCCCATCGGGCTCACGCGGTTCCTGGACGTCGCGGCCGGCTCGATGGCCGTCGACGACGACTTCACCTTCGGCGCGATGCGAGACCTGGCGATCAGCATGCTCAACATCCGCCCGGGTTCGGTGACCTTCATGACGGTCCCCGTGACCGGCACGGCGACGAGCGACGACGGTCAGTCGATCGTCGATCTCGACCGGAGCGAGCTCGACTCGCTCATGGTCGCGGTCGCCAACGACCAGTCGGCGGCGTACATCGAGGAGCACCCCGAGCTGACCGTGCTGGGCAACGACGTCCGCTGACGGGCAGCGCACCGGCGGACGACGCGCGAGACTGGTGCCGAGCGCCGTCGTCGAGGAGGAGCCTCGTGATCTTCATCTGCGTCAAGTGGACCGTCAAGCCCGAGCACGCCGAGGAGTGGCCCGAGCTCACTCGGGCCTTCACCGAGGCCACTCGAGCGGAGCCGGGCAACATCTTCTTCGAGTGGTCCCGCAGCCTCGACGACCCGAGCACCTATGTGCTCATCGAGGCCTTCCGTGACGACGCCGCGGAGGCGCACGTGACGTCCGACCACTTCCGGCAGGCGCAGAAGGAGCTGCCCCAGTACCTGCCGAGCACGCCGAAGATCCGCAACGTCCTCATGGAAGGTGATCACTGGGACGAGCTGGGTGAGTTCCGCGTCGACTGACGATCAGCGTGGGGCGTGCAGCCTGTCCTGGGCCAGCACGAGACCGTGCTCGACGAGGTCGCGGACGGCGTCGGCGGCTTCCTCGAGCGTGACGGCGAGGTCGGCTCGCTCGGCCACGGCGAAGTCGCGCAGCACGAAGTCCGCGGGGTCCTGCCGACCGGGCGGCCGTCCGACGCCCACCCGCAGTCGCAGGTAGTCCTTGGTGCCGAGCGAGGCGCTGACCGACTTCAGACCGTTGTGACCGCCCTCACCGCCGCCGCGCTTGAGGCGCAGCGTGCCGGCGGGCAGGTCGAGCTCGTCGTGGATGACGAGCAGGTGGTCGGGATCGACGTCGTAGAACCGGACCAGCGCGGCCACAGGACCGCCCGAGGTGTTCATGTACGAGCTCGGCTTGGCGAGGACCACCCTCGGGCCGGGCGCTCCCGTGGGGAGCACGCCCAGCCGGCCGTCGAGGACCTGCGCCCTCGCCTTGTGCGTGCCGAAGCCACCCGGGATGTCCCGGGCGAGCACGTCGAGCACCATCTGACCGACGTTGTGACGGTTGCCCGCGTACGTCGGGCCCGGGTTGCCGAGCCCGACGACGAGGTACGTACCGTCGGCCATCAGTGCCTGCTGGGCTGCGAGGCTCAGGCCTCGGGCTGGTCGTCGCCCGTGGCGTCGCCGGCCTCGTCGCTCGCCTCGGCCTCGCCGGCCTCACCAGCGGCGGCGCCCGCCTCGGCGGCGGCCTCGTCGGCGGCGATGTCGTCCTCGGTCACACGCGGGACGGTGATGCTGATGACGACCTGCTCCGGGTCGGTCTCGAGCTCGACCCCGGCGGGCAGCTCGACCTGAGAGGCGCGGACGTCGTCCTCCTCGGTGAGGCCCTCGATCGAGACGACGAACGCCTCGGGGATGTGGAGAGCCTCGGCGCGCACCGACAGCGTCTGGGACTCCACGGTGTGGATCGTGCCGGGTGCGCTCTCGCCGTCGACGTGGACGGGGACGTCGACGACGACCTTCTCGCCGCGTCGCACGATGACGAGGTCGACGTGGTCGATAGTCCGCTTGACCGCGTCGCGCTGGACGTCCTTGGTCAGTGCCAGCTGCGACTGACCGTCGAAGTCCAGCGTGAGCAGCGCGTTCGCGTTGCCCTTGAGGGCGAGGAAGGTCTCGTGACCCGGCAGCGCGAGGTGGATCGGGTCCGACCCGTGCCCGTAGAGGACGGCGGGGATCAGCCCAGCGCGGCGGGTGCGGCGGGCGGCGCCCTTGCCGAACTCGGTGCGGACGGAGGCGGCGAGCGTCGTGGTGTCAGCCATGGGACAGGTCCTTCGTGGTCGTGGAGATCGGGGATGCTCCTCGACGCGGGACATCGGGCGGACAGCGCGGCGGCGCTCCGCCACGTCGATCACGGAATCGGGGCGAACCCTCCGGGTCCTGGCCGTCCGACGTCCCTCGCCGAGGCAACGCCGACCAGCATACCCGACCGTGCAGGCGCGCTCGGCCCGTCGAGTCAGCCGTCGGCGAGCCGCCAGGTGACGGTCACCGAGGCCCCGATCTGCTGCTGACCGGGCTCCACCGGCACCGACGACCGGCTCATGTCCATCGCCGCCGCCTTGAGGACGCGTGGTCGGGGCGGCTGGTCGCCGCTCCCTTCGACGACGGCGACCACCGGGCCGAGCGTCCGCCCGGCCCTCGTGGCGTACCGGGCAGCGACCGCGGCCGCGTCGTCGAACGCGGCGTCCCGTGCCTGGGCGAGCGCCGTCGAGGCGTCCGAGACCGCGAACGCGAGGGAGTTCATCTGTGCGACGTCGCCCGCGGCGGCGAGAGCGGCGTGCACGTCCTCCCCGGCACCGCCGACGTCACGCAGCACCACACGCAGCCCCAGCACCACGTGCACGACGGCGGTCAGCGGCTCTCCCCGCTCGTCGGTGCGCTCCTCGCGCCAGATCGAGGTCTGGGCGGTCCGCATGTCGGCCCGCTCCACACCACGCTCGACGAGGGCCTGCCGGACCCGCTCCAACGACTCCTCCGCGTGCAGCAGCGCCGTCGAGACGTCCGGCTCGCGCACGTCGACACCGAGCTCGGCGACGACGATGTCCGGCTCGACGTCGATCGACGCCGTCCCCGTGACGGTCACACCCTCGTGATCGTGCATGCGCTGCTCCTTCGGGGCGCCGACGCGCCTACGAGTTCCCGTCGAACAGGCTGGTGACCGAGCCGTCGTCGAACACCTCACGGATCGCACGGGCGATCAACGGAGCGATCGAGAGCACGGTGAGCTTGTCGAAGTGCTTCTCCGACGGGATCGGGAGCGTGTCCGTGACGACGACCTCGCGAGCGCCGCTGTCCTGCAGCCGCTGCGGCGCGGGATCGGAGAGGACCCCGTGGGTCGCGACGACGATCACCGAGCTCGCGCCCTCCGAGAGCAGCACCTTGACCGCCTCGGCGATGGTGCCGCCGGTGTCGATGAGGTCGTCGACGAGCACGCACTCACGACCCTCGACCTCGCCGACGACACGATTGGCCTTCGCCTCGTTGGGCCGGGTGATGTCCCGGGTCTTGTGCACGAAGGCGAGCGGGCAGCCGCCGAGCTTGGCCGCCCACTGCTCGGCCACACGGATCCGGCCGGCGTCGGGCGACACGACCGAGACGTATAAGAGGACGACCCGGCCACGGACGTGGTCGACCAGGATCGGCATCGCCCACAGGTGGTCCACGGGACCGTCGAAGAATCCCTGCGTCTGCGCGGCGTGCAGGTCGACGCTCATCAGCCGGTTGGCGCCGGCGGTCCTGAACATGTCGGCGACCAGACGTGCGGAGATCGGCTCGCGGCCGCGGTGCTTCTTGTCCTGCCGCGCGTAGCCGTAGAACGGGAGCACCGCGGTGATCGAGTTGACCGAGGCGCGCTTGAGCGCGTCGACCATGAGCAGCTGCTCCATGATCCACTGGTTGATCGGGGCCGTGTGCGACTGCAGCACGAACGCCTCGGCGCCGCGGACGCTCTCGGCGAACCGCACGTAGATCTCGCCGTTGGCGAAGTCGTACGCCGTCGTCGGGACGACGTCGATCCCCAGCTCCTCGGCCACGTCGTGCGCGAGCTGAGGGTGTGCCCGCCCGCTGACGAGGACGAGCCGCTTCTCGCCGAGGTTGGTGATGCCCGTGGTCACTCGTGTGCTCCGTCGCGCTCGTCGTCCGCAGCGGCAGCGGCTGCGGCCGCAGCGCTGTCGGGGTGCCTGCTGGCCACCCAGCCCTCGATGTTGCGCTGCCGGCCGTCGGTCACGGCGAGCGCGCCCGGCGGCACGTCACGGCGCAGGACGGCGCCGGCGCCGGTGTACGCGCCGTCGCCCACCGTGACCGGCGCGACCAGCATGGTGTCGCCACCGATGCGCACGTGGGAGCCGATCGTCGTCCGGCTCTTCGTGGTGCCGTCGTAGTTGAGCGTCACGCTCGCGGCGCCGACGTTCGTGTGCTCGCCGATGGTGGCGTCGCCGATGTACGACAGGTGCGGCACCTTCGAGCCCGCCCCGATCTCGGCGTTCTTGGTCTCGACGTAGGCACCGATCTTGCCCCGCTCCCCGAGCACCGTGCCCGGCCGCAGGTAGGAGAACGGGCCGACGGTGGCTTCCGCGCCGATCACCGCCAGGGTGGCGTGCGTGCGGGTGACCGTGGCCCCCGCGCCCACCTCGGTGTCGGTCAGGGTGGTGTCGGGGCCGACGACGGCGCCGCTCGCCACGACCGTGGCTCCGTGCAGCTGGGTCCCCGGCAGCAGCGTGACGTCGGGCGCTAGGTCGACCTCCACGTCGACCCAGGTGGTGGCCGGGTCGACGACCGTGACCCCCTCGAGCATCCAGGTCTGCAGCACGCGGCGGTTCAGCTCGGCTCCGAGGGTCGCGAGCTGGGACCGGTCGTTGACACCCTCGACGAGGATCGCGTCGTCGGCGATGAGCGCGGCCACACGCTTGCCGGCCCCGCGCGCGAGCGCCAGCACGTCCGTCAGGTAGACCTCGCCCTGGGCGTTGTCCCGACCGACGGCGCCGAGGCCGTCACGCAGGGCCGCGGCGTCGAAGACGTAGATCGACGCGTTGATCTCGGCGATCTCCCGCTGCTGCGGGGTGGCGTCCTTCTCCTCGACGATGCCCGCGACCTCGCCGGACTCGTCGCGCACGACCCGCCCGTACCCGGTCGCGTTCTCGACG
>JBMDXU010000325.1:0-5098 GCA_048594485.1 Pseudactinotalea sp. | reverse complement strand
TCGCGGCGTCGGGCAGCGCGGGCTGGGGGTACCGCAGCCGAACCACCTGGGCGATGTGACGGGCCAGGTCGCCCATGCGCTCGATCGAGGCGCTCATCCGCAGCGCCGAGACGATGACCCGCAGGTCGGTCGCGACCGGCTGCTGACGTGCGAGCAGCATCACGCAGCGCTCGTCGAGCTGTCGCTCGAGCTCGTCGACCTTGGCGTCCGCCTCGATGACCCGCTCCGCGAGCTCGAGGTCGCCCGACGTCAACGCCTCCGAGGCGTCGCGGATCGCGTCGGCGACGTGCCTGCTCATCTGGAGGAGGTCGTCGCCGACCTGCTCGAGCTCGGCGTCGAAGATTGCTCGCACCCTGGCTGCTCCTGACTGGTTCGTGGACGAGGCGACGTGGACCGCGTGCCGCCGCCACACGCTGGCAGCCGCCGGTGAACGGCCGGTGCCGTCGAGGTGAACAACCACCGGGCGGAAGGCGGACAGAGGCCGATGTGGTGCGGTCCCGCGTGACCGGCAGCCTACGCTGTGGCGACGTGGACCAGAACTGGTTGTTGATCGTGGTGGCCCTGGTGGGCCTCGCGGTCGGCGCTGCCGGTGTGACGGCGTTCGTCTCCAGCGAGCGAGCGCAGCGCAGCACGCCGGTGGCCACCCCACCCAGCTCCGTCGACGACGACGTGGCGGCCGTGCTCTCGGCGCTGACCGAGACGTCCGTGCTGCTCGGTCCCGGCGAGGAGGTGCTGCGTGTGACGCCGGACGCGTACAGCAAGGGCCTGGTCCGCAACGGACGCATCCCGTCCGCGCAGGTGTCCGAGCTCGTCGCACAGGTGCGCGCGTCGGGGACGAGCCAGCGCCGCACGGTCGCCGTGCCGCGGTCGCCGTTGCCGGGGTCGGAGCACTCGATCTTCGAGGTCAGCGCCGCACCGCTGTCGGGCAACCGGGTGCTCGTGCTCGCCGAGGACACGACGGCGGTGCAGCGGCTCGAGGAGGTCCGTCGCGACTTCGTGGCCAACGTCTCGCACGAGCTCAAGACGCCGGTGGGTGCGTTGTCGCTGCTGGCGGAGACGGTCGCGGACGCCGCGGACGACCCGGCCACCGTGCGCCGCTTCAGCGAGCGGATGCGCACCGAGGCCTCTCGACTGTCGATGCTCGTCCAGGACATCATCGACCTGTCCCGGTTGCAGGCGCCCGAGGGGGCGACCGAGCTCGTCGACCTCGCCGTCGACGGCGTCGTCGCCGAGGCGGTCGACCGGGTCCGCGTGGCGGCGTCCGCTCGCCGGACGCGTCTGGTCGTCGGTGGCAGCACGGGGCTGCAGGTCTACGGCGATCACGCGCTGCTGGTCACCGCGCTGCGGAACCTGCTCGACAACGCGTTGCGCTACTCGCCCGAGGGGTCGGCCGTGAGTGTCGGCGTCCGGGCGCGGGACGGCGTCGTCGAGATCGCCGTCGTGGACCAGGGCATCGGCATCAGCCCCGAGGAGGCGAGCCGCGTCTTCGAGCGCTTCTACCGCGTCGACCCGGCGCGGTCGCGCGAGACCGGCGGGACCGGGCTCGGGCTCAGCATCGTCAAGCACGTCGCCTCCCGCCACGGCGGCGACGTCAGGCTCTGGTCGACGCCGGGACGCGGCTCGACCTTCACGCTCCGGATCCCGGAGGCGGAGTCCGCGCGGGCCGAGGAGCCCGTGCCGGATGTCGACGAACGCAAGGAAATCGCATGACGAAGATCCTGGTGGTGGAGGACGAGGACTCCTACCGCGAGCCGCTCACCTTCCAGCTGCAGCGCGAGGGGTTCGAGGTGGTCGCCGTCGCGACCGGCCCGGCTGCTCTCGCGGCGTTCGAGGACGGCGGCGCCGACCTCGTCCTTCTCGACCTCATGCTCCCGGGCATGTCGGGTGTCGAGGTGTGCCGGGCGTTGCGGCAGCGATCGAACGTGCCGGTGATCATGGTCACCGCCAAGGACAGCGAGATCGACAAGGTCGTCGGCCTCGAGCTCGGCGCCGACGACTACGTCACCAAGCCGTACTCGTTCCGGGAGCTGCTCGCGCGCGGCCGGGCCGTGCTGCGGCGCGGTGGGGAGAGCACCGAGGTGGAGGACGACGACACCGGGCTGCTCGCGGCCGGGTCGATCCGCATGGACACCGATCGCCACGTGGTGACGGTCGACGGCGACGAGGTCGCGCTGCCGCTGCGCGAGTTCGAGCTCCTGGAGATGTTCCTGCGCAACCCGGACCGCGTGCTCACCCGCGGTCAGCTGATCGACCGCGTCTGGGGCAGCAACTACGTCGGGGACACCAAGACGCTCGACGTCCACGTCAAGCGGATCCGCGCGAAGATCGAGCCCGATCCCTCCGACCCGAAGGTGCTCGTGACCGTGCGCGGTCTGGGCTACAAGCTCGTCGGCTGACCGGTCGCCCCAGGCGCCGGTCCGA
This sequence comes from Pseudactinotalea sp., assembly GCA_048594485.1. GTDB lineage: Bacteria > Actinomycetota > Actinomycetes > Actinomycetales > Beutenbergiaceae > Pseudactinotalea. Next base: position 2,677 of record JBMDXU010000325.1, on the reverse strand, counting down.
CCGACGGGGTCACTGAGCCGCGACGGCCTCGTCGAGCGCGTCGATGTACTCCCCGTAGGGCTCGAGGGTGCCGTCGAGAACGGGCACCTGTGCGGTGACGGACCCGCTCTCCTCGGTGCTGATCGTCACGGGCACCACGGCTCCGGGCGCGACGGGGCTCGCCTCGAGGAACATGAGCTCGCCGTTCTCGTTGAGCGGGTCGAGGAGGACGGTGTCGCGGCCCAGCACGACGACCGACGTCTCCGTGCCGTTCTCGCCGAAGGTCATGGTGACGACGCTCCGGTCGGCCGTGCGGTTGGTGACACCGCCGACGACGAGCGCGGGCATCCCCTCGCCGGTCGTCAGGATCAGCAGGTTCTCGATCGTGATCTGGTCCTCCAGCACGGCGCGGACGCCGTCGCTGGGGGCGTAGGGCCGCAGCGTGGTCAGCGGGGAGCAGCCGGCGACCCCGACCGCGGTGCCTGCGATCGTCAACGCCGCGAGGGCGCGCAGCACGCTCCTCCGTCCGGTGCGACCTGCCATCGTCGATGCTCCTGTCGTCTCTGGAACGGGGTCGCGCGCGACCCGACCTGTCCTGGTCGAGAGCCTAATGCCCCTCGCGAGGCGGCGGTGGCGAGAGGCCGAGCCGGCGATCCGCTGGTCGGCCGCAGCCGTGATCGACGGCGCCGTGCGAGCCGGTGACCTGCGCAAACGCAAGGGGCGCCGGTCTGTCGGTGGTCTCGGTCATGATAAACTCGTCCGTTGGAAAGGGGAGTGCCAACTCATGACCTTCACTGTCGGCGAGACCGTCGTCTACCCGCACCACGGTGCGGCTCTCATCGAGGAGATCTCCAAGCGGGTGATCCGCGGCGAGGAGAAGCTGTATCTCAGGCTCAAGGTGGCGCAGGGAGATCTGACGATCGAGGTGCCGGCCGAGAACTGCGATCTCGTGGGCGTCCGCGATGTCGTCGATCACGAGGGCCTGGAGAAGGTCTTCGAGGTGCTCCGGGCTCCGTACACCGAGGAGCCGACCAACTGGTCCCGCCGCTACAAGGCGAACGTCGAGAAGATCGCCTCCGGTGACGTCATCAAGGTGGCCGAGGTCGTGCGAGACCTCTCCCGCCGTGACGCCGACCGCGGCTTGTCCGCCGGTGAGAAGCGCATGCTCGCCCGCGCCCGGCAGATCCTCGTGTCCGAGCTCGCGCTCGCCGAGCACACCGAGGAGGAGAAGGCCGAGGCCATCCTCGACGAGGTCCTCGCTTCCTGATCGCGCGAACGACCCGGTAGCGGCATGTCCGTGAGCGCGCTCGGGATCGTCGTCGCAGGCGGGTCGGGAACACGGCTGGGCGCTGACGTGCCCAAGGCACTGGTCCGGCTCGGCGGAGCCCCGCTCGTGTGGCACGCCGCCACCCGGCTCGTCGCGGCAGGCTGCGACCACCTGGCCATCGCGGCACCGGCCTCGCATCACCGCGAGGTCGCCGATGCCGTGTTCGGGCGAAGCACCGACGTCCCGCCCGCAGACGTCGGTGGCTGGTCGGCTGTGCCGGGCGATCATGTCGGCGTCGGCGGCCACGTGATGTCCGGAGGAGCGACCCGGCAGGCATCGGTAGCCCGAGCGCTCGGAGCCGCCGACCCTCGCAAGGTCGAGGTGGTGCTCGTCCACGACGCGGCGCGCCCGCTCGCCCCGGTCGACATGATCCGCTCGGTGATCGACGCCGTCCGCGCCGGTGCGCACGCCGTCATCCCGGGTCTCCCGGTCACCGACACGATCAAGCGAGTCGACGACGGCCTCGTCGCCGAGACCGTGGACCGTTCGCGCCTCGTCGCCGTGCAGACACCCCAGGGGTTCGACTTCGCGACGCTGTACCGCGCCCACCGTGCCGGGCGCGAACTCGCCGACGACGAGCGCACCGCCGTCAGTGACGACGCCGGTCTCGTCGAACGCTTCCTCGACGTCCCGGTGAGCGTGGTCCCCGGCGCGGCGCAGGCCATGAAGATCACGACGGCGGCCGACCTCGCGTTCGCCGAGGCGATGCTCGCGACGGGAGAGTGGACATGACACCGCGGATCGGGATCGGGGTCGACGTGCACGCGTTCGCCACCGACGGCCGGCTCGGGCTGCACCTCGCCGGGATGTCGTTCCCGGAGGAGCCCGCGCTCGAGGGTCACTCGGATGGTGACATCGCGGCGCATGCGGCCGCCGACGCGTTGTTCTCGGCCGCGGGTCTGGGGGACCTGGGGAGCCAGTTCGGCACGTCCGACCCGCAGTGGGCCGGGGCGAGCGGTGTCCGGCTGCTCGCCGAGGCCGCCGCACGGGTGCGTGCGGCCGGCTTCGAGGTCGGCAACGTGGCGGTGCAGGTCATCGGTCCGCGCCCGAAGCTCGCCGACGTCCGCGACGAGGCGCAGCGGCGACTGTCCGATGCGGCCGGGGCGCCCGTCGCGCTCCGCGCGACCACGACCGACGGGCTCGGTCTCACCGGACGCGGCGAGGGCCTGGCTGCGATCGCCACGGCGCTCGTGACAAAGGGGTGAGGACCGGTCGCCGCGGCGCTCGTGCTCACCGTCCGAGCAGCGCGTCGACCCATGCGGTCGCGTCCGGGCTGAACGAGAGCGCGGAGAGCCAGACCAGAACCAGCTGAGCGATCGCGGCGGCGCCGAGCAGGATGCTCAACCGGCGCGTCGGATTGCTCGGCACCGC
>JBMDXU010000324.1:0-20075 GCA_048594485.1 Pseudactinotalea sp. | reverse complement strand
CACCACGGCTCGGCTCGGGGCGTTCTCCTCCGACCGGATCCCGCAGTGGCTGGTGCCGGTGATCCGGGAGAACCTCGCGGCGGGTCGGCCGGTGCGGTACGCCGCGGCGATCGTCGCCTCGTGGGCCCGGTACGCCGAGGGCACCGACGAGCAGGGGAAGCCGATCGACGCCGTCGACCGGCGGTGGGACGAGCGCCATGCCGCGGCGCTCGCGCAGGCCGACGATCCGCTCGCCTTCGTCCGCGAGACGACGATGTTCGGCGACCTCGCGGAGCGGACCGAGTTCACCGAGCCCTACCTCGAGGCGCTCACGGCTCTGCGCACGAGCGGCGCGCGCGCCTGCCTGCGCCAGCTGCTCGCCTGACCCGCCGACGTCGAGGGGGAACGGAATCGCCGAGAGGGAACGGTGCACCGCTCCCTCTCGGCGGTTTCCTTCCCCGTCGACGCCCTGGCCCCACTCTCGTACATATGTTCTACTAGAACGGTGCGGTGGGACGGACAGCGGGTCGATGCGGTCGACACCGGTGCGCTGCCCGGGCTGCAGGAGCGTCGGGGACTGATCCGCACCTTCGACAGCCCGGAGTTCCGCGGGATGGAGTTCCTCGAGGTCACGAGCCGGACGGCGCTCAACCGGGTCCCGGGCAACGGGTTCATGGGCGGCGCCTGGACGATCAACCCGTACCGCGGCTGCCAGCACGCCTGCGTGTACTGCTTCGCCCGCAACACGCACACCTATCTGGACCTCGACGCCGGTGCGGACTTCGACAGCCGTGTCGTCGTGAAGACGAACGTGGCCGAGGCGCTGGACGCCGAGCTCGCCCGCAAGCGGGAACGTCCCGAGCGGGTGATGCTCGGCACCAACACGGACCCGTACCAGCGCGCCGAGGGCCGCTACCGGCTCATGTCCGGGATCATCCGCACCCTGGCCGCACACGGAGTGGGGATCTCGATCCTCACGAAGGGAACGCTGCTGCGCCGCGACCTGCCCTTGCTGGCCGAGGTCGCGCAGCGGGTCCCGGTCGACCTGCAGATGTCGATCGCTGTGTTCGACGACAGCCTCCAGCAGTCCGTCGAACCGGGCACACCGACGACGGCGGCGCGGCTCGCCACCGTGCGCGCGGCGCGGGACGCCGGCTTGGGGTGCGGTGTGCTGATGATGCCGGTGCTGCCCTGGCTGACCGACTCCGTCGAGCACCTCGACACCGCCTTCGCGCGACTGGCCGAGGCGGGCGCCACGTCCGTCATGACGTCGGCGCTGCACCTGCGCCCCGGTGCCCGTGAGTGGTACCTGGGCTGGCTCGAGCGCGAGCACCCGCACCTCGTGGCCCGCTACCGCGAGCTCTACGCCGGTGGTGCCAACGCCGAGCGCGGGTACCGGGAGTGGCTGGCCGAGCGCGTGCGCGAGGTCCGCCGTCGGCACCGGTTCGAGGTGGCGGACGAACCCCGACGACGATGGGTCGCCGCCCCCATGCCCGCGACGGACCGTTCGTCGCCGGAGGTGGAGCAGGCCGCCCTGTTCTGAGCGGTGGCAGGCTGTGCCCGGTGACGAGGGACGAGGTCGTCGACCGGCTGCGGAGGGCGGGCTGCGTGTTCGCCGAGGACGAGGCCGACCTGCTGCTGGGCCACAGCACGTCGCACGCCGAGCTCGACGTGCTCGTGGCTCGCCGCGTGGCAGGTGAGCCGCTGGAGCACCTGGTCGGCTGGGTCGACGTCGCCGGCATCCGCGCCGCGGTCGGGCCCGGTGTGTTCGTGCCGCGGCAGCGGTCGCGGGTGCTGGTGCGCGCCGCCGTCGATCTGGTCGGCGGCCGGGGGGCACCGGTCGTCGTGGAGATCTGCTGCGGCGCCGCAGCCATCGCGGCGGCGATCCAGCACGCCGTCCCGGCCGCCGAGGTCTGGGCGGCCGACCTCGACCCGCAGGCCGTCGTCGTCGCGCGTCGCAACCTGGCGCCCGAGCGTGTCCTGGTGAGCGACCTGTTCCAGGGCCTTCCCGACGAGCTGCGCGGGCGGATCGACGTCGTCGTCGCGAATGCACCGTACGTCCCCACCGATGAGATATCGCTGATGCCCGTCGAGGCGCGCGAGCACGAGCCCCGGTTCGCGCTCGACGGCGGTGTCGACGGCGTGGCGGTGCACAGACGCATCGCCGACCAGGCTCCTGCGTGGTTGTCGCCGACGGGGTCGGTGGTGATCGAGACCAGCCGGTACCAGGCCGCGGCGACCTCGGCAGCGCTGGCGACGGCGGGGCTGCGGACCACGGTCGTCCGCGACGACGACGTCGACGGCACGTGCGTCGTCGGCCGGGTAGGACTTCCCGGTTTCCGCGGGTGTGAGGGTCGCGGTGACCCCGTACGGTGACCCCGTGACTACCACGACGAACCGATACCTGATCCTGGCGGCTGCCGCCGCCCTGAGCGTCACCCTCGCCTCGTGCAGCGGCGACTCCGGCGGCGAGGAGACAAGCTCTCCGGACTCCGGCGCCGAGCAGACCACCGCCGACGACGGCGAGACCTCGGCGGAGGAGACCACCGACGCCGGCGACGATGGCGCTGCGGGCGGCTCCGGCGCGGAGTGCCTCGTCGGCACCTGGACCATCACGCCCGAGGCGCTCGAGGAGCAGATCCTCGCCAGCTACGGAGGCAACGGTGAGGTGAGCGTCGAGGGCACGAACACCGTCACCTTCGACGGCGAGACCTACACCGCCGACTTCGACTCGACCGCGACCTTCGACGTCGAGATGGAGGGCGTCCCCTTCCAGGGCTCCACCGCCAGTGAGGGCACGTTCGTCGTCTCGTACACCGCCGACGACAGCACCGTCAGCTTCGGCGAGGTGCAGACGGTCGAGGGGACGATCACCACCGACGTCGGCGGTCAGCAGCAGGAGCTGCCGCTCGACCAGACGGCGTCGGCTCTCGAGGGCTTCACGCAGGACTACACCTGCACGGACACCGAGCTGACGATCATCACGAGCGTCCCGGCTGCCGATGGCAGCGAGAGCGAGGTCGAGCAGGTCTACACCCGCGTCTGATCGCATGAAGCCCCCGGCACCTGCAGGTGCCGGGGGCTTCGTCGTGCCCGACGCAGGTCAGGCGAGGTCGGCGAGCAGCGTCGCCTTGCTCTTGCTGTAGTAGCCGGGCACCTTGCGCTTCTTGGCCTCGTCGCGCAGCTGCGCGACCGTCCAGGTGGCGTCGGGGGTCGACGACGCGGCGGCCGTGCTCGAACCGCGGGCCGCACGAGGGGCCCGAGCGGGCTTGCTGACGGCGGGCTTGGCAGCAGCGCGCCGGCGGGTCGTCGTGCCGGCCGCACTCGTCGTGGTGCTCGCGGCAGGCGTCGTGCTCACCGCAGGTGTCGCCGCAGCCGTGCGGGCTGCAGGCGTGCGGGTGGCGGGCTTGCGTGCCGCGGGCTTGCGAGCTGCGGGCTTGCGAGCTGCAGGCCTCGCCGGTGCAGAAGGTGCTTCCGGTGCGGGCTGGGCGGTGTCGGTGACCGCGGCCTGGGCACGCTCCTTCCACTTCTTCGCCTTCGCGCTGGCCTTCGCGATCGCCTTCTCCGCGTTCGCCTCGGTCTTGCCGAGCTTCTTCTCGAGCTTCTTGACCCTGGCCTTCAGCTCGGCCGACACGTCCTTCTTGCTGGGCTTGCTGCTCTTCTTCGACTTGCTCTTCGCCATGGCGGCGCCCTTTCGATGATGCGTGCGCACGTGATGGCACGCCGTGGTGCAGGGTGCTGACGGATGTCAGATCGGTCATCATGCACCACGCAGGTGAACGGTCCTGCATGAATGAAGCGTGTCGCGCAACCCGGTGCAGGTGAAGGGCGCCTTCACGATGGGCCTTGGGGCGTCGTGCAGGCGCGGCAGTCAGCGTCGTCGCGCCGCACCGGGGCGGTCGAGCGCAGCCGCGACGGCCGCAGGAAGGTCACCCTGGGCGATGTCGGCGACACTCGTCGTCTCCAGGACCTCGCGCAGGGCGGCGCGTGTGGCGATCCAGACGTCCCGCAGCGCGGTCGTGGGCGCCGGGTAGTCGACATCCTCGGGCGGCGTGCCGTGCACATCGGCGAGCGGTCCCTCGACCGCGCGGATGACATCCGCCACGGAGATCTCCGAGGCTGACCGTGCGAGCAGGAATCCCCCCGACGGTCCGCGCCGGCTGGTCACGAGCTGGGCCGTGCGCAGGTCCGCCAGGATCTTGGTGAGGAACGCCTGCGGGATGCCCTGGTCGCGGGCGATCGCCTCCGCAGCAGTCGGGCCGCCGCCGCGCTCGGCAGCGAGGACGACGAGCGACCGCACCGCGTAGTCGACCTTCGCCGTGATGCGCATGGACCGATTCTGCCGGATGGCGATCTCGATATGTGAGCCGGTCCTGACCGGCATTGGGCGACTGAAAAGGTCCGAATAGTCTCCCTCTTGCCCGTCCTTCGCGGGTGTCGGTACGACATCGGAGCACTCATGCGACGCCTCATCATCTTCGCCCTCGTCGGCCTGGCCGCCCAGACGGTCGACGGATCGCTGGGCATGGCCTACGGCGTCACGTCGAGCACGCTGCTGCTCGCCGCCGGTATCGCGCCGGCCGCCGCGTCGGCCTCGGTGCACCTCGCCGAGATCGGCACCACCGCCGTCTCCGGGTTCTCGCACTGGCGGTTCGGCAACGTGGACTGGGCGGTCGTCGCCCGGATCGCGCTGCCGGGCGCGGTGGGCGCCTTCTTGGGCGCCAGTGTGCTGACCCGTCTGTCGACGGAGTCCGCGACGCCGTGGATGGCGCTGATCCTGCTGCTGCTCGGCGTCTACATCGTCAGCAGGTTCGTGTTCCGCACGCCGCCGACCGTGACGCTCGGCACCCGTCCGCGCACCGCGTTCCTCGCGCCGCTGGGACTCGTCGCCGGCTTCATCGACGCGAGCGGCGGAGGTGGCTGGGGGCCGGTGGCCACACCGTCGCTGATCTCGACCGGCAAGCTGGACCCGCGCCGGGTCATCGGCTCGGTGTCTGCGGCCGAGCTCGCCGTCACGGTCGCGGCGAGCATCGGGTTCCTCACCTCGCTCGGCACCGAGGGCATCGAGCCGATCATCGTGGGGGGTCTGCTGCTCGGGGGTGTCATCGCGGCGCCGTTCGCCGCGTACCTGGTGCGCAGGGTCTCGCTGCCGCTGCTCGGGGCCCTCGTCGGTGGTGTCATCCTCGTCACCAACTCCCGCACCATCATGCGGACCTTCGACGCCGAGCGCGCCTGGATCTACGTCGTCCTCGCCGTGATCTGGGCTGCGCTCATCGTCGTCGCGGTGCGCAAGAACCGTCAGCTCAAGGACGCCGAGCGCGCCGTCGTCACCGACGAGGACCCCGAGCTCGTCCCCGCGCCCTGATCGGCGGCCTCAGGCCAGTGACCGGAGCGTGCGGAGGGCGACCGAGAGAGTCGCGATGCCCGGGTCCTCGACGGCGCGAACGGCGGCGAGCGCGTCCAGCGCGCGCTTGCTCGTCGTCCCTCCCGCAGCGGCCCAGGCCGCGATCCGCTGCTCCGGGTCCTGGCTCGACGGCGTGGAGTCGCGCACGGCGCGCGTCAACCCGATGAGGACGGACTGCAGGTCGTCGCGCATCGCGGCGCGAGCCATCGAGTCCCAGCGGTCGTCCTGAGGCAGGGCGCTGACCCGTTCCATGAGGTAGTCGAAGCCGATGCGGGCCGAGAGCGTGTAGTACAGCCGGGCGATCTCCTCGACGGCTCCGGGGTCGTCGTCGGCGGTGGCCACGATGTCGAGCAGCGAGAGCGACGCGAGCAGCCCGGCGCCACGCTCGGCGAACTCCGGGTCGAAGCCCGCGTCGACCAGCTCGGTGACACGGGCACGGTGCTGCTCCAGGTCGCTGCCCTGCAACAGGTCGCCCATCCGCATCAGCCAGTCCTGCACGGGCCCGGCGAACCGGTCGACCTCCTCGGCGACGTCGACCATGTCGGGCCGATTGAGCACGAACCATCGCGAGGCGCGGTCGAGCAGACGCCGGAACGTCAGGTAGAGGCTCGTCTGCACCTCGGTGGCGACGACGTTGTCCGTCGCCTCGACGGCACGGACGAAGCTCCGCAGGCCGTAGATCTCGCGCGAGGTCACGTAGGCGCGGGCGATCTGCTCGCTCGACGCCCCCGTCTCGTCGGCCGCACGGTAGGCGAAGGTGATGCCGCCGCGGTTGACCATCGAGTTCACCACCGCGTTGACGATGATCTCCTTGCGCAGCGGATGAGAGCCCAGGTCCGCCCCGTACCGCTCGCGCACCTGCTGCGGGAAGTACTCCGCGAGCGTGCGCGCGAACCACGGCTCCTCCGCCAGGTCGGTCGCCGCCAGGTCGGCCTTGAGGGCGAGCTTCGCGTAGGCGACGAGGACGGCGAACTCGGGTCGCGTGAGCCCCTCGCCCGCGGCCACCCGTCGTTCGATCTCCGCTCGGCTCGGCAGGAACTCCAGCTCGCGATCGAGCTCGCCGCGTTCCTCGAGCCACTCGATCAGTCGACTGTGCACCGGCAGCATCACCGCGCTGTTGGCGCGGCTGTTGCCGAGCAGGACGTTCTGCTCGTAGTTGTCGCGCAGCACCTGCTCGGCGACCTCGTCGGTCATCGAGGCGAGCAGGGTGTTGCGGTCGTCCAGGCTGAGCGCGCCCGAGCGCACCTGCTCGGTCAGCAGGATCTTGAGGTTGACCTCCTTGTCGGAGGTGCCGACACCGGCTGAGTTGTCGATGGCGTCGGTGTTGATGTGCACGCCGGCGATCGCCGCCTCGATGCGTCCGAGCTGGGTGGCCCCGAGGTTGCCGCCCTCGCCGACCACGCGGACGCGGAGCTGACCGCCGTCGACCCGGATGGCGTCGTTGGCCCGGTCGCCGACGTCCGCGTGCGTCTCGGTCGCCGCCTTCACGTAGGTGCCGATGCCGCCGTTCCAGAGCAGGTCCACCGGGGCGAGCAGCACACGATGGATGAGCTCGGCGGGGGTCAGCTCCTCGACGTCGTCGGCGAGGCCGAGTGCGGCGCGGACCTGCGGCGTCACCGGCACCGACTTCGCCGAGCGCGGGTGCACGCCGCCGCCGGCGCTGATGAGCGCGCTGTCGTAGTCGGCCCAGCTCGAGCTCGGCAGGGCGAACAGCCGCTGCCGTTCGGCGAACGATGCCGCGGCATCGGGGTCCGGGTCGAGGAACACGTGCCGGTGGTCGAACGCCGCGACCAGCCGGATGTGCTCGCTGAGCAGCATCCCGTTGCCGAAGACGTCGCCGCTCATGTCGCCGACGCCTACCACCGTGATGTCCTCGGCCTGCGTGTCCACACCGAGCTCGCGGAAGTGCCGCTTGACCGACTCCCACGCCCCACGCGCGGTGATGCCCATCGCCTTGTGGTCGTAGCCCGCGCTACCACCGGAGGCGAAGGCGTCGTCGAGCCAGAAGCCGTACTCGCGCGAGATCTCGTTCGCGATGTCGGAGAACGTCGCCGTGCCCTTGTCGGCGGCGACGACGAGGTACGGGTCGTCGCCGTCGTGCCGGACCACCCGGTCGGGGCCGACGACGTCGCTGCCCGTGCGGTTGTCGGTCACGTCGAGCAGGCCGCGGATGAACGTGCGGTACGCGCTCTTGCCGGCCTCCATCCAGGCGCCTCGGTCGGCTGCCGGGTCGGGGAGCGCCTTGCCGACGAATCCGCCCTTGCTCCCCGTCGGCACGATGACGGCGTTCTTGACCATCTGCGCCTTCACGAGCCCGAGCACCTCGGTGCGGAAATCCTCCCGCCGGTCGCTCCAGCGCAGGCCGCCCCGGGCGACGCGCCCGAACCGCAGGTGCACACCCTCCACCGTGGGTGCGTACACCCAGATCTCGGCCATCGGACGGGGCTGCGGCAGGTTCGGCACCTTGCGGCAGTCGAGCTTCATCGACACGTACGGCTTGTGCGAGCCGTCGTCGGCGATCTGGAAGAAGTTGGTGCGCAAGGTCGCGCGGACGATCCCGATGAAGGAGCGCAGGATGCGGTCGGCGTCGAGGCTCGCGACGTCGTCGAGCGCGTGCAGCAGGTCCTGGACCTGGGCGGCCGCGTCCTCGGCGCGGTCGTCGACAGAGCCCGCGCGGTCCGGGTCGAACCGGGTGGTGAACAGCCCGACGACCTTCGCCGCAAGGTGGGGATTGGCGACGAGCGCCTCCTCGATGTACTCCATCGAGAACGTGGAGCCGATCTGTCGCAGGTAGCGCCCGATCGCGCGGAGGACGACGATCTGCCGCCAGGTGAGGCCACCACCGAGCACGAGCGCGTTGAGGGCGTCCGACTCCGCCCGCCCGTCCCAGACGGCGCTGAAGGCTTCCTCGAAGGCGGTGCCGTCGGCGTCCCAGAGGTCCTCGTCCGCGCGCAGGCCGAAGTCGTAGACGTGCACACCGCTGTCGGGGCGGTTCGCGACGTCGATCGAGTACGGACGTTCGTCGACGACCTCGACACCGAGGTCGGTGAGCACCGGCAGCACCCGGGTCAGCGACAGCGGTCGCGAGGCGACCACCGTGAAGCGGCGTTCTCCCGGCGCGGCGCCCGGACCGAGGTGAACCGTCTCCCGGCCGCTGTCCAGCAGCGCGCCGAGCCGGTAGAGATCGGCGACCGCGTCCTCCGGGTCGATGTCCTCCTTGTACGCCTCCGGGAAGGTGATCTGGGCGAGCAGCCGGTTGGCGACGTCCTCGGCGTCCTGGACAGCGGTGCCGTCCGTGCCGCCCCGGGCGGCGTGCGCCGCGCTGTCGTGGACGGCGTCGGCGAGCTGCTCGTCCCAGGTCCGGATCGCCGTCAGCACCCGGTCCTGCAGCGCGGCGGTGTCGACGTCCGGGACGGACTGCCCCGCTCCCGCGCGGATGACGTAGTGCAGCTGGGCCAGCGGCGAGTCCGACAGCCTCGTCGTGTAGTCCACGTGCTCGGCCCCGTACGCCTCTCGCAGGATCGCCTCGATCCGCAGTCGCACCGCCGTCGTGTAGCGGTCGCGCGGCACGTAGACCAGCGCCGACGCGAACCGGCCGAACTCGTCCTTGCGGACGAAGAGCTTCGGGCGTCGGCGGCCCGCGAGGTGCTGCACCTCCTGCACGGTGCGGGTGAGCCGGTCGACGTCGACGGAGAACAGCTCGTCGCGCGGGTACGCCTCGAGGATCTGCGCGAGGTCCTTGCCGGAGTGGCTGCTCGCGGCGTACCCGGACCTCGCGAGCACCTCCCTGGCCTTGTCCGCGGCGATCGGCAGCCGCATCACCGACTCCGCGTACGCCGTCGACGTGAACAGCCCGAGGACGCGCTTCTCGCCGGTCACCGCGCCGTCGGCGTCGAACGTGCGCACGCCGACGTAGTCGAGGTAGACCGGCCGGTGCACGGTGCTGCGCGAGTTGGCCTTCGTGATCGTGAGCAGGCGGGGCTCACGCGCGCCGGCCTGGGCCTCCGGTCGCAACCGGGAGAACTCCTCGAGGCTCTCGCGCAGGATCCCGAGCCCGGAGCCCTCGACGGGCCGCAGCACCAGCTCCGTGTCACCGTCGATCGACGCCTCGTCCAGCGTGTACTCGCGGTAGCCGACGAACGTGAAGTGGTCGTCGGCGAGCCAGCGCAGGAACTGCCGTGCCGGCTCGACCTCGGATGCGTCGACCGTGGGCGGCGCGCCCCGGTCGAGGTCGCGTGCGATGGCCTCGCACGCGTGCTTCATCGGCAGCCAGTCCTCGACGGCGGAGCGGACGTCGTCGAGGACCTGGCGGACGTGCGCGGCCAGGCGGCTCTCGGCGTCGGCCGACGCGAGCCTGTCGACCTCGATGTGCATCCAGGACTCGGTCAGGCCCGCCGTGGTGGGCGGCCGCTCGTCGCGGATCTGCTGCAGCTGGCCCTCGTCGTCGCGGCGCACGACCAGCAGCGGGTGCACGAGCAGATGGACGGCGAGATCGTCCTGCGCGATCGCCGCGGTGACCGAGTCGACGAGGAAGGGCGAGTCGTCCGTGCAGACCTGCACCACCGTGCGGCGGGAGGTCCACCCGTTCTCGCGCAGCGAGGGCGAGAACACGCGCACCGACGTCCGGCCCGGCAGTCGCGTCGAGGCGAAGTCGCGCAGAGAGCGCACGGCGCCGATCAGGTCGCGTGGCTCGCGCTCGAGAAGGTCCTCGGTCGCGACGTGCTCGAGGACACGCTCGACGACGTCCTGGAGCGAGGAGTCGCCGTCGATCGTGGCGAGCTCGCCGGTCTCGCGGAACACCCGCCCCCGCGCGTCGTCGTCGATCACCGGTGCCGCAGCCATGGCTCCTCCGTACGTCGGTGTACCAGCCGAAGTCTAGGAGCGCCCCTGCCGGTGGCGGGTGCATGTCGGCACTCGGTACGGACGCGTTCGTCTGATGGTCACCTCGTGCGCCGCGGGCGCGCGCAGCACGGGCTGGATGGGCTGGCTACCCTGCTGGCACGGCGAGAGGAGCAGAGCATGATCGAGCTCGGGGTGGACACGTTCGGTGACGTCACGGTGGACGGCAACGGCGCTCCCGTCCCCCACCCGCAGGTGGTGCGCGACGTCGTCGAGCAGGGCGTTCTCGCCGACGAGGTCGGGCTCGACTTCTTCGGGGTCGGGGAGCACCATCGCGAGGACTTCGCCGTCTCGGCTCCCGACGTGGTGCTCACCGCGGTCGCCGCACGCACCGAGCGCATCCGGCTCGGGTCCTCGGTCACGGTGCTGTCATCGGATGACCCGATCCGGGTGTTCCAGCGGTTCGCCACGCTCGATGCGATCTCGGGCGGTCGTGCCGAGGTGACGCTCGGGCGAGGATCGTTCACCGAGTCGTTCCCGCTCTTCGGGTACGACCTGTCGGACTACGAGCGCCTGTTCTCGGAGAAGCTCGACCTGTTCGCCGCGCTGCTGGCGCAGGAACCGGTGACGTGGTCGGGGACCACGCGGCCACCGGTGCAGGGCGTCACCGTCTACCCGCCCACCGAGCACGGTCTGCGCACCTGGGTCGGTGTCGGCGGCAGCCCCGAGTCGGTGGTGCGCGCGGCCAGCTACGGGCTGCCGCTGATGCTCGCGATCATCGGAGGGGACCCGGTGCGCTTCGCGCCGTACGTCGAGCTCTTCGAGAACGCGCTCGCCGAGTACGAACGCCCGATGCTGCCCGTCGGGGTCCACTCGCCCGGCTACGTCGCCGCGACCGACGAGCAGGCCCGGGACGAGTACTTCCCCCACTACGCCGCGATGGCGGCAAGGATCGGTCGCGAGCGCGGCTGGCCGCCGATGACGCGTGCCCGGTTCGAGGCCGAGGCCGGGCCGGAGGGTGCGCTCTGCGTGGGATCGCCCGAGACGGTCGCGACGAAGATCGTCCGGGCGGCGACGGCGCTCCGCCTCCAGCGCTTCGACCTCAAGTACAGCGCCGGCACGCTGCCGCACCCGCAGCTGATGACCTGCATCGAGCTCTACGGCCGCGAGGTGGCTCCTGCGGTCCGCAGCGCGCTGGGCGAGCACGCCGCCGAGAGCAGGTCGGACGGCGCGGGGTGACGCATCCCGCCGCGGGTCAGCTGAAGAAGATCTGCGTGTAGTAGAGGGTGCCGTCCGAGTCGGCCGCGACACCGATGCCGATGTGGGTGAACCGCCCGTTGAGGATGTTGGCGCGGTGACCGGAGGAGTTCATCCACCCCTCCATGACGGCCGCCGCGGTGCGGTAGCCCATCGCCACGTTCTCGCCGACGTAGGTCGCGCTGCTCGGCAGTCCGCGGAACAGGTCGCTGCGGTGGTACATCCGCTGGGCGGATGCCTGCACGTCCGACCACCGCAGCGACTCCGCCAGCGCGGCGGTGCTGGCGGTCAGCGGTCGCAACCCACGGTCGACGCGTTCGGCGTTGACGAGGTCGAGGATCTGCGCCACGAACGGGTGCGCGGTGGTGTCGAGGTTGAGGGCCGCGATCCGCGAGTACGACCCGCTCAGGGTCCCCGACCACATCTGCGACCCCAGCCGCCCGGTCGAGCCGATGTTGTGGACCTTCATGACCCGCGACGACGAGCTGTGGAACGCGATCTCGTCGGCCGCGTCGGCGTCGACGTCGATCGCGGTGACGGAGGTCCACCGCGACCAGGTGCCCGAGGAGAGACGGCTGCCGAGCGAGCCGGTGGCCCCGATGTTGTAGGCGGAGTAGCGGCCGGTCCCGGAGTTGTAGAAGAGGATCTCGTCGCGCTGGTCGCCGTCGAGGTCGATCGGGACGATGTCGGTCCACGCGCTCCCGTACGTGCCGCTGCGCATGAGCGTGTGCTTGCCGGCCGGCGAGACGTCGTAGTAGCGGTAGCTGCGGTTGCTCTTGTTGAAGAAGATCAGCTCGTCGCGCTGGTCGCCGTCGAAGTCGATGGCGCGGATGACGTCCCACGTCGAGAACGTGCCGGAACGGATGGTCGAGCCGAGGGACCCCGATGGCCTCACGTCGTCGTAGCGGAAGGTGCCGGTCGATCGCCGGTAACGCAGCAGCTCGTCCTGGCGGTCGCCGTCGAGGTCGATCGGGACGAACTGGTCCCAGCCGTTGGAGAACGTCCCGCTCTTGATGGAGGTGCTGAGCGAACCGGTCCGGCCGACGTTGCGGAAGGCGAAGGATCCCTTGGAGTTCCAGAGCACCAGCTCGTCCTTCGACCACGACGAGCCGGACGCCTGCATCGGCGCGACGACGCGACCCTGCGACGTCGGGGCGGCGGTGGCCGGCACCACCGGGCTGAGCATGAGAGCGATCAGGGCGATCGCGGTGAGCAGTCGTCGAGCGGACATGGCTGCCTCCGATCCGTCGAGGGGGCGACGGGACCATCGGCGACGGGGGGATCGCCGGGAGGCTTTTTCTAGCGTCAATCAGTTGCGACGTCAACTAAGGCGTCAACCAATGGGTGGCGGGTGCGGTCACGCCGCCGGCGCCACCGGGGCGTCGGTCGCCACCGCGTCCTCGGGTGAGCGTCGCTCGTCCAGCTTCACGGCGACCACGCCGGCGAGGATGAGGGCGCCGCCGACGGCCTGGACGGGGCGGGGGAGCTCGCTGAGAGCGAGCCAGGCGATCGCGACCGCGAACAGCACCTCCGTGAGCCCCACGAACGAGGCGACCTTGGGGCCCAGCGCTCGGGCGGCGGCGATCCCGAGGCTGTACGCCATCGCCGTCGAGACCAGCCCGAGGATCGCGAGGGCGAGCCACCAGGGGATCGAGGTTCCCGCGAGCGCGACGTCCGCCGTCGACACGCTCATGTCCAGCACACCGACGGCGCCGAGCAGGCCGAGCATGGTGGCACCGGTGAGGAGGCCTCCCGCGGCCAGGGCGACCGGCGGCAACCCGCTGGCATCGTCCGCGGACACGATGAAGTACGCCGCCAGACCGACGGCGGCGAGCAGACCCCAGGCGGCCCCGGCGGGATTGATCGAGGCGCCGGTGACGAGATCGAGCACGCCGACCAGCCCGACGAGCGAGAGCACTCCGCCGGCGATGCTCAACGCGCGGGGCCGCTGCCCGCGTCGTATCCACAGCCAGAGCATCACCAGCACGATGCCGAGGTACTCGAGCAGCAGCGCGACCGCGACCGGTACCTGCTCGATGGCCTGGAAGTAGGCGAGCTGGGTGATGCCGACGCCGAGGGCGCCGAACAGCAGCACCTGCGGCCACGCCGTTCGCAGGAGGTGCCAGCGGCCGCGCATCGTGAGAGCGGCCGGGACCGCCAGCAGGGCGGCGGCGACGGCGCCGCGCGCGGTGACCGCGGCGACGGGGCTCCAGCCGGCGTCGAGCAGGCCCCGGGCCATGGAGCCGGACGTGCCGAACGTGAGCGCCGACAGCAGCGCGAGCCAGAGGCCGGGGGTGCGGGCGAGGGTGGGGTGCATACGAGCCTTCGGGGGTACCGTCAGGAGTGAAATGGCAGTTCGATGATGACCGCGCGAGTCTGGCAGAACAGGGGCGTCCGTGACGTTTGCTCATGACACCGAGCTGGCGCTCGACGCGGCCGCAGCGTTCGTCAACACGGCCCTCGAGCCCGACACGCTGACGACGACCGCACAGCTCGACGATCACCTCCGGGCCTGGCAGTGGACCGGCGCTCGCCGTGGCGACGCGAGCGAGCTGCGCGCGGTCCGCTCGCTGCGGCCACGTCTGCGCGAGCTCTGGACGCGTCAGGGCGACGACCGGGTGGCGCTCGTCAACGAGCTGCTGCGGACGTCGAAGGCACTCCCGCAGCTGGTCCGGCACGGGCACTGGAGCTGGCATCTGCACGCCACGTCGGACGATGCCCCGCTCGCCACCCGGATGGCGGTCGAGGCTGCGATGGCGATGATCGACGTCATCCGCGGCGAGGAGACCGACCGGCTGCGGCTGTGCGCGGCGACGGGGTGCGACGGCGTGCTCGTCGACCTCTCGAAGAACTCCTCGCGCAAGTACTGCAGCACCACCTGCGGGAACCGGATGGCGGCCGCCGCCTACCGCGCTCGTCGCGCCTGATCTCCCGGGGTGCCGCCCACCTCGCGCAGCACCAGGGGGTCGGCGCAGCCGCGTGCGAAGCCGGCGATCCGTCGGTCGACGTCCCTCTGCAGGACGCGCGCACCGATCCGTTCCGCGAGCGGGGCGAGCCAGCTCGGACGGCAGCTGAAGCTGTACTTCCAGGTGGCGAGCGTGCCGCCGTCGTCCGTGGGGCTGAACCGCCATCCGCCGGCGAGGCTGCGGAAGAACCACGGGCCCCGTGTCATCCGCATCCCGACGTTCGACGGCGGTGCGTACGAGACGTACTCGCTCACCATGGTCAACCCCGAGCGATGACGTGTGAACGTCCGGACCCCCTTGCCGGGTGCGGTGGCCCCGTCGAGGAAGTGCTGTCCCCGGATGAACGGGTCCCAGCGCAGCCGGGTCGACCCGGTGGTCTGCGAGACGGCGAACGCGGTCGCGGGGTCCACCCTCACCCTGACCTCGGCCTGCACCATCGGCATCGGACCACGATACGGCGCGCGCCCGTGGGTAGCGGTGGCCGGTGGGTCAGACGACGGTGATCTGCGGACCGTAGAGCCGCATCACGGCCAGGGCGTGCTCGTGGTTCTCGGCACTCGAGCCGGCGCAGCCCGCCGCGACGACGCGGACCGTCGCCCCGGCGTCGGCGGCCGCGAGCGCTGTCGAGATCACGCAGCAGTCCGTCGCGACACCGACGAGGGTGATCGAGGGCGTCGGGCCGGTGATCGCCTCGATCTCGGGGCCCCACTTGCCGAACGTGGGCAAGCTGACGACGTGGGTCGCCGCCAGCGCCGCGGCCGAGGGCACGAGCTCGAACATCGGGTCGTCCGCGGGCTTGTCCGCGAACGGCCATGCCTGCATGTAGTCGACCCACGACCCGGTTCGCTGCTCCGCCGGCGCCGGCAGCCAGCGGGTGAGGACGACCCGGTCGGCGTGCTCGCGGGCCAGGCGGGCGACCACGTCGACCGTGTCGTCGAACATCGGCGACGCCCAGTCCGAGCCCGGGTCCGCGAACACGGCCTGGTGGTCGATCACGACCAGCCAGGGGTCGTCGCCGCTCATGCGCTCGCGGCCGGCTCGGTGGCCTCCGGCTGGGTGGTCTCCTGGCGGCGGACCGCTCCACGCTGCAGCAGCAGGTACCCGAGGAAGCCGATGAGGAGCGCGAACAGCACGCCGAGGTTCGCGTACGCCCAGGCGCCCTCTCGGCCACCCAGTCCCAGCGGCCCGAGCAGGTATCCCTGCCAGTCGTTCCAGGAGGCGTCGCTGAACTGGTTGATCACCAGTCCCCACCCGACGAACGAGCCGACCGCCATGAGACCGATCGAGGTCCAGTTCCAGGCGCCGTAGCGTCCGCGGGCGTCGAAGAGCGCGTGCTCGTCGTAGTCGCGCCGCCGCAGCAGGACGTCGGCCATCGCGATGCCGGCCCAGGCGGCGATCGGCACCCCGAGCGTGAGGAGGAAGGACTGGAACGGGCCGAGGAAGTTCTCGGCGAAGAACACCACCGCGACGGTGCCGAGCGTGAGGATGGTCCCGTCGATGGCGGCGGCGACCGGGCGCTTGACCCGCAGGCCCAGGCTGAGGAGCGTCAGACCCGAGGAGTAGATGCCGAGCACGGCGCCGCTGACCAGCGCCAGCACGGCGGCCACGAGGAACGGCACCAGGAACCAGGTCGGCAGCAGATCGGCGAGGGTGCCGACCGGGTCGTTCTGGATCCCGGTCATCAGGTCGGGGTTGCTGCCGACCAGGGCGAGGCCGTACAGCACGAGCACGATCGGGGCGATCGCGCCGCCGAAGGTGTTCCAGAACACGATGGCACCGGTGGAGGAGTCGCGACGCTGGTAGCGGGACCAGTCGGCGGCGATGTTGACCCAGCCGAGCCCGAAACCGGTGAGCACCATGACGAGCGCGCCGATCATCGACTGCGAGGAGCCGTGCGGCATCGACGCCGCGGTGCCGAGATCGATCTCGGTGAAGGTCAGCAGGATGTAGACGAGCGTGACGGCGCCCGTGATCCACGTGAGCACCGACTGCAGCTTCATGATGAGGTGGTAGCCCGCCACCGACGCACCCACCACGAGTGCCGCGACCACGAGCATCGCGATCACCTTCGTCCCCACGCCGCCGTCGCCGCCGAGCTTGGTGACGATCGTCGCCGTCGCCAGCACGGCGATGATGGCGAGGAACGTCTCCCACCCCATGGAGATGAGGTACGAGAAGACCCCGGGCACCTTCTGGCCGGCCACGCCGAACGAGGCCCGCGACAGGATCATCGTCGGGGCCGACTCGCGCTTGCCGGCGACGGCGACGACACCGCAGGTGAGGAAGCTGAGCGTGATGCCGACGACCGCCACGATCGCGGCCTGGCCGAAGCTGACGCCGAACCCGTAGACGAACGCGGCGTAGCTGATCCCGAACACGGAGATGTTGGCCGCGAACCACGGCCAGAACAGGTCGCGCGGCTTCGCCGTGCGCTTGTCCGACGAGATGATCTCGATGCCGGCGGTCTCGATCCGGGAGTCGACCACGGCGGCGCCGCTCCCGGGCGCCTGGGTTTCGGTCATGGTCGGAGCGTGGCACAACAGTGACGCCGGAGCCAGAGGTCGCGGCTGGACGCGCCGCTCAGCCGTCGAGGGTCGCGGGGTAGACCACGTCGATCTCGGTGATGGTGGTCGGGAAGTCCGCCTGGTTGTTCGTGAGGAAGTGATCGGCGCCGCCGGCCACGGCTGTGGCGAGGTGGATGGCGTCGACGGCGCGCAGGCCGTGGCGCGCGCCGAGTGCGGTGCCGAGGCGCGCGACGGCGCCGTCGGTCGGAATCAGGTCCAGTCGCCCGAGGAGGTCGTGCAGGTAGCTCAGCTCGGCCGATGACGCGGTGCGCATCGGCTTGATGAGGGTCTCCGGGATCAGGAGGACCGAACCGATACCGGCCGATCGCCCGGCCGTGGCCGCGTCGTCGAAGATCGCGCGTACGGCGCCACCGAGGGGGTGTGCGCCGGCGGCATAGATGAGGACGTCCGCGTCGAACGCGAACACGTCAGCGCGCGCGTCGGTCGTCGAGGACCGCAGCCGCCAGCTCCTCCGACCGGTCCGCCGACATCGGGGGCTCCGGCAGCGCGCCGGTGCGCGGGCGCTCGAGCTCGACGGCGATCTGATCGGCCATGGCGAACGCCAGGTCGGCTCGTCGGGGTCGCAGCGCGTCGGGCCGGACAACCACGGCGACCGGATGGCCGTGACGCGTGATGGTGACCTGTTCGCCGGCCGCGACCTGGTCGAGCACGGAGGTCAGCTGCGCCCGCGCTTCGCTCAGACTGAGAGTGCGCATGCCTGAGTGTACGTCGCCTGTACATCCTGTGTACAGAAATCAGCACACTCCCCACGCGCGCACCGCGGCCCCGACCGCGTCGGGTCGTTCGTGCGGAAGCGCGTGGCCCGCGCCGGCGACGACGACGCCGGTCGCGCGGGGGTGGGCGTCGAGCAGGTCCGGGAGCTGTCGCCACCCGACCCAGGAGTCGTGACGACCGGCAAGGATGAGCGCAGGCACCTCGGGAGCGGCGAGCTCGAGATCGGCATTCTCCATCTGCGCCTTCACGGCGTCGTCGTCGAACCGGCCCAGCGAGGGCGCGACGGCGCTCCGGAACGCCTCGACGGTCGTCGCGGTCCGCACGACGAAGTAGCCCTCGAACTCCTCGCGGAGGTCGGACGGCAGGGTGCGCGAGGCGCCGTCGTCGACGACGACCCGAGCGGGCTCGGCGCGTGGGGCGTCCGGGACGAGCGGGCACAGCAGCACCATCCCGCTGACCTGGCGCGCCCGGCGTGCCGTCAGTCCGCGCACGAGGTGCGCACCGAAGGAGTGGCCGACGGCGAGGAAGGGCTCGTCGCCGATCGTCGCCTCGACGAGCTGGTCGAGTCGGTCGACGGCGTCGGCGGCACTCCTCACGCCGTCGGCGGGGGAGTCGCCCATGCCGGGGAGGTCGGGACAGATGATGCGCCGACCCGGGAGCATCGGTGGCAGGAACCCACGGACCTCGCCGCGTGTGGAGTACGCGCCGTGGACGGCCACGACCGGAGGGCCGGACCCGAGGTCGTCGTACGCGAGCGGCGCCGTCATGCGGTGTCGTCGGTTGGCCGCACGACCCGGGAGTGTGCGTGCGTCACCTCGGGCGTGGGCCGGATCGCGATCGGCTCGAGATCGATGTGCGGGACGCCGTCGAACAGCCGGATGCCGGTGCCCAGGACGGTCGGGGTGATGTGCAGCCGGAGCTCGTCGACGAGCCCGGCGGCGGGATAGGCGTTGGTGGTGCTCGGACCGCCGGCGACGTGGACCGACTGGTCCCTGGCGGCGTCACGCGCACGGTCGAGGGTGTCGTGGATGCCCGTCGTGACGAAGTGGGCGGTGTCGATGCTGTCGAGGCTGATCGCCATGGCGGCGACGACGGGTGACATGGGCTATGCCGTCCGGACCCGGTAGTGCAGGCCGACGGCTCCGCTGCCGAAGCGTCGGTGCTCCACGAGGTCGAGGTCGAGTCGGTGGTCGGTCGGAAGCATCGGCAGCCCCGCGCCGACCGTGACGGGGACGAGGAACGTCCAGACCTCGTCGACCAGGTCCGCACGAAACGCCTCCGCTGCGAGGGTCGGACCGCCGACGATCACATCGGACCCCGTGGCCAGCGCGCGGATCGCGCCGGCGTCCAGGTCGCGCTCGAGAGTGGTGCGAGGGTGCGTCACTCGCTCGAGCGTGCGCGAGAGCACGATCTTGTCGGCGGCGCGCCAGTGCGTGGCGAACTCGATCTCGGCGGGGTCGGCGTCGCCGTCGAGATCCAGCGTGTCCCAGTAGTCCATGAGCTCGTAGGTCCGACGACCGCACAGGACGGTCGCTGCCCGGCTGAAGACCTCGTTGACGAAGCGATGGAGCTCCTCGTCGGGGGCGGCGAACGCGAAGTCGCCGTCGACGTCGGCGACATAGCCGTCGAGGGACGCGGTCGCGGAGTAGATCACGGCCATCGGCTCGCTCCTGTTCGTCGCACCGTCGCGCTGGTCCTGCCACGGTAGCAGCGGTGATTGCACAGTGCAATCACTTGGGCGGCGCGCGCGAACACCCGTCGTCGGCCCGACCTGCGCGGACCGGGGGTGTCAGGTGTTCTGGGGGAACCCGAGGTTGAGGCCGCCGTGGCTGGGGTCGAGCCAGCGGCTGGTGATCGTCTTGTCCCGGGTGAAGAACTCCACGCCCTGCGGGCCGTAGGCCTTCGCGTCGC
Source organism: Pseudactinotalea sp. (assembly GCA_048594485.1). Classification (GTDB taxonomy): domain Bacteria; phylum Actinomycetota; class Actinomycetes; order Actinomycetales; family Beutenbergiaceae; genus Pseudactinotalea. Next base: position 420 of record JBMDXU010000324.1, on the reverse strand, counting down.
CGAAGATCGACGCCTTCCAGCCTCCGAACGAGTGGTAGGCGACCGGCACCGGGATCGGCACGTTGATGCCGACCATGCCCACCTCGACCTCGCGCTGGAAGCGGCGAGCCGCACCGCCGTCGTTGGTGAAGATCGCGGTGCCGTTGCCGTAGGGGACGGCGTTGATCAGCGCGACGCCCTCGGCGTACGAGCCCACTCTGACCACCGAGAGCACCGGTCCGAAGATCTCGTCCGTGTACACGGTCGATCCCGTCGGCACGTGATCGACGAGGGACGGGCCGAGCCAGAAGCCGTCGGCCTCGCCGTCCACCTCGATCCCACGACCGTCGACGACGACGGTCGCCCCGTCCTGGGCCGCGACGTCGAGATAGCCGGCCACCTTGTCGCGGTGCTCGCGTGTGATCAGTGGCCCCATGTCGG
>JBMDXU010000323.1:0-9144 GCA_048594485.1 Pseudactinotalea sp. | reverse complement strand
GCCGTCGGCGAGATCGCGAGGATGACAGTTCCTCAACGAGATCGGGACGACGGCAGTTCCTCAACGAGATCGGGACGACGGCAGTTCGTCAACGCAATCGCGAGGACGGCAGTTCGTCAACGAAAGCGGGGTAGGGGGCAGTTCGTCAACGAAATCAGAGGTCGACGGCGTCGCCGGGGCGGAGCTGGACGTACCGGCCACCGACGCTCTCGATCGCGCCGGTGATGCGGGCCTCGGACATGGCGAGACCGGCCTCCGACAGGACGGCGTCGTGGATGGCGATCGCGAGCTGGGGCTCGACCTCGACGATGTAGTCCATCAGCTCGCCGATCTTGAGCCAGGGGGCGCCGGCCGGCGCCGCGAGGATCTCGACGGCGACACCCGGGGCCTCCAGCGAGTCACCCGGGTGGAACAGGCGGCCGTTGACGAGGACGCCGACGTTGTCCGGGCGCGGGAGGGTGCGGTGGATCTCGGCGTGCGTGCCGCCGAAGAACTCCAACCGGAAGCCGCCGACCTCGCGGACGTCGCCGGGCGCGACGACGTCGACCACGTCCTCCCCGAGGGCCTCGGCCACCGCCGCTGCCACCCCCGCCGGCCCCATGACCGGCAGCCCGGGGAACCGTGTGCGCAGGTCGGTGACGTGCTCGGGCGTCCAGTGGTCCGGGTGCTCGTGCGTGAGGACGAGCGCCTGCACGTTCTCGACGTCGACGAGTCGGCCGGAGAACGAACCCGGGTCGATGACCAGGGTGCCACCGCCGTCGATGATCGTCAGCAGGGACTGCTCGTGCTTGGTGATCTGCATGGTCGCGAACCTACCCGCTCGACGGCGGCGCGGCGGGGGTCGCTCGTCCGCTCCGTCACCCCGCTCCGTCGCTCGGGGGAGTGCGCGACCCGTCGCACGACGGACTCGCACCAACCAGCGCCCGCCTAACCTGGCCCGATGACCGAGTTCCGCCGCCCGGCCGACGACGGGATGCAGCGCCGCGACGCGCTGACGGCCGCGCTCATCGGTCTCGGCGCCGCACTCGTCGCCGCGCTGCAGTGGTACCTCGCGGGCGCCATGGACCAGCCCCACGACGCGCCCGCCTGGCTGTTCGTGCTCGTCTCGGCCGTGTTCGCCGCCCCGCTGGCCTTCCGGCGGCGCTGGCCGATCCCGGTGATGGTGATCGTCTCGATCTACTACGCGGTCGCCGTCGAGCTCGGCGTCCTCGAGGTCACGGTCGCCCAGGTCGTGCTGTTCCTGCCCTTCTACACGGTCGGCGCCTGGGAGCCCCGGCGTCGTGCGGCCACGACCTCGCGGCTGATCGTCGTGATCGCGATGGGGTTGTGGCTGCTCAGCTCCGCCGTCCGCGGCTTCACCGATCCCGAGACCGGGGAGTACGGCGTCCAGGCGTTCTACACGCTGTTCGCTATCCAGGTCGTCATCAACGTCGCCTACTTCGGCGCCGGGTGGGTGTTCGGTGACCGCGCCTGGCAGCAGGCGCTGGAGCGCGAGGCCCTCGAGAGCGCGCAGGCGGAGGTGCGGGCGCAGCAGGCGCAGCTGACCGAGCAGGCCATCTCGCTCGAGCGACTGCGGATCGCGCGTGAGCTGCACGACGTCGTCGCGCACCACGTGTCGGCCATGGGGATCCAGGCGGGCGCCGCTCGCCGGGTGCTCGGCCGCGACCCCGACCGGGCGGCCGAGGCGCTCCGCTCGGTCGAGCAGAGCTCGCGGAGCGCGATCGCCGAGCTCGGCACCATCGTCACCGCCCTGCGCAGCCAGGACGAGAACGACGCACCCATGCCCACGCTCGCCGATCTGCGCGACCTCGTCGTGGCCGCGCGCGAGCACGGCACCGTGAGACTCGAGATCATCGGTGACCCCCGGCCGCTCAGCCACGTCGTCGAGCTCACGGCCTATCGGGTGGTGCAGGAGTCGCTCACCAACGTCCGCAAGCACGCAGGCCCGGGCGCGAGCGCCGACGTCCGGCTGCGCTACCTCACCGACGTTCTCGAGGTCGAGATCTCCGACGACGGCGCCGGGGAGCGCAAGCACGCGGCGGCGGGTCTGGGCGTGGGACAGACGGGGATGAGCGAGCGTGTGGCCGCCGTCGGCGGCACCATCGAGATGCACGGCAAGACCCGGGGCGGATACCTGGTGAGGGCGTCGATGCCCACCCGTGAGGGAGGCGTCGTGGCGGTGCGCGAGGATGACGGCGACGCCGTCGAGCCGCTGCGCCCGGCGAGCGAGGACAGTCCCAGGACGGCAGAAAGGGCGGCACGATGACCCGCATCCTGCTGGTGGACGACCAGTCGCTGGTCCGTGTCGGGTTCCGCACGATCCTCGAGAGCGAGCCAGGCTTCGAGGTCGTCGGCGAGGCCGCCGACGGCAAGGTCGCGATCGAGCAGGCCGCGGCGCTGTCGCCCGACGTGATCTGCATGGACGTCCAGATGCCCGTCATGGACGGTCTCGAGGCCACGCGCCGGATCCGGGGCACCGGCAGCCCGGCCGCCGTCATGATCCTCACGACCTTCGATCGCGACGACTTCCTCTTCGACGCACTCGATGCCGGGGCCAGCGGGTTCCTGCTCAAGACCTCCGAGCCCGAGCAGCTCATCGACGCCGTCCACGCGCTCGCTCGCGGTGACGCCCTGCTCTCGCCCGAGGTGACCCGCCGGGTGATCGAGCGCTACGCCGTCGGGCGAGGCGCGTCGGCGGCGGCCACCGCTCCGGCCGACGTCGACGGGCTGACCGAGCGTGAGAGCGAGGTGCTGCACCTGCTCGCGCGCGGCAGGTCGAACGCCGAGATGGCGGCCGAGCTGTTCCTCGGCGAGGCCACCATCAAGACGCACGTCTCGAACGTGCTGATGAAGCTCGGGGTGCGCGACCGGCTGCACGCCGTCATCTGGGCGTACGAGAACGGTGTCGTCTCGCCCTCGTCGTGACCGCTCCCGCCCGCGCTCCCCCGCACGGGGGAGCGGGCCGGTTCCGCCGCACGGGCGATCCCCGGACGGCGGCCCGTTGCCTAGCGTTGAGGCATGCTCTCGTTACGCGGTATCGACCGCTCCTTCGGTGACCACCAGGTCCTGCACGACGTCTCCTTCGACGTCGCTCCCGGACGCATGACCGGTTTCGTCGGCGCCAACGGCTCCGGCAAGACCACGACGATGCGGATCATCCTCGGTGTCCTCGCCGCCAGCGCCGGCACGGTGATGGTCGACGGCGCACCGATCACCGCGGGCTACCGCTCGCGGATCGGGTACATGCCCGAGGAGCGAGGCCTCTACCCGAAGATGCCCGTGATCGACCAGCTCGTGTACCTCGGCGAGCTCCACGGGCTCACGGCGGCCGCCGCGCGCAGCCGCGCCACCGGCCTGCTCGAGCAGCTCGGGCTCGGCGAGCGCGCGACCGACACGGTCGAGGCGCTGAGCCTCGGGAACCAGCAGCGTGCCCAGATCGCGGCTGCCCTCGTGCACGACCCGCTGGCGCTGATCCTCGACGAGCCGTTCTCGGGTCTGGACCCGATGGCGGTCGAGGTCACGCTGGGCGTGCTGCGGGACGTAGCGAGCTCGGGCGCCCCGGTGCTGTTCTCCAGTCACCAGCTCGACGTGGTCGAGCGGCTGTGCGACGACCTCGTCATCATCGCCGACGGCCGCGTCCGCGCCAACGGCAGTCGTGAGGAGATCCGGGCGCAGCACTCCGCGCCCGAGTGGACGCTCGTCACGCGCGGCGACACCGGATGGGTGCGCGCGGCCGCCGGCGTCGAGGTGCTCGAGTTCGACGGCGGTCACGTCCGGTTCGCCGCCGAGGACGCCGACGCCGCCGATCGTGTGCTGCGCGAGGCCGTCGAGCGCGGCACCGTCGTCAGCTTCGGCCCCACTGTCCGACCCTTGACCGAGATCTTCGCGGAGGTCGTCCGATGAGCACCACCACACCCGAGCGGGCCGGCGACACGGCGTCGCGAGTCCCCTTCACCACCGCCGTCACCGTCGTGGCCAAGCGCGAGATCATGGTGCGACTGAAGTCGAAGGCGTTCGTGATCTCGACGGCCATCTTCCTGGCCGCCGTGCTCGCATCCGCCTTCATCAGCACCCAGGCCGGCGACCTGTTCTCCAGCACGACGAGCGTCGCCGCCACGGCCGAGGCCGCCGACACCGTCGGCGCCCTGCCCGGCATGGAGGTCACGCAGGCGGGCTCCGAGGCCGAGGTGCGCGAGCTCGTGGCCGACGGGTCGGTCGAGGCCGGCGTCATCGGGTCCCCGACCTCCGGCTTCACGGTCATCGGCGAACGAGGCACGCCGTCCGAGCTCGTGCAGGGCCTGAGCGTCACACCCACGATCGAGCTCCTCGACCCGAACGCCCCGAACCCGATCCTCACCTACTTCATCGGGCTCGGCTTCGGGCTGGTGTTCTTCATGTCCGCGCTGACCTACGGCACGACGATCGCCCAGAGCGTCGTCGAGGAGAAGCAGACGCGGATCGTGGAGATCCTGCTGGCCACGATCCCCGCCCGGGCGCTGCTCGCCGGCAAGGTCATCGGCAACTCGCTGCTGGCGTTCGCGCAGATCGCGCTCGTGGCGCTCATCGTCATCGGCACCGGGGCCGCCACCGGCAGCAGCGTGCTGCTGGACGGGCTCGGCATCCCGTTGCTGTGGTTCGTGGCGCTGTTCACGATCGGGTTCGTCATGATCGCCGCGCTCTACGCGGCCGCGGCGTCGCTCATCTCGCGTGCCGAGGATCTCGGCAGCGCCACGAGCCCGATCATGATGCTCGTGATGATCCCCTACGTGCTGGTGATCATCTTCAACAACAACCCCGCCGTGCTCGCGGTGATGTCCTACGTGCCGTTCTCGGCTCCGGTCGCGGTGCCGATGCGGGAGTTCCTCGGCACGGCGGCCTGGTGGGAGCCCGTGGTCTCGCTCGTGATCCTCGTGCTCGCGACCGTGCTCGCGCTGCGCATCGCCGCGCTGATCTACGACCGTTCGCTGCTGCGCACCGGGACGCGGGTCAAGCTCGCGGACGTGCTCCGCTCGGAGGGCTGAACGAGGGGGGTCGACGGCGTCCGTCTCACGCGGGGCGGACGCCGACGATCCGGTGCGTGGCGACGGTGATCTCGGCCTCGCGCGAGGCGTCGAGCGCGCGGACGCGGCCTCCGTCGACGGACAGCGGGCGCACCACCCGCTCCTGGGTGGCGCCACCGGGACCGGCCATGACGAGCCGGACGAGCGAGCCCTGCGCGCTCGCTGCGCGGAGCAGGTCGAGGTCGTCGACGGGCGAGGTCTCCTCGGAGGCACCGGCGAGGAGGGCCGCCGTCCGCGCCTCGCCGGCACGCATCGCCGCGACGACGGCGGCCGGCTCAGCCGTGCTCTCGACCGGCGGGCCCTCGAGACCGACGGGTCGGGCGGGTCGACGGCGGTGGCCGGCGACGGCGACGCCGCGTCCGTCGGGGCCCTCGAGCACCGGGGCGGCGCCGGCACGTCGGACGGCGTCGTGGACCGAGAGCGGGCTGGCGTCGGAGGCGAGGGTCGTCGGTCCGAGCCGCCGGAGGCCGAGCTCGGCGAGCGACGGATCCGAGAGCAGCGCGAGGGCTGCGGCCTCGTCGTCGACGACCACGACGGTCGTCGCCGGCTGCACCCTCACACGTCGATGGCGGCGGGCGGCGTCGGAGACGAGGTACTCCAGCGGCTGGGGAACGCCGGACCGGGAGGCCTCCCGCAACCGCTCGAGCAGGTCCGCGGCCGACCAGCCGGTCGCCAGTGCTCGCGCGATGGAGCTCGCGGTGAAACGGACGGCGAGCGCGGCACCGCGGCTGTCGACGTCGGCGCTGGCGTCGAGCAGGTCCGCGAGCTGCGGCGTCGGTCGCCCGGGGACGATCCCCGTGAGATCACCCTGGATCACCAGGTCCCCGACCTCGGGTGGGAATGTCGCCCGCAGCGCGGCTGCGACCGCGCTGCGTCCGGCTCCGTCGAGCAGGGCGCGGGCGGGCGCCGCGAGCGCTCCCGCGCCGAGCAGCCCGAGCGCGCTCGCCTCCGCGATCACGGCATCGACCGTCGGTTGCGGGGGAGCCGAGCGAGGTGCGTGCCAGAGCAACCGGTCGCGGACCTGCGGCCCGGTCGGCGCGGAACCGTCCGGCCAGGCGGCTACCGCCTCGAGGACGCGTCGTCGCAGTGCGGGAGCCCAGGCCCGGTGGAGCTCGGGGTCGAGGGCCGCCCGCAGGGCACCTCGCTCGGTGCGGGTGCCAGCGAGCCACGGCACCCTCCGCGAGTCGATCCACGCGGTGACCACCGCGCTCCAGCGGTCCTCGATCAGTCGTTCGGGCCACGCCTCGGCTGCGGCCGTGGGCGCCCAGACGCTGCCGTCGTCGTGCTGGAGCTGACCGACGAGACCGACCATGGCGGCGATCTCCGCGATCAGCGTGGCGTGCGTCGTCGACTCCGCGAGCTCGACGGCGAGCCGCTTCACGTCGCGCGCGGCGAGCCCTCCGGCACGCAGCACCGAGGGCGGATCCTCCGCCCATCCGGCGAGGAGCTGATCGACCTGCCGGAGCGACGTCTCGGCGAGCGCCGCGGCCTCCGAGGCGACGACCTCGGGTGATCGCTCGGCGGCGGTTGCCAGCGGCGGGTGCAGGGCGACGCCCGGCGAGAGCCGGCCGCCCCGTGCGGCGATCGCGACCTCCCGGGGGAGCACCACCTCGGTGGCGGAGAGCCGGTGCAGGACGTGGTTGTCGAGGAGCCATCGGGCGGGAGCCGGGACGGTCGTTCCCAGCGTGCCGACCGCTGGTCCCGCGGCCAGGGCATCGACCAGGCGGCGGGCCTCCTGCGGCCCCCGGTCGAGGACGGCGGCCAGCGCCGCCGGTGTGGTCGGCCAGCCCTCGTCGAGACGCACGCCGAGCGTCCGCAACGACGGCCCGAGCGCCAGAGGGGAGTCGCCGACCGCCTCGACGACGCCGGGCGCCGGCACGAGGGTCTCCGCACCCAGGACGAGGGCGAGCCCGCGCAACCGGTCGAGCAGGGGCGCTGCGCCGAGGCCGAGGGCGGCGTCGACCGAGCTCGGTTCGACGGCGTGCCCGGCCGCGTTGAGCACGACCACGGCCTCCAGCGCCGCGAGCTCCGGTGCCGTCAGGGTCGCGATCGCCCGGCTCGCCGATCCGCGGCTGCCCGCGCGCGTCGCCAGGGCGCTCAACGAGCCGGGGGAGGGGCGCGCCAGATCGGGCCGGTCGAGGAGGAGTCTCGCGAGCCAGGCGTCGTCGGCAGATCGGAAGGCGTGCGCCAGATCGGCCGTGGTGCCCATCGTTCGATCCTGCCAGAGCGCACGGAGATCGCGGCCATGGCGTCGCGAACGCGAGCCGGCCAGGCGTCGAGATCGGTCATCGACGTCGAGGTCGGTGATCGCACGCACCGATCTCGACGTGGATCCCCGATCTCGACGAGGTGACCGCGACGAGGGCGGCGGGCGACAATCACCTCGCGCCCGCAGGTAAACTCGGTGCAGTTCACCCAGTCACGGGCGCTTCCGCGTGCCCTCGTCCCGACAGGCAGGCAACTCGTGCCCACCGGCAAGGTCAAGTTCTTCGACGCCGATCGCGGCTTCGGATTCATCGCGTCCGACGACGGCGGTGAGGTCTTCCTGCACGCCTCGGCGATGCCTGCGGGTGCGCCGTCCCCGAAGCCCGGGACCAAGGTCGAGTTCAGCGTCGCCGACGGCCGGCGTGGGCCGCAGGCGCTGTCGGTCACGGTGCTCGACCCGGCCCCGACCGTCGCTCGTGGTCACCGCAAGCCGGCTGAAGACATGGTGCCGATCGTCGAGGACCTCATCAAGCTGCTCGACCGGGCGGGCAACCGGCTGCGTTCGGGCCGGTACCCCGATGGCGCGGAGGCCAGCAAGATCGCCGCCGTGATGCGCGCCGTCGCGGACGAGTTCGACGCCTGACGTGAACGCAGCCGACGCCCCCACCCGCAAGGCCGGCAAGGACGCCGTCCTGGCTGGCGCTGTCGACGTCGCTCGCGAGGCGCTCCTCGCCGAGACCGAGCCCGGCCAGGTGGGAGATCACCTCGGGTTCGTGCTCGAGGGAGAGCGCGTGGGCACCCACGAGTTCGCGTGCCTGATGCCCGGGTACGTCGGGTGGCACTGGACGGTGACGCTGGCACGCGCGCCGCGCGCGCGGACGGCAACCGTCTGCGAGACCGGTCTGCTCCCGGGCGAGGGTGCGCTGCTGGCACAGGAGTGGCTGCCCTGGGCCGAGCGTCTCGCGCCAGGTGACCTCGGCCCGACCGATCGTCTGCCCTACGACGGCGACGACGAGCGTCTGATCCCCGGTCATGTCGCCACGGGCGACCCGGAGATCGACCGCGTCGCGATCCACGAGCTCGGGCTCGACCGTGAGCGTGTGATGACGTCGGCCGCGATCGACGCGGCGGCGACCCGGTGGTACGAGGGGACGCAGGGGCCGCGGAGCGCCGGTAGCCGAGCCGCTGGCGCCGAGTGCGCGACCTGCGGATTCATCATCCCGATCGCCGGACCGCTCGGCACCCTCTTCGGGGTGTGCGCCAACGAGTGGTCGCCCGACGACGGCAAGGTCGTGAGCCTGGATCACGGCTGCGGAGCTCATTCCGAGACCGATGTCACCAGCTCGGGGCACGACTGGCAGCAATCCGAGCCTGTTCTCGATGAACTTGACGTCGAGGTAGTTGACGTCTCGATCGAATCCGACTAAGGGTCGATTTTCCACCCCCAACTCACCCGCACGGTCGAAACAGCTCACCTGGCTACCCCTCGGGGACCGGAGATACCGTGAAAGCGCCGTCCCGGCGCTCATCCCACGACCTCCACTCAATCCCCCAAGGAGCCTCCCCATGTTGCGTTCGTCTTACGCTGCCCTCGTTTCGACCCACGGCACCGTCGTGTCCCGTGGCGCCCACGTCATGCCCGTCCTGGCCGGCAAGAAGGACGGCGACGAGTTCATCCGCGCGACCGTCGTCCTCCCGGCCCTCGCCGGCAAGAAGGACGGTGACGAGTTCATCGCTCGCGCCGGCAAGAAGGACGGTGACGAGTTCATCGCGCTGGCTGGCAAGAAGGACGGTGACGAGTTCATCGCGCTGGCTGGCAAGAAGGACGGTGACGAGTTCATCGCGCTGGCTGGCAAGAAGGACGGTGACGAGTTCATCG
>JBMDXU010000322.1:0-5819 GCA_048594485.1 Pseudactinotalea sp. | reverse complement strand
TTCGTGCTCGCGACGACGGCGTTCTCGCTGTTCCAGGTCCCGTACATCGCGCTCCCGGCCGAGCTCGCCGACACCCCGGCCGAGCGCACGCGCCTCGTCGCACCACGCATCGCCGTCCTCGCGCTCGCCATCCTCGCCTTCGGGGCCGGTGGCCCCGCGGTGCGCGACGCGGTCGGGGGAGGCCGGGGCGGCTACCTCGTGATGGCCGCCGTGACCGGGTTGGTCATGGGGATCGGCCTGGTGATCTCGACGCTGGCGACGACCTCCCGCGCCGCGCCCGGCGGCGAGGTGCCGCGCGCGGGCGAGGTCGCGGTGGCGGCACCCGTGGGCGACGGGTTCGCCGCCCTCCGTGCCTCGTCCCGGTTCCGCACCCTGCTGACCGCGTTCGTGCTGCAGGCGCTGGCCACCGGATCGATGCTCGCGTCGGCCCAGTACGTCGCGACCTACGCGCTCGGCGACCCCACGGCGGTCACCTTCCTCTTCGTCGCCCTGGTCGCGCCCGCGCTGGTGGTGATGCCGCTCGCCCCGCGTGTGTCGCACCGATGGGGGAAGGCGCGCTCGTGGGGGATCGCGACGTGCCTGTTCGCGATCGCGAGCCTCGCCCTCCTGACGGTCCGGGTGGCCCCGGGTCCGTGGGTCTACGGCTGTGTCGCGGCCGCCGGGGTCGCGTACGCCGGACTGCAGCTGTACCCGCTGGCGCTGCTGCCGGACGTCATCGCCGAGGACTCCGCCCGGCACGGCCGGGACAGGGCCGGCGCGATCGCGGGCGTCTGGACGGCCGCGGAGACGGCGGGGCTGGCACTGGGCCCGACCGTCGCCCTCGCGATCCTCGCGGTGACGGGCTTCGTGTCGCGCACGGACGCCGTCGCGTCGGCGCAGCCTGGCTCGGCACTCTGGGGCGTGGCCGCGACGTTCAGCGCGCTCCCGGCCGCACTGGCGGTGCTCTCGCTCTGGCCGCTCGCCAGGTTCGCGCGCGAGCAGGAAACTTCCTCGCGACACGGGTAGGGCTGTCGTTGCAACGACGCGGCGATCTCCGACACGATGTGGTCATCTCCACGGCCACGACAACTGTCGTCGGATCGTCGCTCAACGAGTCGGGAGCTCGTATGGAATGCCCGCAGTGTCACACCGACCTGCCAGAGGTCGCCCACTACTGTCACCGGTGCGGGGCGGATGTCCGCAGCGGTGACGACCGGCGTCAGCGGCACTTCGCCGTCAAGCCCGACGAGCCGGTCGCGTCGTTCGCGATCGTGTCGACGATCATGCCGCGCGGTGCGGGTCAGCGCGGCCAGACGTACAAGATCATCCTGGTCGTCGCTCTCGTCGTGGCGCTGCTCGCGGCGTGCTTCGGCGCCGTGCCGCTGGCGGTCCTGGTCGCCGCGTTCGCGATCCCGGTCGTTTACATCACCTACCTGTACGACGTGAACCTGTGGGACGACCACCCCGTGCAGGTCACCGTGATGGCGTTCCTCATGACGTTCGTGCTGGCCATCGGGTTCACGATGCTGTGGTTCATCGGTCTGCGCAGCGGCGGCCCGGCCGGGTCGTCGGCCGGGGGCCTGGACGCGACCGCGGCCGGTCCCGGCCTGATCCCGTTCCTCGTCGCGGCTCTCCTCGTGCCCGTCGTGGGTGAGGCCGTGCGCCAGATCGGCCCGGTCTACCTGGCCAGCCGGCCGCGCTTCGACGACCTGCTCGACGGCGCCAGCTTCGGTGTGATCTCGGGCGTCGCGTTCGCGACCGCCGACACCCTCGTGCGCCACTGGGCGCTGATCAGTGGTGGCTTCGTCCGCGAGATCGACCCGGGGCTGTGGATGTCGCTCATCTTCCTCGAGGGCTTCGTGAAGCCGCTCGTCATCGGGACGGCCTCGGGCATCGCGTGCGCCGAGTTCTCCGGTCTGGGACGCGGCTACGACGGGTTCACCGGTCGCTATGCCCGCGGCTTCGGTGAGGCCGTGGTGGCGAACATCGCCTACTTCGGCGGCGTCTACCTGTTCAGCTTCCTGCCCAGCGCCACGCTGAGCGTGGTCGTGAGCATCGTGTGGGGGCTCGTGATCCTGGGTGTGCTCGTCATCCGGATGCGCCGCATCCTGCACGTGGCGCTCCTGGAGGCGGCTCTGGAGGCCGCTCAGGGTGAGGAGGCGGGTGCTCCCGTGGCCCAGGAGGAGCAGGAGTTCTGCCACCAGTGCGAGATGCCGCTCATGGTCGGGGCGAGCTTCTGCAGCGCGTGCGGAGCCAGCGCTCGCACCCGGGAGAAGGTGCACCACGGACCGGCCGCCACGGCGCCGCCGCCCGAACCACCCGCATCATCAGCCACCACGACCGCGCCGACGACCACCGAGGGGGAGCAGTCGTGAGCGACCAGGGACAGCAGCCGGGATTCCTGCCGCCGCCCGACCAGCAGCCGGGATACCAGCAGCCGCAGCAGCCCGGTTACCAGCAGCCGCAGCAGCCCGGCTACGGCCAGCCCGGTCAGGGTCAGCCGCAGCAGCCCGGCTATCAGCAGCCGCAGCAGCCCGGCTATCAGCAGCCGGGCTATGGAGCCCCGCAGCAGGGCTACGGCCAGCCGCAGCAGCCCGGCTACCAGGGCTACCAGCAGGGGTACGGCGGCGGGTACGGCGCGCCGCCGCAGCCGCCCAAGAAGTCGAACACGACGATCTTCCTGCTCGCCGGCGGCGCCCTCGTCCTCGTCGTGCTGCTCGTCCTGGGCATCACACGTCTCACGGGCGGCGGTGGCGGCGACGACCCGGACATCGACGTCACGCCGTCGACCGATCCGGTCACGACCGAGCCGGCGACGGACGATCCCGAGACGGACGACCCGGAGACGGACGATCCCGAGACGGAGACCACCGACGGGCCCGAGCCGAGCGGCGAGGCGATCGCGATCGCCGAGGGCGGGTCGGTCGTCCCGGCGGCCGGCTGGTCGCAGGTCGAGTCGGGCGACGGGTACGTCGCGCTCTCCGACGGCGACTCCACGTTCTACGGTGACGTGTTCTTCCCGAGCGACGATGTCGGATCGGCGAGCGAGGCGGTGACGGCGTTCCTCGAGGCCGCCGCGGCCGATGCGACGGACGCGGCCTACAGCGAGGTCACGCCGGTCGAGGTCGGTGCCGGCTACGACAGTGCTCTTCAGAGCGCCGAGTGGACGGTGTCGGACTCCAGCGGTTCGGCCACGCTGCGCGTGTCGATGGTGATCACGATCCGCGAGGCCGACGGCCTGCTCACGGCGTCGACGGTCTACCTGTTCCCGGACTACGTCGACATGGAGTCGACGTACGAGGACTTCGGGGCCATGGCGGACTCGATGCTGGCGACGATCTGACGGCCTCACGACGGACGACGCCGTGACCGACGGGCAGCACCCGGACACCGTGCTGGCGGCCCTCCGCGCACTTCGCGCCGAGGACCCGCCCACGCACGGCGGACGGGTGCTGTCCTACGTCTACGACCACGGGCGCCCTGAGCTGGACGACCTCGCGTCGGCCGCAGCGCAGCTGTTCTTGCCGGTCAACGGCCTCGACCCCACGACGTTCGTCTCGGTCGGTGTGCTGGAGCGTGACCTCGTCGCGTTCGGCCGCCGGGTGCTCGGCGGCGACGAGGACGTCGTCGGGTCCGTGACGTCGGGCGGCACCGAGTCGTGCCTGCTCGCGGTGAGGTCGGCTCGGGACCGCCTCGCGCCGACCTCGACCGCGGAACCCGTCCTCGTCGGCGCGGCGCCGGCGCACCCGGCCGTCCGGCAGGCTGCCGCGTACCTGCGGCTCCGACTAGTGGACGTGCCGGTCGATCCCGGCACCGGTGCCGTCCCGGCCGGGGCGATGCTCGAGGCCGTCGACGACGTCCGTCGCGACGGGGGCGACGTCGCGCTGGTCGTGGCGAGCGCGCCGAGCTACCCGGCCGGTGTGCTCGACCCCGTGGCCGAGATCGCCGCCGGCTGCGCCGAGCGCGGCGTCGATCTGCACGTCGACGCGTGCGTGGGTGGGCTGGTGCTGCCCTGGTGGCCCGGCGATCGTCCGGCGTGGGACTTCCGGGTCCCGGGCGTGACGTCCATGTCGGCCGATCTGCACAAGTACGGGTACGCGCCGAAAGGTGCCTCGCTCGTGCTCTACCGGGACCGGTCCCGGCACCGGGCGCAGTACTTCGCGACGGCGTCCTGGCCGGGCTACCCGGTGGTCAACCCCACCGCGCTCGGCAGCCGCTCGGCGACCGCGATGGCGGCGGCGTGGGCCGTGGTCCAGGCGCTGGGGGAGCAGGGGTACGCCGAGCTGACGGCGCAGGTCGCACGGTCCGCGGACGTTCTCCGCGAGGCCGTCGACGGCATCGTGGGACTGCGGGTGCTCGGCGACCCGGTCGGACCGCTGCTGGCGCTGAGCGCCGATCCGGAGGCCGCACCGAGCGAGCGCGTCGACCCGTTCCTGCTGATCGACGCCGTCCGCTCACGGGGGTTCGTCCTCCAGGCCCAGCCGGCCTTCCGCCAGCCCGACGGCTCGCAGCTGCCGCGGTCGGCCCACGCCACGCTCACGCCGGTGACCGAGCGCGTCGTCGACGAGCTGTGCCGCGCCGTCGTCGAGGCCGCGGCGCAGGTGCGCGGCCACCAGGCGCCCCAGCCGGACCCGAGCCTGGTGGCATCGATCGCCCGCGACGGGCTCCCCGCCGAGATCGCCGGCGTCATGGCGACGCTGGAGGCGTGGCCCCGGGAGGAGTCGCCCGCCCTCCTGGCGCAGGTGCTGGCGGCCGTGATCGACCCCGACCGAGCGTGAGGCGTCCCGGCATCGGGTAAGGTCGGCCACTGGCAAGCACCACCTTTAAGCCCGTCCTGTGAGGCGGGGAAGGAGGACCAGCCGGATGACTTCTGGCACCCCCGCGCGCTCGAACACCGAGCGCGTCGTGCTCGACAGCGGCGACATCGCCCGCGCGACGACGCGCATCGCGCACGAGATCATCGAGCGGAACCTCGGCACGGCCGACGTGGTGCTGCTCGGCATCCCCACCCGCGGCGCGCATCTCGCACGCCGCCTCGGGGAGCGGCTGCTCGCCGCCGACGACCGCGTCGACGACCCTCTCGACGGCACGGTGGGGACCCTCGACATCACCCTCCACCGCGACGACCTGCGGCGGCACCCGGTGCGCGCGATCGAGCCCACCACGATCCCGCCGTCGGGGATCGACGACAAGGTGGTCGTCCTCGTCGACGACGTGCTCTACTCCGGACGGACCGTGCGCGCCGCGCTCGACGCGGTCTCGGACATCGGTCGTCCTCGGGCCGTCCAGCTGGCCGTCCTCGTCGACCGTGGCCACCGCGAGCTGCCGATCCGAGCGGACTACGTCGGCAAGAACCTGCCGACCTCGCTCGCCGAGCACGTGCGGGTCCGCCTGCACGAGATCGACGGCGTCGACGAGGTCGCGATCGACCGTGACCACGAGGAGCAGACCCGATGAGGCACCTGTTGTCGGCCAAGGACCTCACGCGCCAGGACGCCGTCGCGATCCTCGACACCGCCGCCACCATGGCGGCGACCCAGCAGCGCGAGAACAAGAAGCTGCCCGCGCTGCGCGGCAAGACCGTCGTCAACCTCTTCTTCGAGGACTCCACCCGCACCCGGATCTCGTTCGAGGCAGCGGCCAAGCGGCTCTCCGCGGACGTCATCAACTTCTCCGCGAAGGGGTCGAGCGTCTCCAAGGGCGAGTCCCTCAAGGACACGGCGCATACGTTGCAGGCTATGGGTGCCGACGCAGTCGTCATCCGGCACGCGGCCACCGGGGCACCGCTCCGGCTCGCGACGTCGGGGTTGATCGACGCGCCCGTCATCAACGCGGCCTAC
>JBMDXU010000321.1:0-10674 GCA_048594485.1 Pseudactinotalea sp. | reverse complement strand
AGGTCAGGCACGAGCTGGTCTCGCTCACCTCGGGACGCACCCACGTGGCCGAGTCGACGATCGAGGTCGTGGCAGGCCGTCCGACGACGGTCGACGCCGCCATCGACGTCCCCGGTCCCGAGCTCTGGTCGCCCGCCACGCCGCACCTGTACCGACTGGACACCTCGATCATGTGGTCCGGAACGGGGAACGAGGGCAGCCACGTCGCGACGGCCGGCAGCGACGTCGTCGGCATCCGCACGGTCGTCTTCGACCCCGACACCGGGCTCAGGGTCAACGGCGAGCGCGACGTTCTCAAGGGCGTCAGACTACACGAGGACGCCGGGTGCGTCGGGACGGCGGTGCCCGCCGACGTCTGGCTGCGTCGTCTGCTCACCCTCAAGGAGATGGGCTGCAACGCCGTCCGGATGGCGCACAACCCGCACGCGCCCGAGCTGTACGCGCTCTGCGACGTCGTGGGTCTGTACGTGGTCGACGAGGCGTTCGACGAGTGGGACAACCCCAAGAACAAGTGGTGGCAGGGGCACAACGTGTACCCGCCGAAGCACGACGGGTACGCGCACGACTTCCCCGAGTGGTCCGAGCGCGACCTGGTCGCGATGATCGAGGCGCACCGCACGCACCCGTCGATCATCGCGTGGAGCATCGGCAACGAGATCGACTACCCGAACGACCCCTACGCCAGCCCGCTCTTCGCCCAGTACGTCGGCAACAACGACGCGAACAAGCCCGCGAGCGAGCGGTTGTACGACCCGAACCGGCCCGATGCGCGCAGGCTCACGACGATCGCGACGAGGCTCGCGGGGATCGTGCGGCGCACCGACCCGAGCCGGCCGGTCACGGTGGCGGCGGCGTTCCCGGAGCTCTCCAGCCAGACCGGGCTGATCGAGACCGTCGACCTGGTCGGCTACAACTACAAGGAGCACCTGTACGACGACGACCACCGCCGGTTCCCCCACCTGCCCTTCGTCGGCAGCGAGAACGGGCACGAGTACGCGCAGTGGCGTTCCGTGGTCGATCGCGAGTTCATCTCGGGCCAGTTCCTCTGGACCGGGATCGACTACCTCGGCGAGGCGCGCGGCTGGCCCGTGCACGGCTCGGGTGCCGGTCTGATGACGTTGGCGGGCTTCCCCAAGCCCGGCTGGCACCTGCGCCGGTCCTGGTGGTCCGGCGACCCGGTCGCGCACATCGCCACACGACCCGTGCGCGAGGACCGACGTCCCGCCGCCGTCTGGGATGCCGGGCGCACGTGGGGTGGCGCCGACGCCGTCGAGGTGCTGTGCTTCGTGGCCGGCGGCGACCCGGTGCTGCGGTGCGGCGAGCAGCAGGTCCCGCTCACCCGCGACGACCTCCTCGGCTGCTGGACCGCGACCCTCGTGCCGCGGCCCGAGCCGCTGGTGCTGGAGGTGCACGGCAGCGACGGGGTGGTCGCCCGCGACGAGCTGGCGCCCCGTGGCGCTGCCGTCGGTCTGGTCGCGTCGCGGTGGGAGCCGCCGGCCGACGTCGTGGAGCGCTGCGCTGCGGCCGGGCTGTCCCTCGGCGAGATCGCGCAGGTCGAGGTGCACGCGGTCGACGACCGGGGCAACCCGGCCGCCGCCGACGTGCAGGTCGAGGTGGATGTCGACGACGGCGCGCTCCTCGGTGTGGAGAACGGCGACCTCGCCGACACCGCCCCGTACTCGCGCCCCGGTCGTGCCACGTACGACGGCCGCCTGCTGGTCCTGGCCCGCTGCACCGACCGGACTAGAGTTGTCGTGAGCGCCGAGGGTCTGGCGTCGGTGAGCATCGAGTGCGGGACGCGCCCGCTCGTGAGGACCTGAGGGTGGTGACGCACGTGCCGAGACGCACCTCCCGCGACATCCGCAGCGACTCGCGGCTCGACGTCCTGCACGTGATGCTGTCGGCCTCGGAGACCACCCGCCACGAGATCGCCCAGTCCACCGGTCTCAGCACCGCGACGGGCGCGACCGTCGTCGGCGAGCTGATCGCGGAGGGCATCGTCGTCGAGACCGCGGTCAAGGTAGGCAGGGTGGGTCGTCCGACGACGGCGCTCGCGATCAACGGCGACCGCGGCCGCGTGGTCGGCGTGGACGTCGCGGAGACTTACATCCGCGCCACCCTGTTCGACACCGCGCTGGACCGGATCGGTCATGTCCAGGTCGAGCGCGACGAGCACCTCCTCGGGCCGGACGCCATGGTCGAGGGCATCGGCGAGGCGCTCGACCTGCTGCTGGCCCAGGAGTCGGTCGCCCGCGAGGCCGTGCTTGGTGTCGGCGTCGCGCTGCCCGGTCTGGTGCAGACCCTGACCGGCGTCGCCGTCCTCGTGCCCAATCTCGCGTGGCGCACCGTCGACCTCGACCACCTGCGCGAGCGCGTCGGGCTGCCGCTCGTGATCGACAACCCGCTCAAGGCGATCGCGACCGCCGAGCTGTGGCTGGGGCGGGGCCGCTCCTCCTCGAGCTTCATCGTCGTCAACCTCGGCACCGGTGTCGGTGCGGCGATCGTTCTCGACGCGCGCATCACCCGCGGGGCCACGAACTCGGCGGGGGAGTGGGGGCACTCGCTGCTCGTGCTCGACGGCCGGCAGTGCCGGTGCGGCCGCAAGGGGTGCGTCGAGGCCTACATCGGTGCTCCCGGGGTCCGGGACACCCTCATCGAGATCGACCCCGACCACCCCCTGGTCGACGTCGAGATGCAGAGCGACTTCATCCAGGCTCTCGCAGCGGCGGTCGCCGGCGACGACCCCGATCCCGCCGTCAGCGAGACGATCGCCCGCACCTCCTACTACCTCGGTTCGGCGCTGGCGGATCTCGTCGCCGTCGTCAACCCCGAGGTGATCGCGCTCACCGGGTGGACGGCCTGGGCGCTCGGTGACCGGATGCTGTCGGCCGTGCGCGAGCACACCGCGGCGCAGTCGCCGGGCCTGTCCGCCCGCGATCTGCAGCTCGAGATGTCGACCGTGCGTGGCAACTCCGTCGCCACCGGTGTCGCGACGATCGCGCTCGAGCGGTCGCTCGCCGACGCGGGCCTCATCACGACCCAGATCCCGATCGCGCTGTAGGCGCGTCCACCAGCTCCCGGACACGACGCCGTCACAGGATCGTTACCGACGACACCTGTCGTCGCGTGCGTCATCTCGCTAGATTCGGCGCCGTAAGGCAGAGCAGCGCCGCCGCATCCGCGGTGGCACAGCCGTCCTGGGCGGGGGCCGGGTCGACGACTTCGGTGGCCATGGCAGCGTCTCGGCCACCGGAGGAGCGAGAGGCATGGACGTGCCTCGAGCACCGGGAACCTGCCGTCGGCGGTCGTCGTGGGCCGCCGACGGTAGGGTGGGTGCGCCGCGATCGCGGCATGGTGTGCCGGGAAGGCTGGTCGGCGAGTCCGCCGCCGACCCCTGAGGAAGTGACCATGTCCGACCCGCTGTTCTCGCGACTGACCCCGGGCGGGCTGCGCAACTACGCCGACACCCTGCGTGGCGAGTCGGCGGGCGGGGTCCTGCTCGCGATCGGCGCCGTGATCGCGCTGGTCTGGTCGAACTCGCCCTGGGCCGCCGCGTACGAGACGGTGCGATCGACCCGGGTCGGTCCCGCGGCGCTCCACCTCGACCTCAGCCTGCAGTCGTGGGCGGCCGACGGCCTGCTCGCCGTGTTCTTCTTCGTCGTGGGGCTCGAGCTCAAGCGCGAGATCGTCGACGGCGAGCTCCGCCGGCCCGGCACCGCCGTCGTCCCGGTGGCGGCCGCGGTCGGAGGGATGATCGTCCCGGCGGTCATCTATCTCGTCGTCAACACCACCTCGCCGGACGGGCAGCCTCACGGGTGGGCGATCCCGACCGCGACCGACATCGCGTTCGCCGTCGCCGTCCTCGGTCTCGTCGCGCGCGGGCTGCCGACGTCGGTCCGTGCGTTCCTGCTCACCCTCGCCGTCGTCGACGACCTGCTCGCGATCCTGGTGATCGCGGTCGGCTACAGCTCGGGTCTGCAGCTGGGTTGGGCGGTGGCCGCGACCGCGACCGTCGCGGTGTTCGCGGTCCTGGTCCGGCGCGGCGTGTCGACGCCGCTGCTCCTGATCCCGCTGGGGGTGCTCGCCTGGGCGCTGCTGCACGCCAGCGGCATCCACGCCACGATCGCGGGTGTCGCCCTGGGGATGGTCGTCCCGGTGGCCTCCGGGGCGGCCGAGCGCTTCGAGCACCGGTGGCGACCGGTGTCGGCCGGGTTCGCGGTGCCGGTCTTCGCGCTCCTGGTGACCGGCGTACGGGTCGACGCCGACGCGCTGGCCGAGGCGGTCAGGGACCCGGTGGCGATCGGTGTCGCTCTGGGGCTCGTGCTGGGCAAGCCGGTGGGCATCGTGACGGCGCCGTGGCTGGTGTGCCGGTTCCGGCACGTGAACCTCGCTCCCGGGGTGCGCTGGCTCGACGTGGCTGGGATCGGCCTGCTCGCGGGTATCGGCTTCACCGTCTCGCTGCTCATCGCCGAGCTCGCCTTCCGCGACTCGGCGTTCGGCGAGCACGCGACGTTGGCCGTGCTGGGCGGATCGCTCCTCGCCGCCGGCATCGGCTCGCTGGCCCTCCGAGCGCGCGCACGGTGATGCCTCTGGGAGCGTTCGCCTCAGGGTGACTCCGGGACCCCGAACGGCAGCGAGCGGGTGCGGGTGGCGCTGGCAGCCAGCCGGGCCTCGGCCGCGAGCCCGGCCCGGTACTCGCGGTCGCGCCGCGCGACCAGCACGGCGGCGATGAATCGTTCGGGGTGGGTCCCCCACGGCGGGGGCGGTGACACGAACGGCTCGATCGCGGCGGCGAACTGCCGCCCGACGAGGGCGCGGGTGTGCGGCTGGAGGCCGTGGGTCCGGGACAGGAACACACGAGCCTGCAGCGCGAGCGCGTCCGGGAGCCGGCGGATGTCGGCCAGCTCCGCCCACGGCTGCAGCTCGGGCGGCATGAGGAGCGGCGCCATCGCGCTCTCGGCGCCGCGGGCCCGGATCGCGTAGGTGCCCGCGAGGATGTCCCCGAGCCGCTTCGAGCGGCGGTTGATGATCGCGACGATGACGGCGATACCGCCGAGCACCGGCCAGACCTCGACCACGGCGACCATCGACCGGACCAGCGCGTGGCGGAACCGGATCGGGCCGCCGTCGTCACGGACGACGCGGATGCCGGCCGCGAGCTTGCCCGCCGACAGCCCTCGGCTGAGTGTCTCGACCGACGTCGGCAGGACGACCATGACGAGGACGATGATCGAGGTCAGCAGGATCATGTACTGGGCGTCGTTGCCGACCAGTCGCGTCAGCGCGACGAGCAGGGCGATCCCGGTGATCGCGTAGATGGCGAGATCGATGATGCCGCTGAGGAGGCGGTGCGCCACGGTCGCGGGCTGCAGGTCGAGCAGGACCGCCTCGCCGGTGACGACGAGGTCGTGCCGTCGGGCGGCGGGTGCCGTGACGGCCGGACGTCCCGGGGGAGCGGCGATGACCACGGACCCAACGTACCCTCGGCGGCCCGTGCCAGACTGGCCGCGTGGACATCGACGCCTTCGTCGCCGTGCGCAGCTCGCGGTGGTCCCGGCTGCAGCAGCTCGTCCGCGCCCGGCGGCTGTCCGGGCCGGAGACCGACGAGCTCGTCGCGCTCTACCAGTCCACCGCCACCGACCTGTCGCGGGTGCGCACCTCGGCGCCCGACCCGACGGTCATCAGCAGGCTGTCGGCCCTCCTCGGGCGCGGCCGCAGCCTGATCGCGGGTGCTCACGAGCCCTCGTGGTCCGACGTCGTCCGGTTCGTCGTCATCTCGGTGCCGGCCGCGTTCTACCGGGTGCGGTGGTGGACGGTCGGCATGATGCTCGCGTTCATCGCGATCGGGGTCGCGACGTTCGTGTGGACCCTCAGCAACCCCGACGTGCTCGCGCAGCTGGGCACCCCCTCGCAGCGCGAGCAGTACGCCCAGGAGCTGTTCTCGGCCTACTACTCGAACTACGCCCCGAGCGACTTCGCCGGCCTGGTCTGGACGAACAACGCCTGGATCGCCGCTCGCGCGATCGCGATGGGCATCACGGGGATCGGGCCGATCTACCTGCTGGTCGCCAACGCCATGGGGGTGGGGCAGGCGGCGGCGATGCTCGGCGAGCAGGGCATGATGGACGTGTTCTGGGGGTTGATCCTCCCGCACGGGCAGCTCGAGCTCACCGCGATCTTCATCGCCTGCGGGGCCGGGCTGAAGATCTTCTGGACGCTCGTGAGCCCGGGCCCGCGCACACGGTCCCGCGCGCTGGCCGAGGAGGGTCGAGCGATGATCACGCTCGTGATCGGGCTCGCCATGGTGCTCGCTGTCAGCGGCGTCGTCGAGGGATGGGTCCCGCGTCAGGACTGGCCCGCTGCCGTGAAGATCGGCATCGGGACGCTGGTCCTGGCGGCCTACTGGGCCTACACCCTGATCCTCGGTCGGGTCGCGGTGCGCGACGGCGAGACCGGCGACCTGCGCGCCGAGCTGGTCGACGACACCGTGGCGATGGCCGACTGAGCGGTCGCTACAGACGCCCGGCGGCCTTGAGCGCGAGGTAGAGGTCCGCGAGCCCGGGGGCGAGCTGCTCGGGGAGCCGTTCGATCACCTCGGCGCCGACGCGTCGCAGCTCGACGCCGATGCCGCGGCGTTCCATGTCGGCGCGCTCGGCGGCGGCCGCGTCGAACAGGTCGGCCGAGGTCGTCCGCGCGGCGCGCAGCTCGGCGGCGCCGGGGTCGGTCGCCGACGCCACCACGACCTGGTGGTCGCCCGCCAGCGCCGCTGCCACCTGGACGAGCCCGCTGTCGATCGCGCTCGGTTCGACGGCGGTGACCAGGACGACCAGGGCCCGCTGGGAGAGCCGGTCGCGGACGAGCTGGGCGACCAGGGTCCAGTCGGGCTCGACCAGCATCGGGTGCACCGGCGCGACGGCGGCCGCCATCGTCGACATCACGGCCGCCGAGTGCGTGCCGCTGACGCGGGCCCGGACCGTCTGGTCCACCGCGATCAGCTCCACGCGGTCTCCGGCTCTGGTCGCGAGCGCGGTGAGGAGCAGGGCAGCCTCGATGCCTGCGTCGAGGCGCGGCTCGTCGCCCAGTCGCGCTGCCGACAGGCGAGAGGTGTCGAGCACGATGAGCACCCGGCGATCGCGCTCGGGCCGCCAGGTCCGGACCACCATCTCCTGCCGACGGGCGGTCGCGCGCCAGTCGATGGCGCGGACGTCGTCGCCGAGCACGTACTCGCGGAGCGAGTCGAACTCGGTGCCGGGGCCGCGCACGTTGACGGCGGTGCGCCCGTCCATCTCGCGCAGGCGCGCGAGCCGTGAGGGCAGGTGCCGTCGGGAGCGGAACTCCGGGAGCACTCGGAGCGTGCCCGGGACCGGCAGCGACGCCTGCCGACCGGCGATGCCGAGCGGACCGACGGAGCGCACGGTGACCCTGTCGGCGAGCAGGTCGCCGCGGCGCGTCGGGAGCAGCCGCGTCGTCAGGCGTCGCGCCTGCTCCGGCGCGACGTCGACGCGGTGACGGTTCGCGGTCGCACCGGCGGTCGGCTGCCAGGCGTCGCGGACGAGCCCGCGCAGCCTGCGTCGCCCGTCGTTGACGAGCGTCAGCACCGACGACGACGGCTCCGTCAGCCGGACGGCGCCGAGCCGGCCGCGTGTGATCGAGAGGGAGCGGGGTGAGGCGGCCAGGGCGGCGTCCGCCCCGACGACCAGGACCCAGATCGCCAGCCAGGCGAGCAGTGTCCGGTACGAGGGCAGCAGCAGCACGGGCACCAGCCCGAGCGCTGCGAGCGCCACCGCCCGCCACGTGATCGCCATCGGAGTGCGCTGCCCGTGCCGGTCAGCGGGGGACGGGGACGGTGCCGAGGACGCCTTGGAGTACCGACTCGGCGCTGACACCCTCGAGCTCGGCCTCGGCACGCAGCTGGACGCGGTGCCGCAACGTCGGGAGAGCGAGCGACTTGACGTCGTCCGGCGTCACGAAGGTGCGTCCGGACAACCACGCCCACGCCCTCGACGTCGCCAGCAGCGCGGTGGCACCACGGGGTGAGACGCCGAGCGAGAGCGAGGGCGAGGTTCGGGTGGCTCGGCAGATGTCGACGATGTAGGCGAGGACGTCGTCGCCGATCTGGACCGAGCGCACCTCCTCGCGCGCCGTGGCGAGATCGCTCGCCCCGGCGACGGCGGTGACGCCTGCCGCGGCGAGGTTGCGCGGGTCGAACCCGCTGCTGTGCCGCTGGAGGACACCGATCTCGTCGGCGCGCTCCGGCAGCGGCAGCACCAGCTTGAGCAGGAACCGGTCGAGCTGGGCCTCGGGCAGCGGGTAGGTGCCCTCGTACTCCACCGGGTTCTGGGTGGCGATGACCACGAACGGGTCGGGCAACGGGCGAGGGGTGCCGTCGACGCTGACCTGCCGCTCCTCCATGGCCTCCAGCAGCGACGCCTGGGTCTTGGGAGGGGTGCGGTTGATCTCGTCGGCGAGCATGAGGTTCGTGAAGACGGGGCCCTCCCGGAAGGAGAACTCGGAGGTGCGGGCGTCGTAGACGAGCGAACCGGTGACGTCTCCCGGCATGAGGTCCGGCGTGAACTGGACCCGCTTCATCTCGAGGTCGAGCGCGGCGCCGAGCGTGTGCACCAGCAGGGTCTTGGCGACGCCGGGCACACCCTCCAGGAGCACGTGTCCCCGGCACAGCAACGCGATCACCAGGCCGGTGACGGCGGCGTCCTGTCCCACGACGGCCTTGCCGACCTCGGTGCGCAGGCTGGCCAGCTTCGCACGGCTCGTCGACCCGGGACCGTCGTCGGACGGGACGGTGGGCTGCTGCAACGAGGCGGAGCCGAACGACGCCGGTGGCTGCTGGCCGTAGCCGTAGGACGGCTGCTGCTGGCTGTAGCCGTACGGGTGGTCCGACGGCGGTGGCTGGTGCGGGTCGGGGTAGGGCTGCTGCGTGGTCATCGGCGCTGAACCTCGCTTTCGAGGGTGTCGAGGGCATGGGTGAGGGCGACGAGTCCCTCGTCGTCGGTCGGTGGTGGTCCGTAGAGGACGTCGTGGATGGCCTGGTGGTCCCGCCCGCTGGCACGTGCGAGCGTCTCGACGATCTCGGCGGGTGCGGCGTGGGTCGGCAGCCCCACACGTCCGGCCACGCGGGCGAGCAGCCCCGCCCGCAGGGCTCCGGCGGCGTGGGCGTGGGCACGGGCCCTGCGGTACAGCCGCCCGCGCCCGCGTGTGGTCTCCGTGGCCCTGACGATGACCGGGAGCGGCTCGACGACGACCGGGCCGAGCCGGCGTCCGCGCCAGAGGACCAGCACCAGACCCACGAGGAACAGCTGCAGCACGACCGGACCCGGGAGCGGGAAGAGCGGCTCCGGGCCGGCCTGGCCGAAGGTGTCGTCCGGGTCGGGGACGTACCAGACCAGTCGCTCGTGCGCCCCGAGGGCGCGCAGCACCAGCGCGGCGTTGCCGTCGGTCGCGAGCGCCGCGTTCGTCAGCGGCGAGACGTCGCTGAGGGCGCGCCAGACCTGCTCGTCCTGCGTCCAGCGGGCGTACAGCCCGCCGTCGGCGGTGCCGAAGCAGGTCTCGTCGACGTCACCCGTCAGCAGAGGCCCACCGGCGACGATCGCCTGCGCCGCCTGTGCGTCGTCGTCGCCGCACCCGGCGCGGAACTGGGCGCGGCTCACGTACTCGGTCGCGGTGATGCGGTCGGTGAGCGCGCTGAGGTCGCGGCCGTCGATGCCGGCGAGCACGATGTCAGCCTCGACACCGGCGACGGCCTGCTGCTGCTCGGGTCGCAGCGATCCGGGCTCGACGACGAGCAGCGTGCTCCCGGCCTCGGCCTCGCCGATCGCGGCCGCCGTCGTCGTCACGAAGGTGACATCGACGCCGTGCTGGCCGAGGATCTGCGCGACGGCTCGTGCGCCGTCGGGCTCGGGGTTGTGCGGCCCGACGGGGGTCGCGTCGACGCGCGGCCGTGTCAGCTGCGTGACGAGAACGGTCGCGCCGAGCAGGGCGACGATGATCGCGATCACGACGACGGTTCGGCGGCGGCTGCGTCCCGGCTGCTCCCGCGGTGCGTCGGCTCGCTGTCCGCGGGCGACGACGGCCGGAGCGGCGGTGCTCGTGGGGCTCGCTGCGGTCGAGGTCATCGCGGGGCCACCAGCTCGCCGTCGACGACATCACCCGTCCGCGACGGGCGTGTGCGCGCGACGTGCGCGGCGACCTCGCGCAGCCAGGAGTCGTCGTCCGGGCCGGGCGTCTGCTCGCCGTAGCAGACGGCGTCGAACAGCTCGCTCGCCCGCAGCAGCTCGTCGGCGCACGGGGCCAGTCGCGCGCCGGCCGCGACAGCGGCTTCGTGCGCGGTGCGGCCACGCCGGTCCTCCAGCACCGCCCGCTCGTCGAGCGAGCGGACGATCGCCCGGAACCGTTCCCGCACCGCCGTGGCGAAGTCGCCGGCCGCGGCGGCGGCGTCGGCAGCAGCCCGGATCGCCGACGAGGAGCGCTCGTCGTCGTCCAGGACCTCGACGCTGCCCTGGGCGCGGCGGAGCCGGCGGCGGCGCACCGGTCCTCCGATGAGGAGGGCGAGGCCGATCAGCACGGCGACGACGAGGAGCACCGCCACCGGGAGCAGCACCGGGCCGAGCTCGGTGTTGGACTGGAAGATCCTGGCCCAGAGGTCGGCAAGCCACTCCC
>JBMDXU010000320.1:0-12105 GCA_048594485.1 Pseudactinotalea sp. | reverse complement strand
GCTCACGAACTTCAGCGGGCCGTTCGACCTGTTGCTGTCGCTGATCGCCAAGCATCAGATGGACGTCACCGAGGTGGCGCTCGCCGTCGTGACCGACGAGTTCATCTCCTACATCAAGGGCCAGCAGGACTGGGACCTGGGGCAGGCGAGCGAGTTCCTCGTCATCGCCGCGACCCTGCTCGACCTCAAGGCGGCGAGGCTGCTCCCCGGGGTCACCTCCGACGAGATCGAGGACCTGGAGCTGCTCGAGGCGCGCGACCTGCTGTTCGCGCGGCTGCTGCAGTACCGCGCGTTCAAGGAGGTCGCCGCGCACCTGAACACCGAGTGGGAACGGTTCGGTCGCGCCCACCCGCGCTCGGTCGCGCTGGAGCCCCAGCTCGCCGCGCTGCTGCCGGAGCTGGTGATGCAGGTCGGCCCGGACGACCTCGCTCGGATGGCAGCCGCGGCGATGAGCCGCAAGCCCGAGCCCGACGGTGTCGACCTGTCCCACCTGCACGCGCCGGTGGTGAGCGTGCGTGAGCAGGCCGGCGTGATCGTCGACCGTCTGCGTCGCGAGCGCACCGTCACGTTCCGCTCGCTCACCTCCGACGCCGGCGCGCTGAACGTCGTGGTCGCGCGGTTCCTCGCGCTGCTCGAGCTGTTCCGCGAGGGTGCCGTCGGGTTCGACCAGGCGAGCGCGCTCGGCGAGCTGACGATCCGGTGGACGGGCAGCGCCGCGGGCGAGGTCGACGTGGCCGACGAGTACGACGACGCCGACGACGAGGCGACGCCCGAGCGCGCCGCGACCGATGTCGTCGACGAGGACGAGGAGGACCAGTGAGCGAGCCGTCCGAGAGCGAGCCGACGGACGCCGTCGAGCACCCCGACGAGCGGCAGGCGCCGGAGCGGGAGACCGACCTGGCGGCGGCGGCCCGCGTGCTCGACGAGCCCGGTGGTCTGCCCGCCGCGCTCGAGGCCATCCTCATGGTGGCGGACACGCCGGTCGCGACGACCCAGCTGGCGACCGTGCTGGCCCGGCCGGAGGTCGAGATCCGGAGCGTGCTCGACGAGCTCGCCGCCGGCTACGAGCGGGATCACCGAGGCTTCGTGCTGCGCGAGCAGGGTGGCGGCTGGCGGTACTACTCGAGCCCGACGTTCGCTCCCGTGGTCGAGGCGTTCGTGCTCGACGGTCAGACCGCCCGGCTCACGCAGGCGTCGCTCGAGACGCTGGCCGTGATCGCCTACCGGCAGCCGGTCTCACGCGGCCGCGTCGCGGCGATCCGCGGGGTCAACGTCGACGGCGTCGTCCGCACGTTGCTGTCGCGCGGTCTCATCGAGGAGGCCGGGCAGGACCCCGACGGGGGTGCGAACCTGTACCGGACGAGCGCCTACTTCCTCGAGCGGCTCGGGTTGCGCAGCCTGGAGGACCTGCCTCCGCTGGCCCCGTACCTGCCTGAGATGGACGAGCTGGACGAGATCATCGACCGGGTGGACGGCGGGGCGCGCTCGCTGAGCGGAGGAGCGGAATGAGCAGGGTGGAGTCGGTGCACGACCCGGACGGGGTCCGTCTGCAGAAGGTGCTCGCGTCAGCCGGGTACGGATCGCGCCGCGCGTGCGAGGGCATCATCGCGGCCGGTCGGGTCACGGTGAACGGTGCGGCCGTGCGGGAGCTGGGTGTGCGGGTCGACCCGCGCAGCGCCGTCATCCACGTCGACGGCCTGCGGCTGCAGCTGGACGACACCGTGGTGACGATCGCGCTGCACAAGCCGGCCGGCGTGTACTCGACCATGGCCGACGAGCAGGGTCGACCGGACCTGTCGCAGTACGTGGCGAACCGCACCGAGCGGCTGTTCCACGTCGGTCGGCTGGATGCCGAGACCGAGGGACTGATCCTGCTGACCAACGACGGCGAGCTGGCCCATCGGCTGACGCACCCCTCGTTCGAGGTGGCGAAGACCTACGTCGCCAACGTCGAGGGGCGCGTGCCGAAGGGGCTGGGCCGGGTGCTCGCCGACGGGGTCGAGCTCGAGGACGGGCCGGTCCGCGTCGACAAGTTCACGGTGCTGGAGACCACACCGAACGCCTCGCTTGTCGAGGTGACGCTGCACGAAGGACGCAACCACATCGTGCGTCGGCTGCTGGAGGAGGTGGGGCACCCGGTCACCCGGCTGCTGCGGACCTCGATCGGGCCGATCAGGCTCGGGCACCTCAAGCCTGGGCGCACGCGTGTCATCGAGGGCACCGAGCTGGGGCGGCTGATGTCCGCCGTCGGGCTCTAGGGCGCCGGCATGGCGACCGTGCTGCTGGTCCGCCACGGGCGGACGACGGCGAACGCGACCGGTGTGCTCGCCGGCCGGACGCCAGGCGTCGCGCTCGACGAGGCCGGGCTGCGTCAGGTCGGTGAGACCGGCAAGCGGCTCGCGACCCTGCCGCTCGCCGGGATCGTCTCGAGCCCCTTGGAGCGGTGTCAGCAGACGGCGACCGCGCTGCTCGCCCAGCAGCCACCCGAGGGCGCCCAGCAGGTAGAGACCGATGACGACCTCACCGAGTGCGACTACGGCGACTGGCAGGGCCGTGCCCTGGCCGACCTGGCGCGCGAGCCGTTGTGGGCGACCGTGCAGAGCCAGCCCTCGGCGGTGACCTTCCCGGGCGGTGAGTCGATGGCCGCGATGCAGGCACGGGGAGTCGCCGCGGTGCGTGCGCACGACGCCAGGATCGCCGCGGCCGGCGGCGAGCACGCGGTGTGGGCCGCCGTCAGCCACGGCGACGTCATCAAGGCGATCCTCGCCGACGCGCTCGGGATGCATCTCGACGTCTTCCAGCGGATCGACGTGCACCCGGCCTCGGTGTCGGTCATCCGGTACGGCGGCCCGCGGCCGCAGGTCGTGGGCCTCAACACGAGCGGCGGCGACCTGGGCTGGTTGCGCGCCGCCGCGCCGGGCGACGCGACGGTCGGAGGCGGTGGCGTCCCGCCAGCGCCTTAGAATGACGAGGTGGCTTCGACCGTGCATGGATTCGACTGGCCCGACAGGTTCGTGACGGGCACCGTGGGTGAACCGGGCTCGCGGACGTTCTACCTGCAGGCCCAGGAGGGGCGGCGCCTGGTGAGCGTGGCGCTGGAGAAGCAGCAGACCCAGGCCTTGGCCGATGGGGTCGACTCCGTGCTCGACCAGCTGATGGCCCAGGACGGCAACCCGTACAGCGTGCCTGACGTGGCGCCGTCGGGGCTCGCGGACACCGACCCGCTCGCCGAGCCGGTCGAGGAGGAGTTCCGGGTCGGCGAGATGCGGCTCGCGTGGGACCCGTCGACGTCGCAGGTCGTCATCCAGGCCGAGCGGCTCGTCGTCGACGACGAGACCGGGCAGCCGGTGGCGAGCGACGACGAGGAGGTGCTCGTGGTGCGGCTGCCGGTCGGCGCCGCGCGGGCGTTCGCGGCGCGCACCCGCGCGATCGTGAGCCAGGGAAGGCCTCTCTGCCCGTTCTGCGAGGAGCCGATGGACCCGGGTCACGAGTGCGTCGACCTGCGCTCCGAGCTCGACGACGAGGAGTGAGCGAGTCCGACGCCGTCGAGCTCACCGGCGAGCTGGAGCTCGTCGGCAGGATCCGGGTGGCGTCGAACGCGACGTTCCTGGGGACGATCGACGGCGTGGAGGTCGTCTACAAGCCGGTGGCGGGGGAGCGGCCGTTGTGGGACTTCCCCGACGGCACGCTCGCGCAGCGGGAGGTCGCGGCCTACGCGGTGTCGGAGGCCGTCGGATGGGACGTGGTGCCACCGACGTGGCTGGGTGAAGGTCCGTTCGGGCCCGGGATGCTGCAGCGGTGGCGGGAGCCCGACGACGAGACCGGTGCGGTGGCGCTCATCCCGGCGTCGGAGGAGCCCGGCCCGGGGTGGTGCCACGTGCTCGACGGCATCGACGAGAACGAGCGAGCGGTGTCGCTCGTGCACGAAAACAGCCCGGCGCTGCGCCGGATGGCCGTGCTCGACGTCGTCACCAACAACGCGGATCGCAAGGGTGGCCACGTGCTCGCGATGGCGGGCGGCCACCGGTACGGCGTCGACCACGGGCTCACCTTCCACACCGAGGACAAGCTGCGCACGATCCTGTGGGGGTGGGCGGGCGAGCCGTTGACGCCGGAGGAGACGGCCGGGGTGACGGCAGTGCTCACCGGTCTGGACGGGGCGCTGGGCGAGCGGCTGGTCGGGCTGATCAGCGCCGACGAGCTGGACGCGCTGGCGGAGCGGTGCGAGCTGCTGCTCTCGGCCGGTACGCTGCCGGGGCCCGACGACGATCGCCCCACGATCCCGTGGCCGCCGTTGTGAGGGCGTGCTGATGGAGGTCGACGCCGAGGACGTCGCCGGTCTCTACCGGCGGTGGGGCGAGATCGAGGCACGGGGGTCGTCGTCGACGTACGAGCGTCTGTGCGCGGCCGTGGCCGAGCACGGCGGGCTGCTGGCGCTGCTGGCCGAGCTGCCGCGGGGGAAGCGGCAGCCGAACCTGCTGTTCGGGGTGCTGAGGCTGCTCGGCGCCGATGTCGGCGACGCTGCCGCGGCGGTCGGGTTCGCCGTCGACCACTGGACGGTGGTGCGGCGGGAGATCCTCGCACGGGGAACGCAGACCAACGAGCCTGCGCGGTGCGCCGTGATGCTGCCGGCGCTGGGTCTGGTCGAGGGTCCGGTCGCGGTTCTGGAGATCGGCGCCAGCGCGGGTCTGTGCCTGCTCTACGACCGCTACCGGTACGAGTACGAGGTCGACGGCGTGACGAGGGTGCTCGGATCGGGCCCGGTGACGTTGCCCTGCCGGTTGACGGGTGCGGTGCCGGTGCCGGAGGAGGCGCCGACGATCGTGACCCGGTTGGGCGTGGACGCCCACCCGCTCGACGCCGGTGACCCGGCGACCAGACGATGGCTGGAGTGCCTGGTGTGGCCGGAGCACACCGACCGTGCGGCCCGGCTCTCGGCGGCCCTGGAAATGGCGGCCGCGGTTGCCCCACCGGTGATCGCCGGCCTCGCACCGCGCGACGTGCCGGCCGCCGTCGAGCGTGTGCGGGAGCGGGCCGACGGCTCGACGGTGGTCGTGACGCACAGCGCCGTCGCGGCGTACCTCGACCCCGAGGCGCGGCGTGAGCTGGCCGCGATCTGCGGGGACCTCGGGGTGCGACGGATCGGCCTCGAGGGGCCTGCCGTGACCGCCGATCTCGGGCTCGACGTCGCGGGCCGGGACCGGCCCGGACGGTTCCTGCTCACCCTCGACGACCGCGTTCTCGGTCACGCCGATCCGCACGGATGGGATCTTGTCTGGTTCTGAAGCGCTGGCCGCTTCGCCGTCGAGGTGCTGGCGCCTCCGATCCGACTCGCTGTACGGGCGCCTCGGCGGCGCGAGCGAGAGATGCGCGGACCGCGGTCGTGGCGAGCTCGTGTCTCGTGCTCCTCGGGACGAGTCAGTAGTGGCGGCCGGATCTCAAGACGGCTGAGATGTGAGCTGAAGCGTTGTCACCGGGCCGTTGTCGGTGGTCGCTCGTACAGTTGTTCCATGACGACGGCAGCCCCGAACGAGACCGCGCGCACCGGCGCGCGCGGTGCGGTGCAGGTGCTGACGTCGGCCCGAGACGCCCGGGTGGTCGCGGATGCGGCCGAGGTGCAGGTGCTCGTCGATGCGGTCGAGTGGGCGGCGCTGAACCCGCCGGTGCTCGGGCGGGATGCGGCGGGGTGGGATCATCGCGCGACCCAGGGCGGCCGTCCGGAGCGGCTGGCGTTGAGCGCTGACGGCGTCCCGGAGGTGGATCGGGCCGCCGTCGCCGAGCTCGGGCTCGCGCTGGGATGGTCGACCCAGGCCGCGCTCGGGCTCATGGCGGACGCTCTCGAGCTGGCGTACCGGCTGCCGATGGTGTGGACGCGGGTCGTGGCAGGAGAGGTCAGGGCGTGGCGGGCGAGGCAGGTCGCGCAGCACACCCGCCCGCTGTCCCGGTTGGCGGCGGGTTTCGTGGACCGCCAGATCGCACCGGTCGCGCACCGGGTGACGCGATCCGAGATCGACAGGCTCGTCGCCGCCGCGGTCGCGAGGTTCAACCCCGACGGAGCCGGCGCAGGCGCGCGGGAGTGTCGTGGGTTCGAGATTCACCTCGACCGCACGACCCTGTCCGGCGCGACCCCGGTGTCAGGGGTCCTCGATCTCCCCGATGCGTTGGACGTGGAAGCGGCGATCGGGCACGCCGCGACCCAGCTGGCGGCGTGGGGGTCGGTGCAGGATCTGCCGGCCCGGCGTGCCCGCGCCCTCGGAGATCTCGCCCGCGAGCACCTCACATGGCACCAGGAGCCCGCACCGTCGACGATGGGTGCGGTGCGGGTCGACACCGGCGACCAGCCCGGGGACACCGTCACGATCACCCCGTGCGACCCGACCCCGAGCCACGACCGACTCAGCGGCGACAGCGGCAGCGGCAGCGGCGGGGCCGGCGCGGATCCGATCGCGAGCGACGCGAGCCGCACGCCGGAGCCGCGGGTGCCACCCAGGCGGCAGGTCGTGCTCTACGTGCACCTCACCGACACCGCCCTCCGGCGGGCCACCGGCCGCGGCGACGCGACCAGCGGTCCCGGGAGCGGGCTCATCGGCAGGGTCGAGAACACCGGGATCCCTGTCACCGCCGACACGGTCCGCACCTGGTGCGGCGACGTCCGCACCACCGTCATCGTCCGGCCCGTTCTTGATCTGGCCGAGCCGCAGCGAGCGGACACCTACGAGATCCCGACCCGGATCAAGGAACAGATCCGACTGCGGGACGGCACCTGCGTGTTCCCCGGCTGCCACGCGCCCGGGCTCAACGCTCAGGTCGATCACACCGTGCCGTACGACCACGACGACCCCGCAGGCGGCGGCCAGACCGTGACGGGCAACCTCGCGCTGCTCTGCCAGCGACATCACAACCTCAAGACCCACCACGGCTTCGCCTACACGATGCTCCCCGGCGGAGCCGTCCTCTGGCGCACACCGCACGGGCTCACCGTGCACCGCCACGGTGACGGGCGCGTCGACATCGACATGCCCACGCCGCCGCACGATCCATCCACCCGCGATCTGCCCGCCGGCGACCCACCCGAGCACTGACCACCCCGCCCCGCACCCTGCATCCCCACGGGATGCGGGGTGCGCGGCGTGTCCGCAGCCGGTCTCGCCGAGGCACATCCCACCACGCCGGCGGCGCTGCCTAGCCGGATCGGTGGTCTCGGGCGATGCGGAGCACGGCTCATCGCAAAGCAGTCAACTCGTAGCTGGATGAGCGATGTGGCGGCGCTTGAGATCAGATTCCCACGAAGGGCTCTTGCGCTAGCTTCTGGCTGTGGGCTCCGAGACGGCTCTAACCGAGACTAGGTGGACTCAACCGTTCCGTTGGGGCCTGCTGACGGCATTTGATGATGAGCGACGCGCCAGCCTGCCCGACGACGTGACCTCCAAACGAGTGACTGCGACAGACACCGCGCTGACGGTGCTCGTGCGCCACAGCCAGGACGCGACCTCGCCTCAGGGCTGGCCCGATGACCTCGGCCAGCCCGAGGCGCAGGTGCAGGTCATCGTGGCCTTCAACGAGGCACCGGTCGGATCAGCGGTCGAGTTCGAGGGACTGCTCAGGTGTGAATCTGGCCGACTGGCCGTCGGCGATGCCGAAACTGAACAGGTCCTCGACGTCCCGGCGGGAGTACTGCGCGTCCAGGTCAGCCTGTTCCCCGTTGACTTCGCCGAGAACGTGGTCCTGCGCCTCCTGCAGACCCAGTGAGACGTCGGCAGCCGCTAGACCTTCATCTGCGATGAGGCCGGAACACTCGCCATCCCGCGCCACGGGGATGGCACGGACCATCGCGCACCGCCGGGGAGTGCACGGAAGACGCGGACTTGCGCACAGGCGCAGGACTAGCTCTCGGCCACCGGTGCTGCCTCCCGTCTCCCGAGCCTCCACGGGGTCGCTCTCCGTGATGGGTATCGTCGCGGCACGAAAGGTCTGTGCCCGCACGTGACACGCGCAGGGGCACGCATCGACACCGGGGGAGGACCATGACCGAGAACACGGCGACGCCGTCGGACGCTCGACCGGCGATGGAGGCGTACGTGCTGCTGGAGCAGGCACCGCTGGACATGGGTGCGGTGCTGTCGGCGATCGGTGAGGGGATGGGCGACCCTCTCGCCGGCGTCCCGCTGATGCCGAGGCTGGAGCTCGGTGTCAACGGGGCCGAGCTGGTCATCGGCGCCGTCGACGCGCCTGTCGACGACCCGGGCCTGGCCGCCGATCTCACGACCAGCCCGATGCGCCAGCGGCTCGAGCCCGTCGTCGCGAGCCATCGCGCCCACGTCACCCTCGGGATCACGCCGGCGAGCCAGACGTTCTACGGCCCGATGCTCACCTGGACCAACGTGCTGGCCTACCTGATCGACAACCTCGGCGCGAAGGGTGTCTGGATCCCGGCCCAGATGAGCGTCACCACCGATGTGCTGTTCGTCGGCGACATGGAGCAGCCCACGCGCAACTTCGCCCGCGTCCACGCCATGTGGCTCGACCAGCAGCAGGGCGCGAGCCTCGCCTTCACCGCGGGGCTGCGCGCGCTCGGCTGGCGTGAGCTCCTCGTCCGGCGGCACGACCAGCCCGCCGCGATCTTCCAGGACCTGCGCGCCGCGCTCGCCGAGGTGCTCGACCGGCACCAGCTCCCTGCCCTCGGCAGCACGATGTCGCTCGGTGGCGTGCCGCACCGGCTCGTCGAGGGCACGCACGTCATCGACGGGAGCCCCGTGTTCGAGCTCGTGCCGGCACCCGCCGAGGAACCGAGGAAGCGTCGCTGGCCCTTCGGTCGAGGTGCGTGAGACCCGACACATCTGCCGTCCCGACCCGCGAGAGCACCCGGCGTCGTCGGAGCCACGGCTACAGTGGCCGATCGTGACCGAGGAGGCGACCAGCACGAGCACGCTCGCCACCCGCGGGCCGGTCCTCGTCATCGGCACCGGGCTCATCGGTGCCAGCATCGGTCTCGCCCTCGCCTCCCACGGCGTGGACGTCCGCCTCCGTGACGCCTCGCCCACGGCCCTCGCCCTGGCCCGCGACGTCGGCGCCGGGCGTCTCGAAGCGGCCGACGACGACGCCCCGACGCTGGTCGTCGTCGCCGCGCCCCCGGACGTCACGGCCGGTCTCGTCGGTGCCGCCCTGCACACCTTCCCCGACGCCGTCGTCACCGATGTGGCCAGCGTCAAGGCCACCATCGAGACCGAGCTCACCGGCTTCGCCACCCTCGACCTCACCCGCTACGTCGGCTCCCACCCCATGGCGGGACGCGAGCGCAGCGGTGCGGGCGCGGCCGATGGTGACCTCTTCATCGGACGCCCCTGGGTCCTCACCCACACCGACGCCGCCGCCCCCGACGCGGTGCGCGCCGTCCGCGCCCTCGCCGTCGACCTCGGCGCCAGCCCGGTCGTGATGAGCGCTCACGAGCACGACGACGCCGTCGCCCTCGTCTCCCACCTGCCCCAGCTGCTCGCCTCGCTGCTCGCCGGCCGCCTGGTCGGCGCTCCCGACCACGCGTTGGGACTGGCCGGCCAGGGACTGCGCGATGTGACACGGATCGCCGCCAGCGACCCGCGGCTGTGGGCCTCGATCCTGGTGGGCAACGCGGCCCCGGTGCGCACCGTTCTCCGAGCCGTCCGCGACGACCTCGACGCGCTTCTCGCCTCGCTCGATCGAGCGGCCGACGACGGCCCTCTCGCCCTCGGTGCGATGGCCGGCATCTCGGGGGTGATCTCGGCAGGCAACGACGGTGTGGCACGCATCCCCGGCAAGCACGGCGGCGCCCGCCGCAACTACACCGACGTCACCGTCCTCGTGCCCGACCAGCCCGGCGAGCTCGGCCGGCTGTTCAGCGAGATCGGCGACATCGGCGTCAACATCGAGGACTTCCAGATGGAGCATTCCCCCCGTCAGAAGGTCGGCATGGCCGTCGTCTCGGTGCTGCCCGGCGCAGCCGCCGCCCTCAGCTCCGATCTCGAGCAGCGCGGCTGGCGGGTGGTGGTCGAGTGACCGGCACCAGCGGCCGCGGCGTCGTCGTGGCGATCGACGGTCCGTCCGGCTCGGGCAAGTCGACGATCAGCCGACGGGTCGCCGCCGACCTCGGCCTCGCCTATCTCGACACCGGTGCGATGTACCGGGCGGCCGCCTGGTGGTGCGCGCGTGAGGGCCTCGACCTCACCGACCGCGCGGCGGTCGCCGCTGCGGTGCTCGAGCTGCCCCTGACCATGGGGACCGACCCGGCGACCCCGACCGTGTCGGTGGGTGGCGAGGACGTCTCGGTCGTGATCCGGACGACCGAGATCTCCACCGTCGTCAGCGCCGTCGCCACCAACCTCGACGTCCGGGCCGAGCTCAAGCGCCTGCAGCGCGCCATCATCGACGAGCACCGGGCCGGCGCCGGCATCATCGCCGAGGGTCGCGACATCACGACGGTGGTCGCGCCCGATGCCGACGTCCGCATCCTGCTCGTGGCCGACGAGACCGCGCGCCTGACCCGTCGCGCGCGCGAGCTGCACGGCAGCGACGACGCCGGCGCGCTCGAGGCCACCCGGGATCAGGTGCTGCGCCGCGACCGTGACGACAGCACGGTCTCGGAGTTCAGTGTGGCCGCCGACGGCGTCGTCACCGTGGACTCCTCCCACCTGTCCCTCGACGAGACGGTCGACGCCGTCCGTCGCCTCGTGCTGTCCGGTCGAGGGGAGTCGGCATGAGCGCGACCGAGCCGATCAAGAAGCCGCCGACACCCGGTCAGGCGATCAAGCCGGAGCACATCAAGCGATGGGGCCCGACCTGGTCCCGGCGGGTGGGCTGGTTCCTGGCGCACGTGGTCTGGAACACCCGGGTGATCGGCGCGGAGAACGTGCCGAAGGATGGGCGGGCGCTGCTGGCCGCCAACCACACCGGGATCATCGACGGGCCGCTCCTGCACGGCGCCATCCCCCGTGGCTCTCACTTCATCATCAAGGAAGAGGCGTTCTCGGGCTGGGTCGGGTTCCTCATGCGCAACGCCGGCCAGATCCCCGTGGACCGGGCCAGCGGTCGGGCCGCGCTCACCACCGCGCTGGCCCTGCTCAACGAGGATCGTGTGGTCGCCGTGTTCCCCGAGGGCACCCGTGGTCGGGGCGACGTCAGCTCCGCCAAGGCGGGGATCGCCTGGCTCGCCGTCCGCTCGGGCGCCCCGGTCATCCCGGTCGCGATCCTCGGCACCCGCGGCCCCGGCAAGAAGCGCGGTCACATCCCGGGCTTCCGGGCTCGGCTCCATGTCGTCTTCGGTGAGCCGTTCCAGCCGGTCCCCGCCGACGCCGCCACCGGTCGTGCCGCGCTCACCGCGGCGGTCGAGCGTGTGCAGCTCGAGATGAGCCGCCACGTCGAGGACGCCATCGCGCGCACCGGTGTCGATCTCCCCGAGAGCGCGGACTGAGCCCGTCCGTGAGCGACGTCGTCGTCAGCGGCCTGTGGCGCTACCCGGTCAAGTCGCTCGGCGGCGTCGCCGAGGACGAGATGGCGATCGATGCGACGGGACCCCTGGGCGACCGCCGCTGGGCGCTCGTCGACCCGGACGGCTCCCGGGTCGCCGCTCGCACGGTGCCGACCCTGCTGGGCCTGACGGCGGAGCCGACGGCCACGGGCATCGTCCTGTCCGACCGTGACGGCGACCGCCTCGCCGTCTCCGAGCCTGGCGAGGAGGCTCCGGTGGTGGCGACGAGCATCTCGCGCCGACCTACCCTCACCGTCGCGGACAACGCAGCGTCGGCGTGGATCAGTGATCGCATCGGCCAGCCGCTGACGCTCGTGTTCCAGCGGTCGGACCAGCCGCGCACCGTCTCGGCCGAGCACGGTGGCCTGCCCGGGGACCTCATGGGTCTCGCCGACGCCGGTCCGCTGCTGCTTGTGACCGAGGAGTCCGTCAGGCAGGTCGCCGACTGGGTCGACGACGAGAGCCCGGACTGGCGTGACGTGCGCACCGCCGCGCGACGTTTCCGGCCGAACCTCCTCGTGCGCGGAGCTCCTGCCTTCTCCGAGGACCACTGGGCGCGCATCCGGGTCGGCGACACGTGGCTGCGTCGGAGCGAGGACTGCGACCGC
>JBMDXU010000032.1:0-9663 GCA_048594485.1 Pseudactinotalea sp. | reverse complement strand
GTCAACGAGTGCGACGTCGCCGTGTCGCCGGGTGTCGGCTTCGGCCCGGGTGGCGAGCGGTTCGTCCGGTTCGCGCTCATCGAGAACGAGCAGCGCATCGCGCAGGCGGTCCGCAACCTCAAGCGCGGCCTGACCCGCCTGTCATGACGACTGTCGTCACCCTCGCTCCGCCCGCCCGCGAGACGTCCGGTCTCGATGTCGGGGCGTCGCGGTGATCGGACCGAGCGGGCTGCCGGTCGTGCCCGACGGCGTCGCCGCGCTCCGACCTCGCGTGATCGGCGCGCGGACGTTCGACTTCGCCCGTCGCGCCGCCGTCATGGCCGTCGTCAACCGGACGCCCGACTCGTTCTTCGACCACGGCGCGACCTTCGCGCTCGATGCGGCGGTGGCGCAGGCACGGCGCGCGGTCGACGACGGTGCCGACTGGGTCGACGTCGGCGGCGTGCCGTTCTCGCCGGACACCCCCGACGTCCCGCTCGCCGAGGAGCTGGATCGGGTGATCCCGGTGGTGGAGGCGATCCGGGCGAGCAGCGACGTCGTCATCTCCGTCGACACCTACACACCCGAGGTGGCCGACGCGGCGCTCGCCGCCGGGGCCGACGTCATCAACGACGTCATGGGGCTGCGCGTGCCGGGGCTGGCCGAGGTGGTCGCGCAGCGCGACGCCACCGTCGTGATCGCCCACTCGCTCGCCGAGCCGCACCGGCACCACCGGGCGCCGAGCTACGACGACGTCGTCGCCGACGTGGTCGCCTATCTCGCCGAGCGGATCGAGACGGCGCTCGCGGCTGGCATCGCCGAGGAACGGATCGTGATCGACCCCGGGCACGACCTCAACAAGAACACCCTCCACACGCTCGAGCTGACCCGACGCCTGCGCGAGGTCGCCGCCCTGGGGCTGCCGATGCTGGTGGCGCTGTCCAACACGGACTTCATCGGTGAGACGCGCGACCGCCCGCAGGGCGAGCGGCTGGTGGGCTCGCTGGCCACCGCCGTGCTCTGCGTCGAGGCGGGCGCCCGCATCCTGCGGGTCCACCAGGTGCGCGAGACCGTCGACGCCGTCCGGATGACCGAGGCCGTGCTCGGCCTGCGCGAGCCTGCCTACCTGCGTCACAACATCGACGCCGACACGGAGGACTGATGTTCGAGGTCGACGAGCTCGTCTCCGCCTACGAGGTCTCCGACCGGACGGCACCCTGGCTGCGCGCCAACTTCATCTCGAGCCTCGACGGTGCCGCGACGGTCGGGGGGCTCTCCGGTGGGCTCAACGACGAGTGGGACAAGCAGGTCTTCGACGTGCTCCGACGGCTCGCCGACGTCGTCGTGGTGGGGGCTGGGACGGCGCGGGCCGAGGGGTACGGCGCGCTGCGGCTGGACGACGACGCGGTGGCGTGGCGGCGAGCGCACGGGCTCGAGGAGCAGCCGGCGTTCGCGCTCGTGTCGTCCGCGCTCCACCTGGACCCGACCGACGACCTGTTCACGAAGGCGCCGCGGCGCCCGCTCGTGCTGACCTCGCGGTCCGCGTCCGCGGAACGCCGTGCGGCGCTGACGGAGGTGGCCGACGTGGTCGACTGCGGCGCCGAGAGCGTGGAGCCGGAGCCCCTGCGAGCGACGCTCGTCGAGCGCGGGCTGCCGCAGATGCTCTGCGAGGGCGGTCCGAGCCTGCTCGGGTCGCTGCTGGACGGCGACGCCGTCGACGAGCTCTGCCTGACGATCGCGCCGGTCCTCGCGGGAGGCGACGCCCCACGCATCGCCGCCGGTGCGGGCGAGCACGCCCGGCGGCTGCGCCGCGTGCACGCGCTCCCGGGTGGCGAGATGCTCTTCCTGCGATACGTGCGCACCTGAGCCCGCACGAGCGCGCGACCCTCGATCAGGGGTGCAGCCGCCTCACCGCAGCAGCGCGAGGATCAACACCGACGAGGCGAGCCCGTTGACGACGGCGTGGGTGACCACCGGCGCCCACAAGGTGCGGTGGAACTGCCTCAGCAGCGCGAGCGAGAACCCCATCACGAACAGGTACGGGAGCAGCACGGGCACCACAGGCACGGCTGCGAACGCCGCGGCGCTGATCGCTGCGGCGCCCAAGACTGTGCACCGCGGGTGCAGCCATCCGTAGATCAGCCCCCGGAACACCGCTTCCTCCCAGATCGGGGTCGCGATGACGATGGCCAGCACGGCGGGGAGCAACAGCCCGATCGGGGCATCGCGCAGCAGACCGTCGACGCCGCTGCCGGTGGGAGTCGGGCTGCCACCGACGACGACGGCCACGACGGCCTGGGTCGCCACCAGGGCGATCGGCAGCAGCGGGATCTGCCACAGCAGGTGGAGGAGTCGCCGAGTGGGACGGGTGAACCCGAGGTCAACCCACCTCGAGCCGGCGCGCCGTAGGCAGATCGAGATGGTCGTCAGCATGGCTGCCGCATGCACCACCAGCATGACGGCGATCGTCGGCACCGCCAGAGCGCGGGCGTCGTCGGCCAGCGCGAGGATCAGCACCGTGGCGCCGATCGTGGCGACGCTGACCGCCAGCAGCAGAGCCAGCAGAGCCCAGGTGGCACGGCCGGTCAGCGGCGCCGTCGGCGCGATCGTCGGGCCGGCCGGGAGAACGGCGGTGGTGGTCACCCCTCATGGGTAGCAGGCATGTCGGCCGCGTCACATCGACCGGTGGTCGCAGACGACCCGGGACGTTCGGATGAGTCCGCCGTCGGTAGGCTCGGCGCATCATGACCACGCAGGCTGCCCCGGGTGCGTCCGACCGCCCCTCCTTCTACATCACGACGGCGATCGCCTACCCGAACGCACGGCCCCATATGGGCACTGCGTACGAGTACGTCACCACCGATGTGCTCGCGCGTTTCAAGCGTCTCGACGGCTACGACGTCCGGCATCTCACCGGCACCGACGAGCACGGCATCAAGATGATGCAGGCGGCCGACCGGGCGGGGCTGAGCCCGGCGGACTTCGCGCGCGACATGTCCGACCGGTTCGAGGAGCTGCAGCGGGGTCTCGGGGTCGCGTTCGACCGCTTCATCCGCACCACGGACGCCGATCACATCGAGGCGAGTCAGGCGATCTGGCGCGCGATGGAGGCGAACGGCGACATCTACCTCGGCGGCTACCAGGGCTGGTACTCGGTCCGCGACGAGGCGTACTACAACGAGGACGAGACCCACGTGGGAGACGACGGCGTCCGTGTGGCGACGTCGTCGGGCACCGAGGTCACCTGGACGGAGGAGCCGAGCTACTTCTTCCGGCTGTCGCAGTACGGCGATCGGCTGCTCGACTACTACGCCGCGCACCCGGAGTTCATCGGGCCGGAGTTCCGCCGGAACGAGATGGAGTCCTTCATCAAGCAGGGGCTGCGGGACCTGTCGATCTCGCGGTCGTCGTTCGACTGGGGTGTGCCCGTCCCGGGTGATCCCGCGCACGTCATGTACGTCTGGGTCGACGCACTCACCAACTACCTCACCGGCGTCGGCTACCCCGATGTCGAGAGCGAGTCGTTCCGTCGCTACTGGCCCGTCGACGTCCACATCATCGGCAAGGACATCACCCGGTTCCACACGCTCTACTGGCCGGCGTTCCTCATGAGCGCCGGGATCGAGCTGCCGCAACGGGTGTTCATCCACGGCTTCCTCTACGACCAGGGCAAGAAGCTGAGCAAGTCCGACGGCGGGTTCGTCGACCCGCTCGACTTCGCCGCGCAGTACGGGCTCGACCAGATGCGGTACTTCCTGTGCCGCGAGTTCACCTACGGCAACGACGGCTCCTACAGCCACGACGCCGTCGTCACCCGCATCAACGCCGATCTCGCGAACGAGCTCGGCAACCTCGCCCAGCGCTCGCTGAGCATGGTCGCGAAGAACCTCGACGGCGTCGTCCCCACCCCGGGCGACCTGACCGAGGAGGACCGCGCCCTCCTCGCGCTGCTGACGCCGCTGCTCGACGTCAGTCGCGAGCACATCGACGGCCAGCAGCTCAGCCGGTACCTGGAGTCGCTGTGGGAGGTGCTCGCCGAGACCAACCGGTACTTCTCCGCGCAGCAGCCGTGGGTGCTCCGCACGACCGACCCGGCGCGCATGGCGACCGTGCTGTCCGTGACGCTCGAGGTCGTGAGGGTCGTGGCGACGCTCGTGCAGCCCGTGATGCCGACGTCGGCCGGCCGGCTCCTCGCACTCCTCGGACTCCCCGAGCAGGTCGAGTTCGCGGAGCTGTCCACCGCCCTCGTCCCCGGCACCGCCCTCCCCGCCCCGACCGGCGTCTTCCCGCGCTACCTCGCCCCCTCCCCGGGATTTCGTGGACGACCGGCCGGGGCGAGCGCTCTCGTGGACGAACCGGCGCCGATTCGTCAACGAAAGCGACAGACCGGCAGTTCGTCAACGAAATCGGAGGGCTCGTGGGGCGTAGGCGGGGAGAGTGGCCGGGGGAGCCGGAGCCGTTGCCGGCTCCGGTGATCGACGACCACACGCATCTGGAGTCGATCCCCGACGTGCTCGACGACGGCGTCCCCGACCCGGGCGTGGCGGGGCAGCTGGAGCGGGCGGCCGCCGTCGGGGTCCGCGCCGTCGTGCAGATCGGCTGCGATCTCGACTCGGCCGCGACCAGCGTCGCCTGGGCGCACGAGTTCGGTCAGATCGTGGCCGGGGTGGCGATCCACCCGAACGAGGCGGTGCTGCACGCCGGGGTGCGCGAGGTCGCCGCCGACGGTCTCGACCCGCCGGCGCTGCCGCGTCACGCCGTCGGGCTCGACGACGCGATCGCCCGGATCGCCGACCTGGCGCGCGACCCGCGGGTGCGGACCGTCGGCGAGTCCGGTCTGGACTTCTTCCGGGCCGGCGAGCAGGGGCAGCGTGTGCAGCGCGAGGCCTTCCGCGCGCACATCGCGCTGGCGAAGGAGCTCGGGCTGCCGCTGCAGATCCACGACCGCGACGCGCACCACGCGGTCCTGGAGGTGCTCGACGCCGATGGCGCACCGGAGGCCACCGTGTTCCACTGCTTCTCGGGCGACGAGGCGTTCGCGCAGGAGTGCGTGGCTCGGGGCTTCCACCTGTCCTTCGCCGGCCCGGTGACGTTCGGGAAGGCCGACGACGTCCGAGCGGCGGCCGCCGTCGTGCCGCCGCCGGTGCTGCTGGTCGAGACCGACGCTCCCTATCTGACCCCCGCGCCGCACCGCGGCGCGCCCAACGCTCCCTACCTGCTGCCGCTGACGGTGCGCCGGCTCGCCGAGGTCCGTGGTGACGACCTCGCCGAGCTCTGCGACCAGCTGCGCAGCAACGCGGAGCGCCTCTACGGCCCCTGGTGAGGTCGCGACGGCGCCGGTGCTGCTGTGGAGGAGATGTGAAAACGACTGCTCTTCGGGTTCCGCGATCATCACGAATCGGTTACGGTGCCGGGAACCGGCTCGCTGCCGG
The DNA here is from genome assembly GCA_048594485.1 of Pseudactinotalea sp. Classification (GTDB taxonomy): domain Bacteria; phylum Actinomycetota; class Actinomycetes; order Actinomycetales; family Beutenbergiaceae; genus Pseudactinotalea. The sequence continues at coordinate 4,252 of JBMDXU010000032.1, read as the reverse complement.
CCAGCCCCCCAGCCTCCGACGAAGGACACCCCCTCCGTGCCCTCCGAGAACGAGAGCGCACCTGCCGTGCGCTCCGAGACCACCCGCACCCGCGGCAGCCACCGCGCCGAGGTGTCGACGGCGCAGTCGATCCCTCGTCCGCTGCGGTACGCGTTGGGAGCGGGAGCGCTGGTGGTCGCTCTGGTCGGCTCGCTGTCGTTCGCGAACGCCGCCAACCAGTCCGCCTTCACCGGTGACGACGGTGTCGCCGACGTCGCCGACCTCAGCGGCCGCGACGACGTCTGGGCGCAGGTCTCCCGCAGCGACGGCTACCGCGAGCCGCTCGAGCTCGAGGCGGGCGAGGCCGTGAGCTTCACGGTCACCGTCGACGGCCGCGCGGTCGATCTCACCTCCAGCGCGCCCACCCTCGCCGATGCCCTGATCGAGGCCGGGATCGTCGTGGACCTCGACGACGTCGTCTCCGCTCCCATGGGCCGCGCGCCCACCGAGGGTGCCGAGATCGAGATCGAGCGTGTCGGGACCCGCATCGAGAACGAGGTCACCGAGATCGAGTTCGAGACGGTCGAGCAGGAGACGTCGGCGCTGGCGCAGGGCACCACGCGGGTCCAGACCGAGGGTGTCGCCGGTTCGCGCGTCACCACCTACGAGACCACCTACTCCGACGGCGAAGCGGTGGAGCGCACCGAGCTCAGCTCCGTGGTCGCCGCGCAGCCGGTCGACGAGGTCGTCCTCGTAGGCACCGGTGCCACGACGACGGCCGGCAGCTCCTCGGGCGGCGGCTCGTCCTCGTCCTCGCCCCCGGCGACCTACAGCGGCAGCGACCCTCGAGGGATCGCACAGGCCATGCTCCCCAGCTACGGGTGGAGCTCGGACCAGTGGTCGTGCCTCAACAACCTGTGGCAGCGCGAGAGCAACTGGAACCCGTACGCGCAGAACCCGTCGTCGGGCGCCTACGGCATCCCGCAGTCGCTCCCGGGCAACAAGATGGCGTCCGCCGGCTCCGACTGGCAGACGAACCCCGCGACCCAGATCGACTGGGGTCTCGGCTACATCCAGGCCCGGTACGGCAGCCCGTGCGCCGCCTGGGGTCACAGTCAGTCCGTGGGTTGGTACTGAGAGCGTCAGGCTCTTCACAGGCTCGCCACAGAGCCGGTGACCTCGCTCACGAGGGCTTGGACGTCTATAACGGTTCGGTTACGGTGGCTGCGGCCCTTCCCCGCCCGGCGCTCGTGCGCGGTCCCTCCGATCGTCACGCCACGACCTGCGCCGCATGCAGCGAGACCACCCCGAGGTCTCGCGTGAGCAAGGACAGCACGTGAGCTCTTCCGACCACACCCCCGAGCCGACCGCTGAGAGCACCGAGGTGCTCGACGCCGTCGAGAACTCGTCGACCCAGGACACCGACGTCGACACCGACACCGACCTCGCCGCGGCCACGACCGACGAGGAGAGCGACGGACCCCGCCACGCGGGTCCACGTCGCCGCCGCACCGTCGCACTCGCGAGCGGCATCGCCGCCGTGCTCGTGCTGGGCGGAGCCGGGATGGCGGTCGCGGCCGCGCACAAGACGGTCGACGTCGACGTCGACGGCCAGATCGTCCAGGTCTCGACGTTCGCCGGTGATGTCGGCTATCTGCTCGAGCAGCAGGGCATCACGGTCGGCGAGCACGATCTCGTCGTGCCGGGTCTCGACGAGCCGCTCACCGAGGGCGGTGAGGTGGTCGTCCGGACCGCCGAGCAGATCGACGTGACCGTCGACGGCGAGGCGACCCAGATCTGGACGGTGGACGACACCGCGGCCGACGCGCTCGCCTCGCTGCAGGCGAGCGGCCGCGACGCCGAGATCACCGCGTCGCGCACCAGCGGGCGCCAGGCCCTCGACCTGCCGCTCGTCGCGAACGGACCCGTCACCTTCGTGGTCGACGGCGAGGAGCGGACCACCGAGATCGACGGCGTCGCCGATCTCGCCACGGCCATGCTCGCCGCGGAGATCACCGTCGACGCCAACGATCAGGTGACCGTGGCGACCGACTCCTCGGGCACCCCCGTGGTGACGATCGTGCGCGTGGCGCTCGAGGAGGACAGCCGGACCGAGTCGATCGACTTCGACACCGTCGAGCGCGGCACCGACGACCTCTACGAGGGCGAGAGCCGGGTGGTCAGCGAGGGCTCCGAGGGCGAACGGACCTACGTGTACGTCAGCCGCGTCGTCGACGGCGAGGTGGTCTCGAGCCGACTCGTCTCGAGCAAGGTCACGACCAAGCCGCAGGACCGCGTGGTCGAGCACGGGACCGCCGAGCGCCCCGCGCCCCCGCCGGCGCCGGCAGCCTCGTCCAGCGACGAGGGTGACGACGGCGACAGCGGTGGCAGCGGCGGCGGTGGCGGCACCGTCAGCGGCGACGTCTGGGCCCAGCTGGCGCAGTGCGAGTCCGGCGGCAACCCGACGACCAACACCGGCAACGGCTACTACGGGCTCTACCAGTTCTCGCTGCCGACCTGGCAGGCGATGGGCGGCAGCGGCCTCCCGTCGGAGGCCAGCGCGGCCGAGCAGACGCAGCGCGCCCAGGCTCTTCAGGCCCGGTCGGGCTGGGGCCAGTGGCCGGCCTGCGCCGCCAAGCTCGGTCTTCTCTGAGCGCCGCGAGCTGATGGCCGGGACCCGGTGACGCACCGCGTCGCCGGGTCTCGGCATCCCCAGGGATGTGGGAGGCTCACGGCGTGGAAGCGGGTGATCGGGGCGCGACCGAGTCGGGTCTGCTGACTCCTGCCGACGTGCGGTCGCTGTCCGCGGCCCTCGATGTGCGGCCGACGAAGGCCCTCGGGCAGAACTTCGTCATCGACGGCGGCACGATCCGCCGGATCGTCCGTGCGGCCGAGGTGCACGAGACCGACGTCGTGCTCGAGGTCGGGCCCGGCCTCGGGTCGCTCACGCTCGGCCTGCTCGCAACCGGTGCGAGCGTGGTGGCCGTCGAGATCGACCGCCGCCTCGCCGAGGCGCTGCCGGCCACCGTCGAGCGGGTCGCACCGGACGCCGCCGAGCGACTCCGTGTCGTGCACGCCGACGCCATGACCATCGACGCCGACGACGCCCGGGTCGGAGCACCGACCACCCTGGTCGCGAACCTGCCCTACAACGTTGCGGTGCCGGTGCTGCTGCACGCGCTCGTCACGCTGCCGTCGCTGTGCTCGGCGCGGGTGATGGTGCAGGCGGAGGTCGCCGATCGGCTCGCGGCTCCGCCCGGCTCGCGTACCTACGGGGTGCCCTCCGCGAAGGCGGCGTGGTTCGCCGAGGCGCGCCGCGCCGGGACGGTCGGGCGATCGGTGTTCTGGCCGGTGCCCAACGTCGACTCGGCGCTCGTCCGGCTGGTTCGACGAGACCCGCCGGAGACGACGGCGACACGCGAGGCGACCTTCGCCGTCGTCGACGCCGCGTTCGCCCAGCGTCGCAAGACGCTGCGCGCCGCGCTCGCCGGGTGGGCGGGATCGCCGGATGCGGCCGAGGTGGCGCTCCGGGCGGCCGGCATCGACCCGAGCTTGCGGGGGGAGCGGCTAGACATCACCCAGTTCGCCGCCATCGCGGAGCACCGGCCCGTCGTCGGGGACCCCGCATGAACAGCTCGCCGACCGCCGTGCACGTCCGCGCACCCGGCAAGATCAACATCGCGCTGCGTGTGGGCTCGGCGCGCGAGGACGGCTACCACCCGCTGGCGACGGTGTTCCAGGCGGTCTCCCTGTACGAGGACGTCATCGCCGAGCCCGCCACCGGGATCTCCGTCAGCGTCACGGGTCGATCGGCCGACCGTGTGCCCACCGACGAGAGCAATCTCGCGTGGCGCGCCGCACGCCTGCTGGCCGAGGCCACCGGCGTCGACGCCGGAGTGCACCTGCGGCTGGTCAAGGGTGTGCCGACGGCGGGAGGGATGGGCGGCGGGTCCGCCGATGCCGCCGCCGCGCTGCTCGCGTGCGACCTGCTCTGGGGGACCGGACTGGCGCGCGAGGAGCTCGGCGAGCTGGCGAGCGAGCTGGGCGCCGACGTGCCGTTCGCGCTCACCGGGCAGACCGCCGTCGGGCTCGGTCGGGGGGACCTGCTCACCCCCGCCCTCGCGCGCGGGAAGTTCACCTGGGTGCTCGCGCTGTCGGGGGAGGGGTTGTCGACCCCCGAGGTGTTCCGCGCGTGGGACGCGATGCATCCCGAGCCGGTCGAGGCCCCCGGCGTCGACCCGGACCTCATGCACGCGCTCGTCACCGGTGACGC
>JBMDXU010000319.1:0-10132 GCA_048594485.1 Pseudactinotalea sp. | reverse complement strand
GGCGTTCCTCGACCTCACGATCGACCACGCCAACCCCGACGCCACGCCGCCGCAGCCCGACCTGCGCCGCATGAACGTCCCGCTCGGCGTCGTCGCGGTGTTCGCGGCCAGCAACTTCCCGCTCGCCTTCAGCGTCGCGGGCGGCGACACCGCGAGCGCGCTGGCGGCCGGCTGCGCGGTCGTCGTCAAGGCGCACCCGTCGCACCCGGCGACCTCGGTCGCGGTGCAGGCCGCTCTCGCCCGTGCGGCGCAGGAGCGGGGGCTACGCACCCAGCCCGTCACCCTGGTGTTCGGCAACGACGCCGGTCTCGACCTCGTGCGTCACCCGCAGGTGCGCGCCGTCGGCTTCACCGGCTCGCTCGCGGGCGGCAAGGCGCTCCTCGCCGCGATCAACGAGCGCGAGGACCCGATCCCCTTCTACGGCGAGCTCGGGTCGATCAACCCGCTCGTCGTCACCGCCGCCGCGGCCGCCGAGCGCGCGACCCAGATCGGCGAGGGCCTGGCCAGCTCGCTCACCACGGGGGCGGGCCAGTTCTGCACCAAGCCGGGGGTGTCGTTCGTGCCGACCGGCCCCGACGGCGACGCCCTCGTCGCGGCGGCCGCCGCCGCGATGACCGGGCTCAACCCGATGGTCCCGCTCAACGACCGCATCGGTGCCGGGTTCGCCAGCAACGCCGCCCGGGCCGCGGAGGAGCCGAGCACCCGCGTCCTCGTCCGCACGCCCACCGACGACGGCACCCGCGTCGGCGCGACGCTCCTCGAGATCGACGCCACCGCCGTCGACGGCGACACCTTCGAGGAGGTCTTCGGTCCGTTCGGCCTCCTGATCCGGTACGACGACGACGACGCCCTCGCCGACGCCCTCGCGCAGATGCCCGGCTCGCTCACCGGCACGGTCCACATCGCCGATGGCGAGGACGTGCCGGCCGAGGTCGCCCGGGTGTTCCGGGACCGGGTGGGGCGCGTCATCGTCAACGGCTTCCCCACGGGCGTCGCCGTCACGTGGTCGCAGCAGCACGGCGGGCCGTTTCCCGCCGCCACGACCGCGCAGACCAGCGTCGGCGCTGCCTCGGTGGGGCGGTTCGTGCGGGCCGTGACCTGGCAGGACGCGCCCGCGTCACTGCTCCCCGCCGAGCTCCGCGACGACGCCCCGCCGCTGCCCCGCCGCGTCGACGGCCGGTTGCTGCTCGACTGATCCCGGCGCGCCGCCGAACGGCTCACCGGCTCAGCGCCTCACCCGCCGCCGCCACCGCCACCGCCGACACCACCGCCGGAGAACCCTCCGCCTCCGGAGAACCCCGACCCTCCGGACGACGCCGGCGTGGCGCTCGCGACGGCGAGATCCGCGGCTGAGGCGAGCGAGTTGACGGCGCCGCCGAACCCACCCGAGCTCCACAGCATCGCCATCGGCACGTGGCCGGAGTACCAGGTCGGGGCCGGCAGCTCGACACCCTGCTCGGCCAGCTCCGCGAAGATCCCCACCCACCGGCTCTCCAGCCCGAACGCCATCGCGTACGGCAGGTAGCGGGAGAAGACGTCCTCGTTCTCGGCGAACCTGATCTGGTTCGCCTCCGCCGTCTCGATGTACCGCTTGAACCCCAGCGCCTGGGCGAGCACAGCGCTCCCGGCGGCCGTGCGTGCCGGGGCGAACCGCGCCGCCACCATCAACGCCACACCCGCGAGCACCACGGCGAGACCGGCGAAGCCCCATCCGGTCAGCACCGCCAGCACGATCGTGAGGACGATCCCGGCGAAGATGACGACGACGCCCCAGCCGTACCAGCTGCCGCGCACCGCCTTCGGCGACTTGGCGAACCATCCGCGCTCGACCATCTCCTTGTAGAGCTGGTCCTGACCGTCGGCGACGGCCTCGGCGAACGTCCTGCCGAGCTTGCTCAGCTTGCGGCGCCGCGATCCTCCGAACAGGCCGCGCAGCAGCGTCCGCTCGTACGGCCTGAGCTCGTTCCAGTCCGCGTCCATGTTGCGCACCAGCCGCCAGTCCGGCTTGCCCTTGTGCTCCTCCGCCTCCTCGATCGTGAGGAAGCCGCGCACCGCGAGGTCGATGATCGTGGCGGTGATGTCGTGCCGGTCGGCGACCTCGTCGGTCAGCGTCCCCAGCTCACCCGGCAGCACGTCGGCGGGCGGGGTGAACTGGACGGCGATCGGGGCGCGACGTCGTGGTCCCTCCTGCTGGTCCGCCGTCGTCGGGTACAGCCCGGGGGTGAGCCCGAGGTAGGCGCGGTCGCGCCCGCGGCGGCGTGCCGCCACGGCGACGCCTCCGACGCCGAGCAGAGCGAGGACACCCGCCGCCGGGACCGCCGCCGTGCCCACACCCATGCTGTTCGCGAACGTCCGACGCGGTACCAAGATCGGCTCGACACCACCGAACGTGCCGCCCGGGTACGACGCGACGACGCTCAGCCCGACGCCGTCGTCCAGGCGGTCCTGCTCGAACACCGCGGCGCCCTCGGCGTCGACGGAGTAGCCGGAGCACGGTCGGGTCGACCCGACCGCACCCGTGTAGCAGGCCACCTGCTCGGGGCTCTCGGGCGCCGTCAGCGTCACCGTGAGGTTCGAGATCGGCACCTCGAAGGCGGAGCCGATGATGTTCCAGTAGATCTCGTCCTCGCCCGCGACACCCACACCTGAGCTGGGCACGCCCGCGACCGTGTAGCTGATGACGTAGGTCTGCACACCGGAGACGTCGTCGATGTCCTCGTCACCGATCCGGATCACCAGCCCGGCGTCGTCGGAGTCCTCGGTCACCTCGGCCGGGGCCCCCGTGGGGCTGGAGACCTCGATGTCGGAGATCCGCAGCTCCCGGTAGTGGTCGGGGTCGCCGTCGATCTCCTGGCGGGTGATCAGCGTGAGGTACATACCGTGACCCGGCGTCGAGGCGAAGTCGAAGTCGATCGTCTGCTCGACGTCGATCGTGCCGTCGGTCTGCGCCTGCGCCACGATGTCGTAGCGCGTGATCTCACGGTCCCCTTGGTCGTCGTCGGCCTGAGCCGACGAGGCCGGCAGGACCGCCGTGGAGACGAGGGCCGCGACGAACGCGAGCAGGAGCATCAGGGGCGACCGACGGGACATGGGGCCCAGGCTATCGACGCGGCACCGCCGTGCCCTCGATCGTGCGGTGGACAGCGCTCCCCCACCCGGCGGAGCGTCGGGAGGTCTCAGCCGTGACGGCGCGCGCTCATCGCGCGCTGCGCCTCACGCTCGTCCTGCTGGCGCCGGAGCGTCTCGCGCTTGTCCCACTCCTTCTTGCCGCGAGCGGTGGCGATCTCCACCTTGGCGCGCCCGCCGATGAAGTAGAGCTCGAGCGGCACGACCGTGTGCCCCTTCTCGCGTGTGGCCTGCGTGAGCTTGTCGATCTCGACGCGGTGCAGCAGGAGCTTCCGCTTGCGGCGCGGGGCGTGGTTGGTCCAGGTGCCCTCGGCGTACTCGGGGATGTGGACGCCCTCGAGCCAGGCCTCGCCGCCGTCGATCGCGATCCACCCGTCGGCCAGCGAGGCGCGTCCGGCGCGCAGGCTCTTCACCTCGGTGCCGGTGAGCGAGAGACCGGCCTCGTAGGTGTCGTCGATGTGGAAGTCGTGGCGAGCCTTCTTGTTCCGCGCCACCACCTGCTTGACGGTGCGCGGGTCGACACCTGCGGGCACCTTCTTCTTCTTGGCGCCACCCTTGACGTTGCTCACGGCTCTCACCACCTTCCCTGCGGCCAGTCCACGATAGTCGGTGCCCGACGTCGCCCCCTCGCTTTTTCGCCGACGGCGTCAGCACCCCGCGGCCCAACGCGGCCGGAGTCGCCCGAGGAACGAGGTCGTCGGCCTACCCCGCGACACACCGGTCGGCGGAGGAACGACGCCGCCCGGGGCGGCGCCCCACGCGGCCGGAGGCCGCCATCGACATCCGTCTGATCGGCAGACGCCCGAGGAACGAGGGCGACTACCGAGGAGACGCCCGAGGAACGAGGTCTCCCCCCTAGGAGATATACCCCATCGGGTTGACCGTGGTGCCGTTGCGCCAGAGCTCGAAGTGCACGTGACAGCCGGTGACGTTGCCGGTGGCGCCGGTGTACCCGATCGTCTGGCCCTGCGAGACGCGGTCGCCGACGCTGACGGCGAACCGGGACAGGTGGTTGTAGACGCTCACCCACGAGCTGCCGTTGATGACGCCGTGATTGACGAGCACCTGGTTGCCGTGGGTGCCGTTGCCCGCAGCCGGCCGGACGCCGATGACGGTGCCGGCCGCCGACGACATCTGCGCCTCGCCGCACCCGGACCGCAGGTCGACTCCCTGGTGGAAGAAGTAGCCGCCCGTGATCGGGTACCAGCGCATGCCGTAAGGGGACGTCACGTAGAGAGACCGGCTGATCGGCGGGTCGAACGCAGCACCGGACGAGCCACCGCCGGAGCCACCTCCCGAGCCGCCGCCGCCGCCACCGCCGCCTCCACCGCCGCCGGAACCGCCGCCGTTCTGAGCCTGCTCGCGCTGCTCGCGCAGCTGACGCTCGCGCTCGGCCTTCTCGCGGGCGGCGATCGCGGCGATCTCGTCGGCGATCTCCTGCTGGATGCGGTCGTTCTCGGCCTCCAGCTCGGCCTGCTTCTCCTCGAACTCCACCTTGAGGTCTTCCAGCTCGGCGGCCTTGGCCTCCTGCTCGACCTTGAGCTGCTGGATCTCGGCCACGAGGTTCGCGGCGCGCTGTCGCGCTTCCTCTGCAGCGGCGACCGCGGCCTGCGCCTCGGTCTCCAGCTCGGTGATCCGCTCCTCGACGGCGTCGAGCCGCACCTGCCGGTTGCGGTTCACGGCCTGCAGGTTCTCGAGGTCGCTGAGCGTCTGGTCCTGCGTCCGCAACGCCGAGCTCATCGCGGAGTAGTCCTGCGCGAACTCCTCGGCCGACCCGGCCCCGAAGACCAGCGACAGGGTGCCGATGCCGTCACCGCCCCGGTAGGCGGTACGCGCGACCTCGCCCATCGCGCCCTCGGTCTCGGCGATGTCGGACTCACCCTGCGCGATCTGGTCCTCGAGGTCGGCCTGCTGCTGGCGTGCGACCTCGAGCCTGGCCTGCACCTCGTCCAGGTGCCGCTCCGCGGCGGCGAGCTGGGCGTTGGCGATGTCGAGCTCCTGCTGCGCGATCGGCAGCCGGCGGTTGATGTCGTCGAGCTCGAGGTAGGTCTCGGCGAGGTCGGCGTCGGTGCCCTCGAGCGCGGACTCGACCTGCTCGCGCTCCTCGGCGTTCTGCTCCTGCTGGTCCTCGAGGTCGTCGAGGTCGTCGGCGTTCGCCGGGCTCAGCACCGACACGCTCATGAGCAGGGCGATGGCCAGCCCGGCGGTCCGGCGCGCCCAGCTCCTCGATTGCCTCCTGCTGGCGGTCATCGTCCGCACCTACACCTTCGTATAACGGCCGAGTGTGACGAGCGAGCTGATCACGGCGAGCACGAGGCCGATAGCGATGAGGACCGGCGCGATGGCCATGACCTCGCCCGTGCCGACGAACGGCATGAACCTCACCGACTGGGCCAGCCACTCCTCGATGAAGTAGTGGACGCCGAGCCAGAGCCCGCCGACCGCCAAGCCCGCCCCGAGCAGCGCGGCGATCGCGCCTTCGAGCATGAACGGCAGCTGGATGAAGAGGTTCGACGCGCCGACCAGGCGCATGATCTCGGTCTCCCGCCGTCGGCTCATCGCCGAGAGCCTGATGGTCGTGGTGATGAGCAGCACCGCGGTGATCGTCATGAGCACCGCGAGACCGACCGAGATCATCGTCGCCCGGTTGAGGACGAGGAACAGCGGCTCCAGGATGCTGCGCTGGTCGATGACCTCCTGGACGCCCGGTCGGCCGGCGAGCTCGTCGTAGATCAGCTGGTACTGCTCCGGGTCGACGAGCTTGACCCGGAAGGACGCCTGCATCTGGTCCTCGGTGATCCGCTGGGCCCAGTCCTGGTCGCCGAAGCGCTCCTGGAACGCCGCCCACGCGGCGGCCTTGTCCTCGTAGAAGACTTCCTCGACGTACTCCGACAGCGCGTCGGACTCCAGGGTGTCCTGGATGGCGGCCTGCTGCTCCTCGGTGACCTCGCCCTCGGGGCACGCCTGAGTCGGCTCACCGTCGGGGCAGAGGAAGACGTTGACCTCGACGCGGTCGTACCAGTCGTCCTTGGCCTTCGACACCTGCATCTGCAGCAGCACGGCGGCGCCGACGAACCCGAGCGAGATGAAGGTGACCAGCACGACGGAGATCGCCATCGCGAGGTTGCGGCGCAGCCCGTTGCCGATCTGCGACAGGACGAAGCGCGCCCTCATGCGTGGCCTCCACGCAGGTGGGCGGCGCAGCGGAGCGGAGCGGACCTCCGCAGGGTGAGGGTCATGACGCGTCGCTCCGGGCGCCGTAGACGCCGCGGGCCTGGTCGCGGACGACCTGGCCGTCGACGAGCTCGATGACGCGCTTGCGCATCTGGTCGACGATCTCGTCGTCGTGCGTGGCCATCACGACCGTGGTGCCGGTGCGGTTGATCCGTTCGAGGAGACGCATGATGCCGACCGACGTGGTCGGGTCGAGGTTCCCGGTGGGCTCGTCGGCGAGGATGATGGGCGGCCGGTTGACGAAGGCGCGGGCGATCGCCACCCGCTGCTGCTCACCGCCGGAGAGCTCGTGGGGTCGCCGCTTCTCCTTGCCAGCGAGCCCGACCATCTCGATCGTCTCGGGGACCGTCGTCATCACCTGGTGACGCGGCTTGCCGATGACCTGCATCGCGATCGCGACGTTGTCGAACACGGACTTGTTGTTGAGCAGCCGGAAGTCCTGGAACACCGTGCCGATCTGGCGACGCAGGTACGGCACCTTCCACGAGGAGATGCGCGACAGGTCGCGTCCGGCGACGAACACACCGCCGTCGGTGGGGCGCTCCTGCCGGAGGACGAGGCTGAGGAACGTCGACTTGCCTGACCCGGAGGACCCGACGAGGAACGCGAACTCACCGCGCTCGATCTCCAGGGTCACCTGGTCGAGCGCGGGTCGATGCCCACGGGCATACACCTTGGAGACGTTGTCGAACCGGATCACGAGACCATCTCGGCCGGGATCGACGATGGGGAAGGACACGCTCCGGCCACCGCCCACGGTAGGCAGGCAACCCGGCGATCCCTGCGGAGACACGCCGGGCACCCGCTGAAGTTGAGGCGTCAACGGTGCCAGCGGCCCTCCCCCGCCTCACAGGCCGCCGAGATCGACGCCGGAGCGAGCCGCGCGGGCGGAGCCGAAGCGCAGGTCGGCCGGGCTGGTCAGTCCTGCTCGACCAGCTGCTGCCGACGCCAGCGGATGCCGGCGTTGATGAAGTCGTCGATGTCGCCGTCGAACACGGCGGCGGTGTTGCCGGCCTCGTGCTCGGTGCGCAGGTCCTTGACCATCTGGTACGGCTGCAGCACGTACGAGCGCATCTGGTCGCCCCACGAGGCCTTGATGTCGCCCGCGAGCTCCTTCTTCTTCGCGTCCTCCTCGGCCTTGCGGACGAGCAACAACCGGGACTGCAGCACGCGCAGCGCCGCGGCGCGGTTCTGGATCTGCGACTTCTCGTTCTGCATCGACACGACGATCCCGGTCGGGATGTGCGTCATGCGGACGGCGGAGTCGGTCGTGTTGACGCTCTGCCCACCCGGGCCGGAGGACCGGAACACGTCGACCTTGATCTCGTTCTCGGGGATCTCGATCGAGTCGTCCTGCTCGATCAGCGGGATCACCTCGACGGCGGCGAACGAGGTCTGGCGCCGACCCTGGTTGTCGAAGGGGCTGATCCGGACCAGGCGGTGCGTGCCGGCCTCGACCGAGAGGGTGCCGAACGCGTACGGGGCGTTGACCTCGAACGTGGCCGACTTCAGCCCCGCCTCTTCGGCGTAGGAGGTGTCCATCACCTTGGTCGGGTAGCCCTTGCGCTCGGCCCAGCGCAGATACATGCGCATGAGCATCTCGGCGAAGTCCGCCGCGTCGACGCCGCCGGCGCCCGCCCGGATGGTCACGACCGCCTCGCGCGGGTCGAACTCGCCGGCGAGCAGGGTGCGCACCTCGAGATCGGAGATCGCGCCGCGCAGCGAGACCAGCTCGGTCTCGGCCTCGGCGAGGGTGTCGGCGTCGGACTCCTCCTGGGCCAGCTCGACGAGCGCCCCGAGGTCGTCGATGCGAGCGCCGATCTCGGCGAGCCGGTCGCGCTCGGCCTGGGCGTGGCTGAGCTGGCTCGTCACCGCCTGCGCCGCCTCCGGGTCGTCCCACAGATCGGGCGCCGCGGCCTGCTCCGAGAGCTCCGCGATCCGGCGCTCGAGCTCCTCCGGCTGCGACACGGCGAGGATCTGGTCGAGGGTGCCGCGCAACGCTGCGATCTCGGCGGGGAAGTCGGTAGCCACGAGGGGCAAGGGTACGCGAGCGATCACCACCCCCACCCCGCCAGCGGTGCGTGAGCGTCCACCCGCAGGGCCTGGGTGGACGTTCACGCACCGCTCGCCTCGGGGCTCGCGCGCCCTCGGCTCGAGCGGTGCCCCGCCTGCTCGCCGACCTCACGCCGTTGCGCGAGAACCCGGCGTTCCGGCGGCTGTGGTGGGGTCTGGGGATCTCGAACGTCGGCACCCAGCTGACGGCGGTCGCGGTCGGGCTGCAGGTGTACGACCTGACGTCCTCGACCTTCGCGGTGGGTGTGCTCGGGCTGTTCGCGCTCGTCCCGCTGGTGGCGCTCGGCCTCTACGGCGGTGCGTTGGTCGACGCGTTCGACCGGCGGACGGTCGCGCTGGTCTCGTCGACGGCGCTGCTGGTCGTCACCGTGCTCGTCGCGGCGCAGGCGTGGCTCGACGTGGGATCGGTGTGGCTGCTCTACGTCCTGGTGGGGCTCCAGTCGGCGGCGTCGGCGGTGAACAACCCGGCCCGATCGGCGATCGTGCCGAGGCTGGTGCCACCCGAGCAGCTGCCCGCAGCCCTCGCGGTGCAGACGCTCGCCTGGAACGTCGCCCTCACGGGCGGTCCGCTGCTCGGTGCCGCGCTCGTCGCCTGGCACTCGTTCGAGGCCGCGTACACGGTGGACGTGGTGCTCTTCGCCGCGTCGTTGTACGCGCTCTGGCGGCTTCCCGATCTCCCGCCGGAGCCGGCCGACGGCGCGGCGATCGTCCCGACGTCGACGCGCCGCGTCGTGGGGCTGGGCGCCGTCGTCGACGGCCTTCGCTACCTCGGCACCCGACCCAACCTGCGCATGACGTTCCTGCTCGACCTGTCCGCGATGATCCTGGCGATGCCCCGGGTGCTGTTCCCCGCCGTCGGCGTGCTCGTCATCGGCGGCGGCGAGACGACGACGGGATACCTCACGGCCGCGATCGCCGTGGGTGCGGTGCTCGCCGGGGTGTTCTCGGGCGGGCTCGTCCGTCTGCGTCGCCAGGGGGTGGTGATCGTGGCGGCGATCGGCGCGTTCGCGGTCGCGATCGTGGGGTTCGGCGTCGTCCTGCTTCTCACCGGCTCCACGACGCCCGCTCACCCGGTGGCGTGGGCGCTGGTCGCGGCGGTCGTGCTCCTCGCGGCCGCGGGAGCGGCGGACTCGGTCTCGTCGATCTTCCGCCAGAGCGTGCTGCAGGCAGCGACGCCGGACGCGATGCGTGGGCGGTTGCAGGGTGTCTTCATCGTCGTCGTCGCGGGCGGGCCGCGTCTGGGTGACCTCGTCGTGGGCGCCTCGGCCTCGCGGTTCGGCGAGGGTGCGGCCGCCGCGATCGGCGGCGTCGCCTGCCTCGCCGTCGTGCTGGCGCTCACCGCGACCGTGGGAAGACGGTTCGTGCGCTACGACGCGGCGGACCCGCAGCCCTGAGCGGTCCTGGCGGCGTCGTCATGACGAGGTCGCTCAGAGGTGCAGGCGCAGCTTGAGCAGGTTGCGGTAGCCGTCGAGACCGCGGCGCAGCGCGTCGTGCACACGCGGGTCGACCAGCGGCCCGGTCAGCTTGGTGATCGAGACCGGCAGGCTCGAGCCGACGACGGAGCGCATGTGCGAGAACTCGTCGAAGCCGTACTTGCCGTGATACCGGCCGATGCCCGACCGCCCCACGCCGCCGAACGGGGCGCCGGGCAGGAAGGAGCTGAGCGCCCAGTCGTTGCGGGCGACGCTGCCGGACCGGG
>JBMDXU010000318.1:0-8623 GCA_048594485.1 Pseudactinotalea sp. | reverse complement strand
TCGGGAGCGCCGTAGATCTTCGTGAGGCCGCGTGCGGTCAGCGGCGAGCGTGTCGTCATGCCGTCAGCCTGCCGACGGCGGCTCTGCTCGCGCGTCGTGCGACGGGACCGTCATGACGGAGACTGGGCAGACCAGGGTGGGTCAGGCGGGTCCACCCACGGGTGGACCCCCGTCACCGAGCCGCGTCGTCACCGAGCCGCATCGTCACCGAGCAGCGTCGTCACCGGGCCCCGTCGAGCTGACGCGTCGAGCTGTCGCGCTGACGGCGCGGCGTGGTGGAGAGCTCGAGCGCGAGGCGTTCCCGGATGCCCTCCGTCGCCTGCCGGATCACCGGCTGCTGCTCGGGTGGCACGTACCCCTTGACCAGCCGGTGCACCTGGGCGACGTACAGGGGGACGGCTCGTTCGACCGTCTGCTGGCCCTCGGGCGTCAGGCAGGCGATGGTCACGCGCCGGTCGGTGTCGGCGGGTCGCCGCGCGGCCCAGCCCTGCTTCTCCAGGCGCACCAGCGTGTGCGAGAGACGGCTCGGCTGGCTCCCCGTCTGCGCGGCCAGCGCACTCATCGGCAGGCAGTGGTCCGCAGCCTCCGACAGCGCCGTCAAGACCTCGAACTCGTGGTGCGACATCCCGCAGTTGCGGAGCAGATGGTCGTCCAGCGCCGCCGGCAGCTCTCTGCTCAGTGCGACCAGGAGATCCCACGTGGCCCGTTCGTCATCGCTCAGCGTGTGCACGTCATCCTCGATCTCCACCCATACAGCCGAGTGACAACCGAGCCTACCTGTTGTGTTGTTGTGACAACAGGATCTTTGTGTGGTGGAGACGTGAAAGTGTCGGGCCTCGGCCCGCGTCAGCCGGGTTCGTCGAGCGGCCGGTACCCGATTTCGAGCGCGTCGAGCCGGGCCAGATGGCCGCCGCGCAGGCGCCCCACGAAGTCGGTCATGTCCGTGCGGACACCCCACGCGACCTCGCTGACCGCGCACAGGCGCGGGAAGATCATGTAGTCGAGGTGCTCCTCGGTCCGGATGTACTCGCGCCAGAGCTGCGCCTGCACACCGAGCAGCAGCTCACGCTGGCGGGGCGTCGGCGGCTGGGGCAGCTCCTGGGTGGCGTAGACGTCGGCGAGCGTGGTGAGGCCGCCGATGCCCAGCGGCTCGGAGGCCTGCGGGCCCTGGAGGTGGTCCAGGTAGAGCGTCCCGGAGTTCGCGTAGACGCAGGTGACGCCGTGCCGCTCGGCGAGCGGCACATCGGCATCGCGGCGCCACAGCATGGTGACGGCGTCGGCGGGGGCGTCCGCCTCCAGGATCTCGTCCCAGCCGATCATCGTGCGCCCGGCGGCGCGGATCCGATCGTGCGCGCGCTCGAGGAAGACGTGCTGGATCTGCCGCTCGTCGGTCAGGCCGTGCTCGGCCATGAAGCGCTGCGCCTGCTCCGACTGCTCCCACTCGACAGTGGGGCACTCGTCGCCGCCGATGTGGATCCACGGCCCGGGGAAGATGTCCATGACCTGATCGAGGACGTCGTCGACGAAGCGGAACGCCGTCTCGGTGGGGGCGAGCACGTGGTCGGATATCCCCCAGACCTCGCGGACGCCGACCGGCTCGTCGAGGTTGCCGAGCTCGGGATAGGCCGCGACGGCGGCCTGCATGTGGCCCGGCAGGTCGATCTCGGGGACGACGACGACACCTCGCTGGGCCGCGTACGCTACGAGGTCGCGCAGCTCCTGCTGGGTGTAGTGACCGGCGTACGGCTGCTCGTCCCACACGGGCTCCTCGTCGCCGTCACGGACGGCGGAGTGATGGTTGACGAGCGTGCGTGCGCGGCGGGCGCCGACCTCGACGAGCCGTGGCCAGCCGTCGATCTCGATGCGCCAGCCCTGGTCGTCGGTGAGGTGCAGGTGCAGGCGGTTCATGCGATGGAGCGCGAGCGCGTCGACGAGCGTGCGCAGGTGTGCGAGCGGGGTGACGTGGCGCGAGCAGTCGACCATGAGGCCGCGCCAGCTGTACGACGGCTCGTCGTCGATGACGACGCCGGGCACGACGGTCCGTCCGTCGCCCTCCCGCCGCGCGCCGTCGAGGAGCTGACGGAAGGTGCTGCGACCGAGCAGCACGCCGTTCTCCGAGCCCGCGCTGAGCCGGGCGCCGTCGGCGTCGACCTCGAGGCGGTAGGCCTCGGCGGCGAGGTCGGGGTCGATCCCTGTGGTCAGGGCGCGGTCCGGGTCGGCGGTGACCAGGTCCTGCCCGGTCCAGGTGAGCGACCGCGGCAGGGGGACGAGCGTGGTGTCAGGCATGAGGCTCCGATCGTTGTCGGGTCAGCCTGCGCCAGGCCCGCAGACGGGCGCCACCCCTCGTCCGACCGGCGGGACGACGGCGGATCGTGGCGCAGGTCTCGTCGCCGCGGTTCGCGACCATCCGCCGCAGGCGGTAGCATGTTCTGCGGTCCACCGGCCTGCCGGTGGATGAGCGCCCGTAGCTTAATGGATAGAGCATCTGACTACGGATCAGAAGGTTGGGGGTTCGAGTCCCTCCGGGCGCGCTCGTTGAGACAGCGAACCGAACGGCGCCACCACGCGGGAGACCGCAGGTGGCGCCGTTCGTGTGTCCACGGCCGGGAACCTCGCAGCGAGGGCGAGCAGGTCGCGGTGGCCCCTCAGCTGCCCTGCCCTCGACCGGTGGCCTGCTGCAGCCGGTCGATGTGCTCGGACGCCTGCGCCTTGGTGAGATCGGCGGAGATCTCCTCACCGGCCTCGCGGGCGAGGGTGTCGAGATAGCTGCGCTGGGCATCGGTCATCGGTTCGTCGCCTGTGGTCCAGTCGGCTGGGTCCTTCTCCAGTGCGGGGTTCTCGACGGGTTCCGACGAGCCCAGGGTCTCGCCCGTCGGTGTGGTGGTCTCAGGTGTCTCGCTCATACGGGGAGCGTAGGACCGAGGTCCGACATCGGCGGTCTGTCGCCGCTCGCCGTCGGCCTCCGGCCGCCCTCTCGGGTGCGATCGGACTCACGAGACAGGCGTCGAACAGGCCGCTACTCACTGTTGCTCACTACCGCTACTTAGTGTTACCGTCTACTGGTAGTCAACAACGCAGAGTAGTAGAGGTGATCACGTGGGCAAGCAGGAGACCGAGATGCTCAAGGGTGTCCTCGAGGGCATCGTGCTGGCGATCCTGCAGCGCCGTCCGGCGTACGGGTACGAGATCACCGCGTGGCTGCGGGACCAGGGGTTCGCCGACATCGCCGAGGGCACCGTCTACGCGCTGCTGGTGCGAGTCGAGCAGCGGGGCCTCGTCGACGTCGAGAAGGTGCCGTCCGAGAAGGGCCCGCCCCGCAAGGTCTACACGCTCAACGCTCGCGGCCACGACCACCTCAACGAGTTCTGGAGGACCTGGAGCTTCCTCGCCGAACGTCTCGACCAGCTCCGTGATCAAGGAGATCAGTGATGTCAGTCATCAAGAAGCTCACTGAGACGGTGATCGGCGACCTCGGCGACAAGCGCCGCTGGCGCGAGTACAAGCGGCGCGCCAAGGCTCTTCCCGAGCCGTACCGGACCACCGTGAGAGCCATCGAGCGTTACCTGATGCACCTCGGAGGCATCAGTCGCGGCGACCTCGTCGTCACGATGGTGGGCGACCTCGCCGACCTGTTCGAGACCGCAGCGGCGGACGGTACGCCGGTGCGCGACGTCGTCGGTGACGACCCCGTCGAGTTCGTCGAGACCTTCCTCGCCAACTACGACGAGGACAGCTGGCGCGCCAAGGAGCGCGAGCGGCTCGTCCGCACCATCGACCAGGCCGAGCGAGGGGAGTACGGCGATGACGACCACGACTGACGGGCCGGCGATCTCGATCCGCGGGCTCCGCAAGTCCTTCGCGGACCAGCCGGTGCTCCGCGGTCTCGACCTCGACGTCGCACGCGGCGGCATCGTGGCGCTGCTCGGGTCCAACGGCGCCGGCAAGACGACGGCGATCCGGATCCTGGCGACGCTGCTGCAACCCGACGGCGGCACCGCCACCGTGAACGGCATCGACGTCGTGTCCGACCCCGGTCGCGTGCGTGCCGCCATCAGCCTGACGGGGCAGTTCGCCGCCGTCGACGGGGTGCTGACCGGTCGGGAGAACCTCGTGCTCGTCGCGCGGTTGAGGCATCTGGCCGACCCCGCGGCGGTCGCGGACGCCCTTCTCGACCGGTTCGCGCTGACCGAGGCCGGCAACCGCGCCGTCGCCACGTACTCCGGTGGCATGCGCCGTCGGCTGGACATCGCGATGAGCCTCGTCGGCGATCCACCGGTGATCTTCCTGGACGAGCCGACCACCGGCCTCGACCCCCAGTCGCGGAACGAGGTGTGGGACACGGTGCGCGAGCTCGCCTCCGGAGGCACCACCGTGCTGCTGACCACGCAGTACCTCGACGAGGCGGAGCAGCTCGCCGACCGGATCGCGATCCTCCACGAGGGCCGGATCATCGTGAACGGCACGCTCGAGGAGCTCAAGGCGCTGCTGCCGCCCGCCGAGGTGACCTACGTCGAGAAGCAGCCCACCCTCGAAGAGATCTTCCTGTCCCTCGTCACCCCCCAGGAGACGCCATGACGACCCATGTCCTGACCGACAGCGCGACCCTCACCGGGCGCTCGCTGCGTCACGTGCTGCGCAGCCCCGACACGATCATCACGACCGCGGTGATGCCAATCGCGATGCTGCTGCTGTTCGTGTACGTGTTCGGCGGGGCCATCGACGCCGGCCCGGGTCGCTACGTCGATTACCTGCTGCCGGGCATCCTCCTCATCACGGTCGCCTCCGGCGTCGCGTACACCTCCTACCGACTCTTCCTCGATCTGCAGGCAGGCATCGTCGAGCGATTCCGGTCGATGCCGATCGCGCGATCGAGCGTGCTCTGGGCCCACGTCCTCACCTCGATGGTCGCGAACACGATCTCGGTCGGGCTCGTCGTCGGCATCGGGTTCGCCCTGGGGTTTCGGTCGGCGGCCACGCTCACCGGATGGCTCGGGGTGACGGCGATCCTGCTGCTCTTCATGTTCGCTCTGACGTGGTTGGCGGTGGTCGCCGGCCTCGCGGCACGATCGGTCGACGGCGCCAGCGCCTTCAGCTATCCCCTGATCTTCCTGCCGTTCCTCAGCTCGGCGTTCGTCCCGACCGACAGCATGCCCGGCCCGGTGCGCTGGTTCGCCGAGCACCAGCCGGTCACCGCGATCGTCGACGCGCTGCGCGACCTGTTCGCCGGGCGCCCCGCCCCCGACGCCGGCGTGGCCGTCCTGTGGTGCGCGGGTCTGGCCGTCGTCGCGATCACCCTCGCGGTGATGCGTTACCGGCGCCGGTCCGGGTGAGCTCGTGGTCCGGGCGGCTCAGGTGGGGAGGCCGGACAGCGTCTCACCTGAGCCGCTCGGCGTGCCCCACGCCGTCGGCGTCGCCGACATCGTGAAGACGACATCGGCGCCGTCGGCGATCCAGGTGTGGTCGATGACGGGGTCGGTGACCACACGGGCGTCGATCCTCAGCGCGGCGACGTACGGCAGCTGCGGCGCCCCGGGGGCGAGGACGCGCAGCGGTCGGCTCGCGTGCGGGAGGGCGATCTCGAGCCGGTCGAACAGCGGTGACCCGACCACGTACTCGGTCGACGCCGGGTTCACCGGGTAGAAGCCGAGCGCGGTGAACACGTACCAGGCCGACATCTGCCCCAGGTCGTCGTTGCCGCACAGCCCGTCGGGGGTCGGCAGGTAGCTCTCGCGCGCGATCTGCCGCACGACCTCAGCGGTGCGCCAAGGCTGCCCGGCGCAGCTGAACAGGTACGGGATGTGATGGCTCGGCTCGTTGTCGTGCCGGTTCCAGCCACCCGCGAAGTGCTCCTCCAGACGCTGCAGGAACAGCTCCCGGCCCATGAGCTCGATCAGCCCCGGGACATCGTGGAGGACGCCGAACGTGTACGGCCAGCGGGTGCCCTCCGTCCAGGCGCCGTCCACCCAGGCGCCCGACGCGTCGCGCGCCTGCATGAACCCGGTCTTAGCGTTCCAGAGGTTCCGGTACGAACGGGAGCGCTCCCGCAGCCACGCCGCGTGCTCGGCGTGGCCCGCGGCGTCGGCGAGCACGGCCACGGCGTGGTCGTCGAAGGCGTAGTCGAGCGTGCGCGACCCTGCCTCCGCGGTCTCGTCGGCAGCCACCCACCCGAGGTCGGCGTACCGGGTCAGCCCGGCGCGCGCGGTCACCAGCCGTTCCGGACCCCGGTCGCCCCACCAGTGCTCGGTGTCGCCCGGCGGTGGCACCGTCGCGTTCGTGAAGGCGGCCTCGAACGCCAGGGGGACGTCGACGTCGACACCCTTGAGGACCGACTCGGCGAGGATCGAGTCGGCGTGCGTGCCGACCATGATGTTCGTCTCGACCAGGTTCTCCCACACCGGCAGCCACCCCGAGGACCGATAGCCGGCCAGCAGCGAGGCCACGATGTCGGCAGCACGCGCGGGATCGAGCAGGATCAGCAGCGCGTGCTGTGCGCGGAAGGTGTCCCAGAGGGAGAAGGCGGTGTAGGCCGGCCGTTCGACCTCGACCACCTGGTCGAGGTAGCCGTCGTAGCGCCGCCACCTCGCGCCGTCGACCTCGTCGACCCGCGCCGGGTACTGCAGTGCATGGAACAGCGCTGTGGCCAGCGTCGTGCGCTCGCCGTCGTCGGCGCCGTCGACCGTGACCCGGTCGATCTCTGTCTCCCAGGCCTGCCGCAGCCGCGTGCTCACCGCCTCGACGCCGACGCCGTCCGGCGCCTCCGCCTGCAGCGTCGCCCAGGCCTGCTCGTACGAGATCAACGAGACCGCGCAGCGGATCAGCACCTCGCGCGTGCCGTCCGGCAGGACCATCCACGACGCGGCGCCGGACCCGGCGGCCTCGGCTGCGCCCGGGTGCACGACGCCGTCGAGCGCCGTCCCGATCTCGGCGGGCTCGGCGCGACGCAGCACGCCGTCGGCTCCGCGGACGTCGATCCGGGCCACCACGAAGCCCGCGAACGACGCGGCCTGAGGCGGGCCGAGGTGCGCGTCCTGCCGCTCCGGGTTGCGGCCGGTCAGGCCCAAGCCGTCCACCACTGCCTCGCCCTCGATCCCCGGACGTGTCGCGCGCAGCACCACGTGCGGCCGGACGGAGTCGGGCGGGAACCGGACCCCGATCACGCCGACACGATCGGTGCCGGTGACGTCCAGGCCGATCCGGGCGCCGGCGTCGAGCACCTCGACGGAGTACCGGTGGGCGCGTGCGACCTCCGTGCTCTTGTCGAGAGCGAGCGGCCGCACCCACCCCGGCACCTCGCCGACACCGACGCTCACGAGCGCCTGGCCCCAGTCGCCCATCCAGATCGCCGGCTGGTGGCTGCCCACGACACCCAGCAGCTCGCCGTCGTCATGGTGGTACGGACAGCGCGAGATGTCGTTGAGGCGGGTCATCGGCGTCCAGCGCGTCATGGCGAACGGCGGCGCCGTCGACGGCACCATGCCGCCGTACTCGGTCGGGTCGGCACCCGTGGTGCCGATGAGCGGGTCGACGGCATCGGTGAGTCCGGGAGCGGAACGATCGACGGTCTCAACCCCGTCCGGAGCCTCGCTCGCCCCCCGGGCAGCCGGTGAGCCCGTCGATCGTTCCGCGCTCACGCGAACGGGTTCGGGGTGAGCGTGTACTTGGTCTGCAGGTACTCGCCGATGCCCTCGGCGCCGCCCTCACGGCCGAGACCGGACAGCTTCCAGCCGCCGAACGGGGCTGCGGCGTTGCTGACGACACCCACGTTCAGCCCCATCATCCCCGTCTCGAGCCGCTCGATCATGCGCTGACCGCGCGCCAGGTTCTCGGTGTAGACGTAGGACACGAGGCCGTAGTCGGTGTCGTTGGCGATCCGCACCGCGTCGTCCTCGTCGTCGAACGGGACGATCGCGAGCACCGGGCCGAAGATCTCCTCACGCAGGATGTCGCTGCCGGGCTGGACGTCGCTCAGCACGGTCGCGGCGTAGAAGGTGCCCGGGCCCTCGATGGGGGCACCGCCGGTGCGCAGGGTGGCGCCACGATCGACGGCGTCGGTGACGAGCGCGTCGGCCTTGGCCACCGCGCGCTCGTCGATGAGCGGCCCGATGGTGACGCCCTCCTCGGTGCCGCGGCCGGTCCGGAAGCCCTGCACCCGCTCGGTCACGCGGCGCGCGAACTCCTCGGCCACCGAGCGGTGCACGACGAACCGGTTCGCGGCGGTGCAGGCCTGTCCGATGTTGCGGAACTTCGCGGCCAGCGCGCCCTCGACGGCCTTGTCGAGATCGGCGTCGTCGAACACGACGAACGGGGCGTTGCCACCCAGCTCCATCGACGTGCGCAGCACACCCTGCGCCGCCTGCGCGAGCAAGGCCTGACCCACCCCGGTCGAGCCGGTGAAGGACAGCTTGCGCAGCCGCGGGTCGGCGATGATCGGGGCCGACACCTCCTGCGAGTCGGAGGTGTTGATGACGTTGACGACGCCGTCGGGCAGCCCGGCGTCGACGAGGATCTGCACGAAGAACGAGGTCGTGAGCGGCGTGAGCGCCGCGGGCTTGACGACCATCGTGCACCCGGCGGCCAGCGCGGGGGCGATCTTGCGTGTCGCCATCGCGAGCGGGAAGTTCCA
>JBMDXU010000317.1:0-17527 GCA_048594485.1 Pseudactinotalea sp. | reverse complement strand
TCAAGTCCCCCCTCGGACACACGAGAAACGTCGGGGCTCGCGAGAGATCGCGATCGCCGCCGTTCGTCTTTCGTCGCTCGGGCGTCGGGTCCGAACCGATGAGCAGTAGTCAGCTCAGCGGCACCTGGACGAGGATGTCGCCCGTGGGGCTGTCCGAGCCGCCGACCGGCTCGACCGTGACGGCGACGGCGTCCACCGCGCCTAGCTGGCCCTCCATGAGGACGGCCGTGGCGCCGTCGACGACGTCGAACACGCCGGCGTCGGTGGGAGTGGCGCCCTGGATCGTCCACGCCTGGTAGGCGTGATCGGCGTCCAGGCCGGGCAGGTCCTGCACCAGCATCGCCGACAGCTCGAGCGACGCCGAGGTCAGGACCGTTCCCCGGGCACCGTCAGCGGTGCTGGTGCTCGTGTACACCTCCAGGTCGGGCGCCTCGAGCAGCTCGGCCAGGCGGTCGTCGGTGGATCGCTCGATGGTCGCGGTGCCACGCACGGGGTCGTCGGCGCCCGGCCTCACGATGCCCCACCCGACGGACACCAACGCCACCACCACGGCGGCGGCAGCCACGAGGCGCCACCGGTCGCTGCGATCCCGGCGTCGCTGTCGAACGCGTCGCAGCTCGTCGTCGACCGGCGCGGCGGGCACCGCCGGCTCCGACGTCGGCTCGGGCTCGGTCTGCTCGATCAGCGGCGGCAGCGGCCGCACCGCGGAGATCGCGGCGAGGACGGAGGCGCGCAGCTCGCTGGGGGGCGCGACAGCCGCCACGGACGGCAGTCGCACGACGGCGGACCGCAGCGACCGCACCTCCTCACGGCAGTCCGCGCACACGGCGAGGTGATGCTCGAACGCGTCCTGCTCCGCAGGCTCGAGCGCATCGAGCACGTAGGCCCCGGTCAGTGCGTGGACGGACTCGGGATCGGTCATCGCCGTTCACCCCCTTCGAAGAAGTCTCGCAGTCGGATCAATCCATCCCGCAACCGCGTCTTGGCGGTCCCCAGCGGGATGTCCAGCAGGCCCGCCACCTCGGTGTGCGTGTAACCCCCGAGATAGGCGAGCTCGATCGCTTCACGCTGGATGGGCGTCAGCTCGTTCAGCGCCTTACGGACGCGTTCCGCCTCGAGCTTGTCGACGACGGTCTCGCCCACGTCGTGCGTGTGCTGCGGCTCACGGACCGCGTAGTGCTGGTCCCGGTCGGTCGCGGCCTGCGCCGACCGCACCCGGTCGACCGCCCGGCGATGCGCCAGCGTCAACATCCAGCCGATGACACTGCCGCGCTCGACGTCGAACCGAGCCGACTGCTGCCAGTACTGCAGGTAGCAGTCCTGCGTCACCTCGGCCGCCTGGGCCGGGTCGCGCACCACCCGCAGGACCATGCCGTAGACGCGGGCCGAGGTGGCGTCGTACAGGCGGGCGAACGCTGCTTCGTCACCGCGTGCGCTGGCACGCAGCAGAGCGATCAGCTCGTCGCCGCCGGTGAGGTCGCCACCGACGCCGGGGAGGTTGCCCTCACCCGGCGCCGGCGCGATCCGCGGAACCATCTCGGTCCTTTTCCGTCTGATGCTGCTCAGGTTAGACGGAAGGTCACTCCGTCGGCGGCATGAGCACGCCGTCGATGATGTAGACGGTGGCGTTCGCGGTCTGGACGTTGCCGCAGACGATGCTGGCGCCGTCGGCCCCGACCATGAAGTCCTCACCGGAACCCTCGATCGTCAGGTCCGAGCCCTCCAGCGTGGTGAAGGTGCCCGCGAGGTCCTCAGGAGCGATCCGCTCCCCCACCACGTGGTAGGTCAGGACCTGGGTGAGCAGACCCTCCGGGTCCGCCTGCACCGCCTCGACGGTCTCCGGCGGCAGGGCCTCGAAGGCCGAGTTCGCCGGGGCGAACACGGTGATGTTGTCGGTCGTGTTGAGGGTGTCGCCGAGGTTGGCGAGGCCGACGAGCTCGACCAGGGTCGACAGCTCGGGGTTGTTGGACGCCGCGGTGGCGACCGGGTCCTGCGACATGCCGTCGAAGCTGCCGGCACCGGTCGCGGGGACGTCCGCGCAGGCGGGCCCGAAGGGCGCGTCGGCGTCGGTCATGCCCTCGTCCGTCATCTCGTCCGTGGGCTCGTCGGTCGCCTCGGCGGTGGTCTGGTCGTCCGTGGGGGCGTCGGTGGCGTCGTCGGTCCCGCCACTCGAGCACGCGGCGAGCGACAGTGCCGCCGCGAGCGTCACGGCCAGGGTCATAGAGCGGATCTTCACGATGTTCTCCTCAGGATTACCCCGACTGGAAGGTCCAGTCGTGGGGTGTTCGGTGCGGTCGCCCGACCGGATTGGTCGATCGCCCGCCTGGATCTGTCGGTGTCTGCGCGGTCGTCAGTCGGCGACGACGAACGCGATCGAGTGCCACCCGCGGGCGCCGTCCGGGAAGGGGTCGGTGCGCTCCTCGGGCTGCGTCTCGCCGGTGCCGTCCGTGGTCCGTACCTGGACGTCGTGCCGGCCGGACCCGGTGCTCTCCCACCGGTGACTCCAGGAGCGCCACAGGTCGACGCCGGCATCGGCGGCGAGCTCGGCCTCCTCCCAGTCGCCGTCGTCGACCCGCACCTCGACCTTGCTGACGCCCCGGTGCTGCGCCCACGCCATCCCGGCGAACGTCACCTCGCCGGCGGGCACGGACTCCAGCGGCCCCGGCACGTCGATGCGTGTCTGGGTGAGCGCGGGGGCGTCGGTCGCCCAGCCGCGCTCGGTCCAGTAGGCGACGTCGGCGTCGTAGGTCGACGCCGTCAGAGAAGTCAGCCACTTCGCGGCGGAGACGAAGCCGAACAGGCCCGGGACGATGAGGCGTGCCGGGAACCCGTTGGCGAACGGCAGCTGCTCGCCGTTCATCCCGATCGCCAGCAACGCGTCGCGTCCGTCGAGGGCGACGTCGAGCGGCACGCTGCAGCTGAAGCCGTCGGCCCCGCGCGCGAACAGCTGCTCCGCCGCGGGGTCGAGCCCGACCTGGTCCATGAGGTCGGCCAGTGGGACACCCAGCCAGCGGGCCGTGCTCACGTACGGGCCGCCCACGGGGTTGGAGACGCAGCTGAGCGTGATCCAGCGCTCGACGAGCGGCATCTCGAGGATGTCGCGGTAGGTCAGCGTGTTCGGGTTCGCGACCATGCCGTCGATCGGCAGCGACCACGTGGCGGCATCGATGCGCGGCGTCGTCAGCGCGATGTCGACGCGGTAGAAGTCCGCGTTGTCCGTGACGAAGGGTGTGATGCCCTGGATGTCGGGGCTGACGCCGTCCGGCAAGGTGCCGGCGCCCTCCGTCGGGTCCGGCAGGGTCTCGTCACGCCCGACGGCGGCGTCGGACGTGCGCAGCGCGGCGATCGCCGCTCCGCCGCCCACACCCGCGGCGGCGAGCAGCGCCGGCCCGCCCAGGAGCACGCCACGGCGCGGCGGTCGGAACCGGCCCGAGCGCACATGAGGGCCGGAGAGGGGGCTCGGCGCGTTCGATGCGCGTCCCGGCGGATCCACGACCTGCGACCCCTCCCCGGCAGTCTCGTCGGGGCGAAGGCCCCGCAGCATCACCAGCAGCACGACGACGCCCACCACCCCGGCCACCACACCGGGCACCAGCGCCAGCACGCCCGGGATGCGCAACGCCGCGGCCGCCGTCGCCAGACCCGACAGCACGACCATCCCGGCGACGCCGATCCATCGGCGGCGGAAGGCGAGCAGCCCGAGAAGCCCGGTGAGGGCGAGCAGCGCCACGCCGACGCCGCCGAGCAGGATGGGCTTGTCAGCCGTCCCGAACGTCGCCACGGCCCACTCCTTGACAGGGGTGGGCGCGGCGTCGACGATCACGGACCCGACGGCGAGCAGAGGCGACGCCGCCGGGACCGTGAACGCGGCAGCCGTGTGAGCGACACCGACACCGGCCGCGGCGCTCAGCG
Source organism: Pseudactinotalea sp. (assembly GCA_048594485.1). GTDB lineage: Bacteria > Actinomycetota > Actinomycetes > Actinomycetales > Beutenbergiaceae > Pseudactinotalea. The sequence continues at coordinate 13,615 of JBMDXU010000317.1, read as the reverse complement.
CCCCGACAGCGCAGCGCAACAGCCAGGAGGGCGTGCTCAGACGTCGTGCCATGCAGACGGTTCGGAGCCACCCCGACATCGGATGGGTCGCTGTCGTCGCCGTCTCGGATCGGCGCGCGACGTCGGGCGCCGCCAGGTGACCGACCTATCCTGGGCGGGCCAGTCACTGCTCCGAGCGCAGAGGAACTCCACGATGTTCGGCGGGATCTTCGGACGCACCCAGCCGCGAGCCGTCGCCGAGGTCTCCCCCGAGGTCGCGCAGGCGCTCGTGCGAGCCGACGAGACCGTGCGGCGCGGGACCGACGAGCTGGGCTTCGCCACCGCGGAGTTCGGCGAGGTGGCCGCGCGTGAGCTCGCGACCGGGCTCGCCCACGCGCAGCAGCATCTGCAGGAGGCGTTCCGCCTCAACGCCCTCCTGCTCGACGACGAGCCCGAGACACCGGAGCAGCGCGCCCGGATGGAGGCGTCGATCACCGCCGCCACCGCCGAGGTCGAGCGGCTGGTCGGGGAACCGGCCGCGGCGTTCGCCACCCGCCGTGCAGCGCTGCGCGACGCCCCGACCACGATCGGCCGGCTGCGTGCGGAGATCGCCGACGTGCAGACGCGGCTGCCCGAGGCGCGGACCGCGGTCTCGGCCCTCGAGGAGCGCTACGACGCCTCGGCTGTCGTCGCCGTCGCCGAGAACGCCGATCAGGCCCAGGAGCTGCTCGGGTTCGCCGAGCGCAGCCTCGCGCTCGCCGAACGGCGGCACGACGCCGGTCGGGGCGACGAGGCCACCAGGGCGATCCAGGTCGCCTCCGACAGCATCGGCCGCGCCGCCGATCTCCTGGACGGCGTCGCCTCCTACGAGGTCGAGGCCGTCCCGGCCGAGTCGACCCTCGCCGCCGTGCTCGCCGACTCCCGCTCCGACGTCGCGCAGGCGCGGCGGCTGCTCGCGAGTCGTCACGACCCCGCGATCGAGGAGGCCACGACGGCACTCGAGCAGCGGATCGCGGCCACCGACCCCCAGGGCCACGACCCGTTCACGGCGCTCAACGAGCTGCGCGCGGCGAACGCCGAGCTCGACCGGCTGGTGGCCGAGCACCGCACCCGTCCCGAGCGCGAGCTCCTGCGCGCGCATCTCGTGGCGGCTCTCGCCGACGCCGAACGGCAGATCGCGCGGGCCCACACCCTCGTGGCCGATCACGGCGGACTCGTCGGCCCCCAGCCCCGCACCCGGCTCGCCCAGGCCGAGCGGCTGCTCGACGGCGTCACCCTCCTCGACGACGCCCGCGCCGCGCTGGAGCAGTCGCGACGCTCCGCCGACCTGGCCGCCGAGGCGGCGGCGCTCGCCGAGCGGGACGTCGCGGCCGCGCAGCAGCAGTGGCGGGGCGGCCACGGTCCCGGAGGCGGGATCGGCGGTGTGGGCGGGGTCCTCGGAGGTGTGCTCGGAGGCATGGTGCTCGGGGGCATCCTCGACGACATCGACCTGGACTTCGACTGATGGCCTCGAGCACGCCTCGCGTCGTCGCCCACCGGGGCCTGCACAGCGAGGCCGCGGGTGGTGCCCGGGAGAACACCCTCGCCGCGATCGCGGCTGCCGTGGACGCCGGCGTCACGTGGGTCGAGGTGGACGTCCGGGTCACGAGCGACGGCGCTGTCGTGCTTCTGCACGACGACACGCTCCACCGGCTGTGGGGCGACCCGCGGCGTGTGGACGCCGTCACGCAGGCCGAGGTGGCGGCGCTCGGCGGTGGCGATCGGCGGATCCCGTTGCTGTCGGAGGCCCTCGCGGCGCTCGACGGGACACCGGTGACGCTGCTGATCGACATGGACGACCCGGCGCTCGCGCTGCCGACAGCCGAGGTGGTCGCCGGGTCGGCGGCGCACACTCGCACCGCCTGGTGCGGTCACCCCGACGCGATGGCGCTCGTCCGACGGCGGCTGCCCGAGGCGTCGACCTGGACGGCGTGGTCCTCCCCCACGCCGCCGACGCCGGGCGAGCTGCGGGGGGTGTCGGTCGTGAACGCTCAGCACCTGCTGGTCGGGCGGGCGTTCGTGGACGCGGTGCACGCGCAGGGGGCCGAGGTGGCGGTCTGGACGGTCGGCGAGCCCTCGCAGGCCGTGCACCTGGCCGCGCTCGGCGTGGACTCGATCACGACCGACGACGCCCCGTCGATCTTGCGGGCGCTCGCGGAGGGTGTTGTCGACGAGCGCGCTCGAGCGGCCGCGATCGCGCTCGAGCTCGGTCGGCACGCGGCGCGGGTGACCGCGCGGGCGCGGCACGAGGGTGTGGGTGACGTCGAGACCAAGACCGGCCCGGCGGACCACGTGACCGCGGTCGACCGGGAGATCGAACGCGCGGTGCGCAACGTGATCTCGGTGCAGCTGCCGGAGCACGACGTGGTCGGCGAGGAGTACGGCGGCTCCGCCGTCGACGGACGCCCCTGCTGGTACGTCGACCCGATCGACGGCACCGCCAACCTCGCCAACGGCGTTCCGTGGACGAGCTTCTCGCTGGCGCTGGTCGAGGCCGGCCGGCCGGTGATCGGTGTCGTGCTCGACCCGGGGGTGGGCGACGACGGCGACACCGCGCCGACACCGGTGCTCGCCGTCGAGGGTCGCGGTGCCTGGCGCGCGGGCCGGCGGTTGCGGACCACCCCGTCGACGGGTGACGACCCGCTCGCCGGCCGCATGGTCGTGACCGAGCTCGACGGCGCCCGGGCCTGGCCCGGGCTGCACCCGCTCCTCGACGCGCTCGGCGAGCGCGGCTGCACGCTGCGGGTGCCGGGCTCGGGAACCGCGACGCTCTCGGGCGTCGCGCTCGGCCGCGGCGTGGCGGCTATGGTTCACCGCTACCAGTCGATCGACCACGCCGCCGCGGTGCTGATCGTCCGCGAGGCGGGCGGCACGGTGCTCGATGAGCACGGCGAACCCCACCCGCACCCGATCGGCGGCGCGGTCGTGGTCGGTGCCGACGAGCGCGCCGCTCGTGCCCTCTGGGAGCAGTGGCGGGACTGTCGGTAGGCGTCGCTAGGTTCCATGCCGTGCTGACCACTCTCGCCGTCTCCGGATATCGCTCGCTCCGCGACGTCGTCGTCGAGCTCGGCCCGATCACGGTCGTCACCGGCGCCAACGGGTCAGGCAAGTCCAGCCTCTACCGCGCGCTGCGGCTGCTCGCCGAGGCCTCGCGCGGTGGCGCGGTCGGGGCGCTCGCGCGTGAGGGCGGGCTGCCGTCGACGCTCTGGGCGGGCCCGGAGACCATCTCGGGATCGATGCGCCGCGGCGAGGTCCCCGTGCAGGGAACCGTCCGCACGGGCCCGGTCCGCCTGCAGATGGGCTTCGCGGGCGACGAGCTCGGCTACGCCATGGATCTCGGGCTCCCCCGCCCCGACCTGCGCACCGTCTTCGAGCTCGACCCGGAGATCAAGGCCGAGCACGTCTGGCACGGCCCGACGCCGCGACCGGCCTCGATGCTGGTCCAGCGGCACGGCGCGGTCGTCACCAGCCGGGTGGGGCGCGAGTGGGAGGAGCTCACCCGGTCGCTGCGCACGTACGACTCGATGCTGGCCGAGGTCGCCGACCCGGCGCGGGCGCCCGAGCTGCTGGCCCTGCGCGAGCAGATGCGGGGCTGGCGGTTCTACGACAACCTCCGGACGGATGCCCACGCGCCCGCACGAGCGAGCGCGGTCGGCACACGCACCCCGGTGCTGTCCTCCGACGGCGCCGACCTCGCCGCGGCGATCGCGACCATCCGCGAGATCGGGCGTGCCGACGCCCTGGCGGACGCCGTCGCCCGTGCGTTCGACGGGTCGGCCGTGGACGTGGACGCCGAGGCCGGAAGGTTCACGCTGCTGCTGCGGCAGCCGGGCATGCTGCGGTCGATGCGCGCCGACGAGCTCTCCGACGGGACGCTGCGCTACCTCCTGCTCGCCGCGGCGCTGCTGAGCCCGCGCCCGCCCGAGCTGTTCGTGCTCAACGAGCCGGAGACGTCCCTGCACCCCGAGCTGATCCTTCCGCTGGCCGAGATGATCGTCGACGCGTCCGCGAGCACGCAGATCGTGGTCGTCACGCACTCGGACGCGCTCGCGCGAGCTCTCGGGGACGACGTCGCCCGTGTCGAGCTGGTCAAGGAGCTCGGCGAGACCAGCGTCGCCGGTCAGGGGCTGCTCGCACGGCCGTCCTGGTCGTGGCCGAAGCGGTAGGGCACGCTGACTCCGTGCCCACCACCTTCCACGTCGTCTTCTACGAGCCGCGCATCCCGCCCAACACCGGCAACGCGATCCGGATGGCCGCGGCGACCGGCTGCACCCTCCACCTGGTCGAGCCGCTCGGCTTCGACCTCTCGGACGCGAAGCTGCGGCGCGCCGGCCTGGACTACCACGACCTGGCCGTCGTCGTCGTCCACCCCGGCTGGGAGGCACTCATGACCCACCTCGCGGAGCACGGCAGCGGCCGGGTCTACGCCTTCACCGGCCGGGGGTCGACGTCGTTCGCCGAGATCGCCTACGGACCCGGTGACGCGCTGCTGTTCGGTCCCGAGCCCGACGGCCTGCCCGATCACGTCCTCGACGACCCGCGGATCACGGAGCGGGTGCGGATCCCGATGCTCCCCGGCATCCGTTCGCTCAACCTGTCGAACTCCGCGGCGGTCGCGGTCTACGAGGCCTGGCGGCAGAACGGGTACGCGGCGCCGCCGATGGCCGCTGGTGCCGACGACGCCGGTCATTAGGGTGGTCGGGTGCCACTGACGATCCCGGCCGTGCTGACGCAGCCCGGCGGCGCGGGGTCCACGCCCGCGGGAGCCGCGTGGGTGGCGGCGATCCCCGCCCTGGTGGGCCGCGCCGTCGAGCGGTGGAGGCTCGCGCTGGGCGAGCCGTTCGGGGTGGGCACCGCCTCCTGGACCGCTCCCGGGACGCTCCCCGACGGGACCCCGGTGGTGCTGAAGATCGGTTTCCCGCACGACGAGGCCCGCTACGAGGCGATGGCACTGGCGATCTGGCGCGGCTCGGCCGCCGTCGAGCTGCTCGCCCACGACGCCGACGACTGGGCGCTGCTGATGCGGCGCGCCCACCCGGGCACGCCGCTGCTGGCGTTCTCGGCGCCCGCCGAGCAACGGATCGACGCGTGCGTCGGGGTGCTGGCGAACCTGCACCTCGCCCCGCTCGCGGAGGTCGGCGTGCCCGAGCTCACGCAGGTCTGCGCGTCCTGGGCGGCCACCGCCGCCGAGCGTGCGCGGACCTGGGCGCACCTGCTGGGCCCGCACGCCGAGCTGGTCGCACGCGGTGTCGAGCAGCTGCACACGTTCGCCGAGGATCGCGCCGCGCCCCGCGTGCTGCTGCACGGCGATCTCAACCCCGGCAACGTGATCCTCGACGACCCGGGCACCCCCCACTGGCTCGCCATCGACCCGAAGCCGATGATCGGCGACCCGGCCTACGACCTGTGGCCCGTGCTCAGTCAGATCGACGACCCGTTCGCCTACCCCGATCCCGCGTCCGTCGTGGCGCCGCGGCTCCGAGCCGCGGCGGCGCGGCTGGACGTCGACCCGCGACGGGTGGCCCTGTGGGCCTTCGCCCGCTCCGTCGAGGCGGCGCTGTGGCAGCTCGAGACGTGGCCGACGGCGGAACAGCAGCGCACCGCCATCGGCTGGCTGGGCGGTGAGGCGCACCAGTGGGCGCTGATGGCGGATGCCCTCCGCGTCCGAGGTTCGTGAACGCGCGTCGTCGGCGTCGTGCCGTGATCGCTGGGGCAGACTGATCCGATGAAGATGCCTCGGATCCTGCGTCGTGCGTCGCGTGCGACGCCGAGCACGACCGCGGCACCGCAGCCCGAGACGCCGGCGGCAGCACGGCCCGCCGTGGTCCTCCGACCGTCCTCGCGGATGGGCGCACCGAAGGTTCGCCGTATGCCGGAGAACCACCTGCGCCTCGACGACAGCGGCGACGGCGCCCCCCGGTGGATGCGCAAGGCCGCCGGGATCTCGTGGCGGCTGCTCGTCATCCTCGCGGTCGTCGTGCTGCTGGTGTACGCCACCGCGCGGATCCAGCTGGTGTTCGTCGCCGTCTTCCTGGCGCTCGTCTTCTCCTCGGTGCTCCGGCCCGTCGTCAACCTGCTGGCCCGTCGGATCCCGCGCCCGCTGGCGGTGCTCGCGGCCATGCTCGGCTCCCTCGCCGCCATCGGCGGGCTGGTGACGTACGTGGTCCAGTCGGTCCGGGGTCAGTGGGATCGCCTGTCGCAGGAGTTCTACGCGGGCACGCAGGACCTGCTCAGCCAGCTGGAGCACCTGCCGTTCGGTCTCTCGGTCACCTCCGAGCAGATCCAGGAGTGGCTGGCGCAGGCCGAGGAGTGGTTGCAGGAGAACCAGCAGTCGCTCATCGACCGCGCGGCCAGCGGCGCGGCGCAGGGTGCCGGCTCGTTGTTCGAGGTGTTCGCCACCATCGCGCTGGCGACGTTCTGCACGGTCTTCTTCCTCGCCCGTGGCTCTCAGATGTGGGAGTGGTTCGTCAACCAGCTGCCCGGCCGGGTGCGGGAGACCTGGGTGGTCGGCGGCGAGGTCGCCTGGTACACCTTCTCCGGCTTCGCGCGCGGCACCGTCCTGGTCGCGCTGGCCGATGGTGTGCTGGCCTTCATCATCCTCACCATCTGCCAGGTGCCGCTGGCCGCACCGCTCGCGGTGCTGGTCTTCATCGGCGCGTTCATCCCGCTGGTCGGCGCTCCCGCCGCGATGGTGATCGCGATGATCGTGGCGCTCGCGACCCAGGGCTGGCTGATCGCGATCGTCGTCGGCATCGGGATCGCCCTGGTCGGCCAGTTCGAGGGACACGTGCTGCAGCCCCTCATCATGGGCAAGCAGGTCTCGCTGCACCCGGTCGCGGTCGCGTTGTCGGTGACCGCGGGCACCCTCGTCGCGGGGATCCTCGGCGCCGTCATCATCATCCCGATCGTCGCCGTGGTCTGGGCGGTCTACGCCAAGCTCCGCAACCTCGACCCGCCGATGACGACCGACGAGATGTCGGCGATCAAGGCCCGGGTGATCGCGGCGCGCGAGCACCTGGCCGCGCGTCGATGACCCTGATCGCGCACGCGAGCTCGACGCGGGGTGAGGTCGCCCTCAAGCGGCGCGACGACGGCGTGCTGGAGCTCCGCGTCAACGGTGTGTTCGTCATGGACACCGTCGAGACGGCGAGCGAGCGAGCGCTCGCGCGCGTGGCGCTCGACGCCGTGGCCGCGCCGGCACGTGTCTTGGTCGGTGGCCTGGGTCTGGGGTTCACGACGGCGGAGCTGCTCACCGACGATCGTGTCGCCTCGGTGACGGTGGTCGAGATCGAGGAGGCCGTGGTCGGCTGGCTGCGCGATGGTCTGGTCCCGCACGGTCCCGGCGTCCTCGCCGACGAGCGGGTCGCCGTCGTCGTCGGGGACGTCCTCGACCATCTGAGCCGCGCGGCCGCGGCGAGCTACGACGTCGTGCTCCTCGACGTCGACAACGGTCCGGGGCAGCTGGTGCACCTGCCCAACGCCGCGCTCTACGAGCGCATCGGCATCACCGTGGCGAACCGGGTTCTGGCGCCGGGCGGCGCGCTCGTGGTCTGGAGCGCCCATCCCGCCCGAGCGTTGGCGACCGAGCTGCGCGCGACCGTCGGCCGCGTCAGCGAGCACCGCGTGCCGGTGTCGCTGGGCGATCGTGAGACGGAGTACTGGGTCTACGCCGCGAGGCGCTAACGTGCCCCTCGTGAACACGCGTTGGCGCTATCTCGTCGTGGCTCTGGAGGAGCCTCGCGCGAGCTGACGCCACCGCACATCGCTCCAGAGCCACCGGGCCTTCAGACATCCGTCTGGGGCCCGTCGCCATGTCAGGCGGGCTCGGAGTCGGGTCCGCCGGGAAGGACCCTCATGCCCCCCACCGCAGCCCCGTCGCCCGCGTCGACGGTGCACCCGCGCACCGCCGATCTCCGTGTGGTCGACCTGGAGCCGTTGCCGACGCCCCAGGCGCTCGCCGCCGAGATCGTCGTCGACGAGACCGCGCTGCGCCACGTCGAACGATCCCGCGACGCCGTCCGTGCGGTGCTCAGCGGGATCGACGACCGACTCCTCGTCGTCGTCGGCCCGTGCTCGATCCACGACACCGACGCGGGGCTCGAGTACGCCGAGCGGCTGGCGCGGGCCGCCCGCGGGCTCGAGGACCGGCTGCTGGTGGTGATGAGGACGTACTTCGAGAAGCCGCGCACCACGGTCGGGTGGAAGGGGTTGATCAACGACCCGCACCTGGACGGCAGCCACGACATCGCCACCGGGCTCCGGCGAGCGCGCACGTTCCTGCGTGACGTCGTCGGGCTCGGGCTGCCGACGGCGACCGAGTTCCTGGAGCCGATCAGCCCGCAGTACGTCGCCGACCTCGTCAGCTGGGGTGCGATCGGGGCCCGGACGGCGGAGAGCCAGATCCATCGCCAGCTCGCCTCGGGGCTGTCGATGCCGATCGGCTTCAAGAACGGCACGGACGGCAGTCTCGACGTCGCGATCGACGGCTGCACCGCGGCCGGCGCCCCGCAGTCCTTCCTGGGGATCGACGGCGGAGGCCGGGCGGCTCTCGTGCGCACCGCCGGCAACCCGGACACCCACGTGATCCTGCGCGGCTCGAGCAGCGGGCCGAACTACGGTCCGACCCACGTGGCTGCCGCCGCGGAACGGTTGCGAGAGGCGGGTATGACCCCGCGGCTGGTGGTCGACGCCTCGCACGGCAACAGCGGCAAGAGCCACGAACGTCAGGCGGTCGTCGCGGGCGAGATCGCCGATCAGGTAGCGGCCGAGCGTGCGGGCGCAGCATCGGGTGCCCGGGAGCCGGCGATCGCCGGGGTGATGCTGGAGAGCTTCCTCGTCGGCGGCGCCCAGCGTCTGGACCCGCGCCCGGGGCACCCCACGCTGGTGCACGGCCAGAGCGTGACGGATGCGTGCCTGTCGTGGGAGGTCACCGAGTCCGTGCTGGAGCGGCTCGCGCGGGCTGTTCCCTGAGCGTGGTCACCGGAAGTCCCGGGAGCGACTGGGCACCCTCAGGCTGAGCGGCTCGATGCGCTCGGCCATGAGGTTGGTGACGCCGTCGGCGTGCTCCACGGTGCCGCGGATCACCAGCGCGGCGCTGCCGCGGGCCACCTTGCGGTGACGGCCCCACACCCCCGCCGAGCAGATCACGTTGAGCAGCCCGGTCTCGTCCTCGAGCGAGAGGAACGTGACACCGCGGGCGGTGGCGGGACGCTGCCGGTGCGTGACCACCCCGGCGACGCGGACGCGGGAGCCGGCTCCCGCCGTCGGCACCTGCGCGATGGTGAGCACCCCGGCCTCGGCGAGCTCGTCGCGGCGGAACTGGGTGGGGAAGGAGTCGACCGACAGCCCGGTCGCCCAGACGTCGGCGACGGCCTGGGTCACCTCGTCCATCGGGGGGAGGTCGGGCACGTCGAGGCCGGCCGCGGTGAACGGCAGCGGCTCCTGCACGAAGCCGGCGTGCTGCTGCCCGCTCTCCCCCGCCAGCGCGCCCGCGAGCCAGAGGGAGGGCCGGCGATCGTGGCCGAAGCCGGCGAGCGCACCCGCGGTGGCCAGCGCCTCGAGCTGGACGGCGGAGAGCCCGACCCGGCGCGACAGGTCCGCGACGTCGTGGAACGGCGCCCGTTCGCGGGCGGCGACGATCCGCTCGGCGGTCTTCTCGCCGATGCCACGGATCGGGGCGAGGCCCAGACGCACGGCCAGTGGTCCGGCCGAGTCGCCGTCGACACGTTCCACACACGCCTGCACACCCGACCGGGTGACATCGGCCCGCTCGGTGCGCACGCCGTGCCGGGTGGCATCGGCCACGAGCGAGGCCGGCGAGTAGAACCCCATCGGCTGCGCGGCGAGCAGCCCGGCGTAGAAGGCCTCGGGGTGGTGCACCTTGAGCCACGAGCTCGCATAGACGAGGTAGGCGAAGCTGAAGGCGTGGGACTCTGGGAAGCCGAAGTCCGCGAAGGCCTTGAGCTTGTCGAAGATCTGCTCGCCGATGTCCGGGCCGATGCCGCGCTGCGCCATGCCGTCGAGGAGACGCTGGTGCAGCGCCTCCATCCGCTCGAGCGAGCGCTTGGAGCCCATGGCGCGGCGCAGCTGGTCGGCCTCGCCGGGTGTGAAGCCGGCGACGTCGATCGCGATCTGCATGAGCTGCTCCTGGAACAGCGGCACGCCGAGCGTCTTGGCGAGCGCCGGTTCGAGCAGCGGGTGCAGGTACGTGACCGGCTCGCGACCGTTCTTGCGGTTGATGAACGGGTGCACGCTCTGGCCCTGGATGGGACCGGGGCGGATGAGGGCGACCTCGACGACGATGTCGTAGAAGCGGCGGGGTCGCAGCCGCGGCAGCGTCGCCATCTGAGCACGGGACTCGACCTGGAACACACCCACGGTGTCGGCGGCGCAGAGCAGGTCGTAGACCGCCGGGTCCTCTTGTGGGATCGAGTGCAGCCCGACCTCGACACCCTCGATGTCCTTGACCCAGGTGAAGGCGAGCCGGAGCGCGGTCAGCATGCCGAGCCCGAGGAGGTCGAACTTGACCAGGCCGGCGTCGGCGCAGTCGTCCTTGTCCCACTGCAGCACCGTGCGACCCGGCATGGTGGCCCACTCGACGGGGCAGACGTCGATGACCGGCCCCTCGCAGAGCACCATGCCGCCGGAGTGGATGCCCAGGTGTCGTGGCAGCTTCAGCATCTGCTCGGCCATGTCGACGACGTGAGCAGGGATGTCGTCCGTGTCACCGGTAGCGGCGGCATCGACCTCGGGGCTCGGTGTCCAGGGTCCGTCGCGGCGCAGCCGCTCCTGCTCGCTGAGGCGTTCGGGCTGCTCCGGGAAACGTGGGTCGGGGCGGACGTGGGCTGCGGCTCCCTGCGCACGCAACGATCCCCAGCGCTCGATGCCCTTGGACCAGGCGTCCTGCTGGCCGACGTCGTACCCGAAGGCCTTGGCCGCGTCGCGGACGGCGGAGCGGGGCCGGTAGGAGATGACGTTGGCGACCTGCGCGGCGTGGCTGCGGCCGTACCGCTCGTAGACGAACTGGATCACCTCCTCGCGGCGGCGGGACTCGATGTCGACGTCGATGTCGGGGTAGCCCGAGCGGCCCTCGGAGAGGAAGCGCTCGAAGAGCAGCTTGTGCTGGACGGCGTCGACGGCGGTGATGCCGAGCGCGAAGCAGACGGCGGAGTTGGCGGCGCTGCCGCGGCCCTGCGCGAGGATGCCCTGGCGTCGGCAGAAGTCGACGATCTCGTGGACGATGAGGAAGTAGCCCGGGAACCCCAGCTTCTCGATGATCGCGAGCTCGTGCTCGATCATCGCGTAGGCGCCGGGTTGCCGCTCGGCGTCGCGGAGGCCATAGCGCTCGGCCGCGCCGGCGTACGTGAGGTGGCGCAGCCAGGTGGCCTCGGTGTGCCCGGGCGGCACCGGGTGCGGTGGCAGGCTCGGGGCGACGAGGTTGAGGTCGAAGGCGCACCGCTCGGCGAGCTCGAGGGTGGCGGTGAGCGCGTGCGGATGGCGGCGGTGCACGTGCGCCATCTCGACGGGGCTGCGGATGTGGGCCGCGGTGGGCGGCAGCCAGCCGTCGAGGTCGTCGAGGCTGGAGCGGGCGCGGACGGCGGCGAGGGTGTCGGCGAGCGGCTGATGGCGCGGGTGGGCGCAGTGGACGTTGCCGGTGGCGACGACCGGCAGCCCGGCCGCGTGAGCGAGATCGACGAGGACCTCGCAGCGTGCCGCGTCCAGCGGCGCACCCCGATCGGTGATCTCGACGGCGACGCCGTCCCGACCGAACAGCTCGACCAGCCGGTCCAGCTCGGTCCGTGCGGCGGTGACGTCCCAGCGTCCGGGTGCCGGTTCCAGGGCTTGGCGGACGGCGCCCTGTCGGCAGCCGGTGAGGATCGTCCAGTGACCCGCGTGCTCGGCGAGCTCGTCGAGACGGTAGTCGGCCTCCCCCTTGGTGCCGGTGGCCAGGTGCGCCGTGGCGATGGAGCGCGACAGGCGCCGGTACCCTTCCGGGCCGCGGGCGAGCACGAGCAGGTGCTGCTCGCGGTCGCCGCCGTGCGCCGGCACCGTCAGCTCGGCGCCGAAGATGCTGGGCAGCTCGAGCCCGCGGGCGGCCTCGGAGAACCGGACCACGCCGTACAGCCCGTCGCGATCGGTCAGCGCGAGCGCCGACAGCCCCCGGCCCACCGCCTCGACCACCAGCTCCTCGGGCTGGCTCGCACCATCGAGGAAGCTGAACGCCGAGTGCGCGTGCAGCTCCGCGTACTCGTACATGCGTTCGAGTGTAGACCGACCTCCGACCCCTGTCCCCGGTCGTCGGCGAGGTGGAAGGATCGTTGCCCGTGACCAGCACCGATCACGTCCTCGTCGTCGGGATCGACGGCGTCCGGTACGACACCCTCCTCGAGGTCGACACCCCCACGATCGACCGCCTCGCCCGCACCGGCTTCCTCGCCCCGGTGCGCGTCAACGACGACGGCCCCACCATCTCCGGCCCGTCCTGGTCGACGATCTTCACCGGCGTCCTCACCTCTGCCCACGGCGTCCGCGACAACGACTTCCGCAGCAACCGTTACGCCGAGCACCCCGACGTCGTCAGCGTCGCCCGCCGTGCCAGGCCGGACCTCGCGACCTGGGTCGCCGCGGACTGGGCGCCCCTCGTGCGCCGCTCGAGCGGCGGACCTCTGTTCGCCGACGGCGGCTGGCACCCGCGCGCCGTGCTGCCCACCGTCAGCTCCTACCGCAAGGCCGACGCCGCCGTCACCGAGCGCTCGCTCGAGTTCCTCCGCGCCCATGACGGCACGCACGGCTCGCTCGCCGTCGTCTACCTCGGGGCGACCGACGAGATCGCCCACCTGAGGGGCGCCCGCCGCACCTACCGGACCGCCATCGCCGAGGCCGACAGGCATCTCGGGATGCTGCTCGACGCCGTCGACCAGCGTGAGGGCGAGGACTGGACGATCGTCGTCGTCACCGATCACGGGCACCTCGACCGCGGCGGCCACGGAGGCGACAGCGACGTCGAACGAACTGCCTGGATCGCCGCGTCGGGCCCGCAGGTGCCGACGACACCGCCCGGCGCTCTCGAGCAGGCCGACGTCGCCGCCCAGGTGCTCGCGACGCTCGGGGTGCCCCCGGTCTCCTCCGCGTTCGTCGGCGTCCCGTTCGGGTCACGATGACGGCACGGTCGGCGTCGGGAATGTCGCACCCCGTCCCAGAGTTGGTCCAAAAATGAACAAGGTCGGCTTCCTTTCGTTCGGTCACTACGGCCCGACCCCCGGCTCCCGGACCCCGACCGCCAAGGACGCCCTCGTCCAGGCGGTCGCGCTCGCCGAGCTCGCCGATGAGCGCGGGATCGACGGCGCCTACGTCCGCGTCCACCACTTCGCTCGCCAGGCCGCCTCGCCCATCCCGCTGCTGACGGCCATGGCCGCTCGGACCGAGCGGATCGAGGTCGGCACCGGCGTCATCGACATGCGGTACGAGAACCCGCTCTACCTCGCCGAGGAGGCGGCCGCGCTCGACCTGCTCTCAGACGGTCGGCTCGCCCTCGGCATCTCGCGCGGGTCACCCGAGCCCGCCGACCGCGGCTGGGAGACCTTCGGCTTCATCGGTT